>JAGBGO010000036.1 GCA_017935905.1 Clostridia bacterium | reverse complement strand
GGTACCGCTTTTAGTTGATATGGGGAGCATCAGTAATAACGCGCCCACAAGTATAACTCCCGAAAAACCGAGTATGATGATTTGAAACGAGGTTAGCCCCCTCTTTTTATGTATCAGATCCGCCATAACGCTTCTCCTTATCTTCCTTTTGTCATTTTAAGTATACTACTTTATATTTTAAGACGGTGTAAGAGAGCGATTTATAGCATTAAGATTGTATAAAGAAAAGAAAACCGAACGAGTTTTAATACCCATTCAGCTTTTACTTGTGACAGTTTTGAATATTTAGTTTTAGCTGCAACAGAGCATGGATTTCTGAGGCATATTTAGAATGTTATTCCGCTCCTTTCTAAAACCGCCCAAAAACCCGTTTTTGACACCAATGTGTTCAATGGGGCAAACCAGCGAAAACCCTAGTGTTTATGCGGGTTTCAGACGGTTTGCCCTATTATAACGTATTCCTCTATACGTCTAACAATTTCTAGCACCGCATCAATTTTTTCGATTTCGTTCATGCAATACAATTCCCCTTCAATCTAATCCTCTAATAATGAATGGATTTTCCTGTTCATTGCATTGCGCCCCGTATATGGGTATGTTATAATACACAAGATTTATATTGAGGTGATTCCATGTACAAAAACATCAAAGCCATTGCCATGGACTTAGACGGTACCCTGACGCAACACAAAACACAGTTAAGTTTAGAGCACCGAGCAATTCTTTCCAAACTTGCAAAAAAATATAAATTATTGATGGTCGGTGCCGGTCAGGTGATGCGTATCTTCAATCAACTTGACCACTTCCCCATTGATATTATCGGCAACTATGGGATGCAGTACGGTGTTTATAATCCGGAAACCCAAAGTATAGATATTCTAAAGGACTTGACTACCCCCTGCAACAAATCGCTGATCTCGGAGAAGATAAATATGTTGCGGGTAAAATATAATTTTACCGAATACGCCGGAGAAACCGTAGAGTTTCATCCTTCCGGCTGCATCACCTTCCCCATCTTGGGAACCAAAGCCAAACAAGAGGACAAACTTGCCTTTGATCCGGACCGAACAAAGCGTCGCCGTATTTATGAGGATGTGGTACAAACCTTTGATGATTACGTTGTTTTCGTTGGTGGTTCATCCTCCTTTGATATGGCGCCCAAGCCTTACAACAAATACTATGCCCTTGACTTATATTGCAAGGAAAATGGTTTCACCCACGACCAAGTGGCATACATTGGCGACGATTACGGACTGGGCGGTAATGACGAATCTGTTTATAAGTCAGATTTTGTCTATTTTACCATCGACAATTACCTAGACTTTCCGAAAGTGGTTGAGCCATTGCAGTAAGAAAGTCGCAGTGGGTTAAATATTGCATTTTACTGGGTTAAAACCCCGTTTTTTCTTAAATTCAACCCTGCCAGTTTCAGAAACAAGTTTTAACAACACAAAAGAGGCCGCCTCCCACAAGAAGGCGACCTCTTTCTAATTCATTTCATCGCGGGCTTAGTTGTACAAATCTACCATTTTGGTCAATCTGTCGTATCTTGCCTTTGCGTCTTCTTCAGCTTGCGCGAACAGTGCTTCTGCACGATCCGGGAACGCCTGGATCAAACGGCTGTAACGCGTCTCGCTGGTAATGAAGTCACGGTAACTTGCCGTAGGCTCTTTGCTGTCGATGGTAAGCGGATTCTTACCTTCAGCGCGAGCTGCCGGATTATACCGGAACATCTGCCAGTAGCCTGCGTCTACCGCACGCTTCATTTCAAGCTGGCAGTTGCCCATACCGCCCTTTACACCGTGCATCTCACAAGGAGCGTAACCGATGATAATAGACGGACCCGGATAAGCTTCAGCTTCAGCAATTGCCTTAATGGTCTGATTCATATCAGCGCCCATTGCAATCTGTGCTACGTAATCGTAACCGTAAGACATTGCGATTTCAGCCAAGTTCTTCTTGCCGATTTCTTTACCGGCAGCTGCGAACTGAGCAACCTGACCGATCCGGCTTGCCTTGGAAGCCTGACCACCGGTGTTGGAGTAAACTTCGGTATCGAATACCATAATGTTTACGTCTTCGCCGGAAGCAATTACGTGATCCAAACCGCCGAAACCGATATCGTAAGCCCAACCGTCGCCACCGAAGATCCATACGGACTTCTTAGCAAGGTAGTTCTTGTCAGCCAAAATCTTATCCTTCAAAGGATTCTTGCAATCGCAGGATTCCAACATAGCAACCAATGCTTCAGTAGCCTTTGCATTCTCAGCGCCATTATCTACGCTGTTCAAGTAAGCGTCAATAACCGCCTTCTTGCTCTCGTCACATACCTGGGTAGAGAGTTCCTTCACGTAGCCGATCAAACGGTTCCGGATGGTCTTCTGACCGAGAGCAATACCGAGACCGTGCTCTGCGTTGTCCTCGAACAAGGAGTTTGCCCATGCAGGACCGTGGCCGGAATCTTTGTTCACGGTGTACGGTGTAGCAGGAGCGGAACCACCCCAAATAGAGGAACATCCGGTTGCATTGGAGATATACATTCTCTCACCGAAGAGCTGGGTGATCAAACGTGCGTAAGAAGTTTCAGCGCAACCTGCACAAGAGCCGGAGAATTCAAGCAACGGCTGGTTGAACTGGCTTCCCTTTACAGAAGTATCTGCAAAAGGTGTAACCTTCTTGGATACGTTTGCAACTGCGTAGTCGAATGCAGCCTGTTGGTCTGCTTGGGTAGCTTGGGGAACCATACGAAGCGCAACGTCTTCAAACTTAGCTTTCTCGCCGGCAGCCTTAGCCTTTTCTTCTGCTTTCTTGGTAACAGGACATGCCTTTACGCAAAGTCCGCAACCCATACAGTCAAGAGGCGAAATTGCCATGGTGAACTTGTAGTCTTCACAACCCTTACCGATCATCTTTGCAGCGAACTTGGTAGAAGCAGGTGCTTTGGAAGCTTCATCTGCGCTCATTGCAAAAGGACGGATTGTCGCATGAGGACATACGTAAGAACATGTGTTACACTGTACGCACTTGTTGGGATTCCATTCGGGAACGAATACAGCAACGCCGCGCTTTTCAAATGCAGCAGCACCCTGCGGGAACGTACCGTCTACGTAATCCTTGAAGGCAGATACGGGAAGGCTGTCACCCTTCATAGCGCCAACAGGCGTTACAACGGTATTGACAAACTTCTCTAAATCCTTGCGAGGAGATACAGCCGCATTTGCAGGTGCATCTGCGCCGCAATTTTTCCAAGCCTCGGGAACGTCAACCAGAACGAAAGCATCTGCGCCTGCGTCGATTGCCGCATAGTTGAGATCCACCATAGCTTGTCCCTTCTTAATATAGGACTTGTAAGCCATCTTCTTCATATACTCGATGGCCTCGTCCTTCGGAAGGATATTGGCAAGGGCGAAGAATGCAGATTGAAGAACAGTGTTCTTTACTTTCGCATTGCCGATTTTGTTCAAAGCAATGCTGGTTGCATTGATGGTGTAGAACTTAATCTTGTTGTTTGCAATATAAGACTTCACGGAAGCCGGCAAATGGGCATCCAATTCATCTCCCGTCCACTGGCAGTCCAAAAGGAACGTACCGCCCGGCTTAATATCGGAAACGATATCGTATTTGGTCAGGTATGCCTGATTGTGGCAAGCAACGAAGTTCGCCTTATTGATATAGTAAGAAGACTTAATGGGCTTGTCACCAAAACGCAAGTGAGAAATGGTAACGCCACCGGTCTTCTTGGAGTCATACTGGAAGTAAGCTTGAATGTACTTGTCCGTATGATCACCAATAATCTTAATGGAGTTCTTGTTTGCACCAACGGTACCGTCGCCGCCAAGACCCCAGAACTTACAAGAAATGGTGCCCTTAGGAGACGTATCCGGCGCTTTCTTCTCTTTCAAAGAAAGTTTGGTAACGTCGTCCACAATGCCCATGGTAAAATGATCCTTCGGTGCATCCTTAGCCAAATTCTCATAAACAGCAAAGATGGATGCCGGAGGCGTATCCTTAGAACCAAGTCCGTAGCGGCCGCCAACTACCTTGATACCCGTTACGCCATTTGCAGCTAAAGCTGTCATAACGTCCAAGTACAAAGGTTCGCCCAAAGAGCCGGGCTCCTTGGTACGGTCAAGAACGGCAATCTTCTTAACGGTCTTCGGAAGCGCTTCGATCAACTTATCTGCACAGAACGGACGGTACAAGCGAACCTTTACAAGACCCACTTTCTGGCCGTGTGCATTCATATAGTCGATCACTTCTTCTGCTACGTCACAAACAGAACCCATTGCAATAATGACTCTGTCTGCATCAGGCGCACCGTAGTAGTTAAACAACTGATAGTTGGTACCAATCTTAGCGTTTACTTTGTTCATATATTCTTCCACAATGGCAGGAAGGGCATCGTAATACTTGTTACAAGCCTCTCTGTGTTGGAAGAAAATGTCACCGTTCTCAGCGCTGCCGCGAAGAACCGGATGCTCCGGATTCAAAGCGCGGGCACGGAAAGCAGCAATCGCCTTCTTGTCTACCATCTTCTCTAAGTCTGCGTAATCCCATGCTTCAATCTTCTGAATCTCATGAGAAGTACGGAAACCGTCAAAGAAGTTCAGGAACGGAACACGACCCTTAATGGTAGCCAAGTGTGCAACAGCACCTAAGTCCATAACTTCCTGAGGATTGGACTCAGCCAGCATTGCATAACCGGTTTGACGGCAAGCATACACGTCAGAGTGGTCGCCGAAAATGTTGAGGGCGTGAGAAGCCACACAACGAGCAGATACGTGAATAACGTTGGGCAGAAGTTCACCGGCAATCTTGTACATATTCGGGATCATCAACAAAAGACCCTGAGATGCTGTATAAGTGGTGGTAAGTGCACCGGATGCCAAGCTTCCGTGAACAGCACCGGCAGCACCGGCTTCAGACTGCATCTCTACAACCTTTACCTTGTCGCCGAAAATGTTGTTCAAACCGGTTGCGGACCAAGCGTCTGTAAGTTCTGCCATAACACTGGACGGTGTAATGGGATAAATCGCTGCAACTTCCGTAAATGCATAACTCACGTGAGCTGCGGCGGTGTTACCGTCCATAGAGAGTTTCTTTCTCTTAATCATAGAACTGAACAACCTCCTAAAATATAATCTCCAAAATCTCCAAAAGCGTAATGCCTATATTAGTTCTTTGCAGCAATTACTTTATCTGCAATTTGCTGTGCAGTAAGACCGTATTTCTCAAGAAGGGCAGCCGGAACACCGGATTTACCAAACTTCTCTTCAACACCGATCATCTTCACTTTGCAAGGATAGTTTTCAGCCAGAACTTCGCAAACAGCGCCGCCCAAGCCACCTGCAATATTGTGCTCCTCAACGGTTACGATCAAACCGGTTTCCTTCGCACACTTCACAAGTAAATCCTTGTCAATGGGCTTAATGGTGTGAATATCTACAACACGCGCGTTGATACCCTTGTCAGCCAAGATCGCAGCGGCCTTCAAAGACTCCTGAACCATCAGACCGGTTGCAACCAAGGTTACGTCCGTGCCGTCTTTCACAACAACGCCCTTACCAAGCTCGAACTTGAAATCTTCGCCGTGAACAGCCTCTACGCCCAAACGTCCCAAACGAACGTATACAGGACCATCCAATTCCATAGCAGCCTTGATTGCAAGATTGGTTTCAATCTCGTCACAAGGACTGATAACGGTCATATTGGGAAGTGCTCTCATAATTGCCAAATCCTCTACGCACTGGTGAGAAGCGCCGTCCTCACCCACGGTAAGACCTGCGTGTGTTGCACAAATCTTAACGTTCAGTTTAGGATAACAAATAGAGTTTCTAATTTGCTCACAAGCACGCTCCGCGGCAAAAATTGCGAAGGTGCTGGCAAAAACAATCTTGCCGGTAGAAGCGAGACCTGCTGCTACGCACATCATATCTGCTTCTGCAATACCCATATTGAAATGTCTTTCAGGATATACTTTCTTAAACGTATCGGTCTTGGTGGACTTAGAAAGGTCTGCGTCCAGAACGATTACTCTCTCATCTGCGCCGTATTGTGCAAGGGCGCTGCCGTATGCTTCTCTTGTTGCTACTTTACCCATGATTTACGCCTCCTTTGCAATTTCCGCTTCAATCTCAGCCAGCTTTGCATCCAACTCGCTGATTGCTTGATCTCTCTGTTCTTGGTTCGGTGCCTTACCGTGCCAGCCGTAATCGCCTTCCATAAAGGAAACGCCTTTACCCTTAATATCGTGGCAAACTACGCAAGTAGGTTTACCGGATACTTTCTTAGCAGCCTCAAGTGCATCTTTAATCGCTGCATGGTCGTGGCCGTTGATTGCAATCACGTTCCAACCAAATGCAACAAACTTGTCAGCAATCGGCTCCGGATTCATAACGTCCGTAATGTTACCGTCGATTTGAAGACCGTTGTAGTCTACGAAAGCAACCAAGTTGTCTAGCTTGTAGTGTGCAGCAGACATAGCAGCTTCCCAAACGAGACCTTCCTCAATTTCGCCGTCACCCAAGATCGAGTATACGCGGTAATCTTTCTTGTCAATCTTTGCAGCCAAAGCCATACCAACAGCTGTAGCGATACCTTGTCCCAAGGAACCTGTAGACATATCTACACCGGGAACGTAATTCATGCTGGGGTGACCTTCCAAGTAGCTGTCTACTTTGCGGAACGTATTCAAATCAGCTTCAGGGAAGAAGCCCTTGAGTGCGAGTGTTGCGTACAATGCAGGAGCACAGTGACCTTTAGAAAGAACGAAGCGGTCTCTGTTGGGATCCTTCGGGTTCTTGGGATCTACACGCATCTCATCGAAATAAAGTGTAGTTAAAATGTCAGCACAAGAAAGAGATCCGCCCGGATGTCCGGAGTTTGCGGAGAATACCTCATCAATGATGTGCTTACGGATGATTGTAGCTTTCTTCTGTAAATCAAGCGTCTTCAACTTATCCATCGTTTAATTCCTCCAATTTATATTATTATTGTAAAATATTATTCTAACCCCACGGGGTTTACAACCAAATCAGTTTCTGGACTCAATGGCAGAAATCATGTCCACACGCGTTTGATGACGGCCGCCCTCAAACTCTGCATCCAGCCACGCATCCACAATCATCTTGGCAAGTTCAGAGCCAACTACGCGGGCACCGAAGCAAAGAATATTAGAATTGTTGTGCTGCTTGGATAACTTTGCAGAGAAAGGCTCAGAACAGCAACAAGCACGAATTCCGTTTACTTTGTTTGCCGCAATGGAGATACCAACGCCGGTACCGCATATTAAAATACCCCGTTCGCATTCCCCTTTCGCAACTGCATTTGCAACGGCTTCTGCATAATCCGTGTAATTACAGGAAACATTCTCATTGGTGCCAAAATCTTTGACTTCAATGCCTCTTGCTTCCAAATGCTTCTTAATGATCTCTTTGAGCTCAATGGCTGCATGATCATTTCCTATAGCATACATCCTCATAACCTCCTCAAGTCTATAATGGCAGACCACTACCGATTTAACATTATACACCCTTGCAGAAAAAAAATCTACTGTTAATTTCCCCTTTTCTTGCAAAGAAAGCCAGAAATGTATATAATATATATTGGTGATTTGTAGTATGAAGAAAACAACGCAGTACGAACCAAATAATACACAAAAATCCGCTCGACCCAAACGCAGAAAAGGCAGCACCGTTCGCCTTGTGACGATGATTCTGCTGTTTGTGATGCAAGCCTGCTTTTTGGTGCTCAGTCTGGCCTATTTTAACCTGTTTGCTTTTTCTTTCTATATATTATTTCAAATTATCGGTGCCATCACCGCAATTCGCATCACGGCTACCAATCAGAATCCGTCTTATAAAATTGCGTGGATATCTTTGATTTTGGCAATTCCGTTCTTGGGCGTAGTTTTCTACAGCATCTGGGGTGGCGCTCGAAATCCCAGAAGAATCAAACGAAGAGTCCCCATTTTAAAGAAACTTCCTTTCCCCAATCACCCGGGAAGCGAAGAAGCTTTTCAAAAATTAGCGAAAGAGTATCCGTTCCAGGCACAAACTTCCCGTTTTTTGACCAATTCCGGATTTCCCCTTTATACGGACACTCAAACCGCTTACTACGATTTGGGCGATACGTTCTTCCCTGCCCTACTGGAGTCCATTCAAAAAGCGGAACATTTCATTTTCCTGGAGTTTTTCATTATTTCTAAGGGTAAGATGTGGGACGAGCTTTACGCAGCGCTTTGCGAACGCGCCGCAAAAGGCGTGGAAGTGCGGGTTTTGTACGACGATTTAGGCAGCATGACCACGTTGGACAAGTCCTTTGCCCAGAAATATTCCAGAGAGAATTTGAAAATCGCCGTTTTCAACCCGGTAAAACCGGTGCTTAGTCATTTCCATATCAACTACCGAAATCACCAGAAAATTTGCGTCATTGACGGAAAGATTGGTTATACCGGCGGTGTGAATGTTGCAGACGAATATATCAATTTAGTAGACGCCTTCGGACATTGGAAAGATTCCGGCATAAAATTGGAAGGTCCCGGCGTTCAAAGTATGACTGTGATGTTTTTACAGATGTGGAACTACGGACAGCGCAGACAGCGAAAAGACCAACTGGACGATTTAAATCAGTATTTTCCCCACTTTGAGGTAGCGAAAGGCGGCGGCTTTGTGCAACCCCTTTGCGACGGTCCTTTAGACGCGGAGAACCGTCCTATGGAATATTTGTATATGCACATGATTAACCACGCCCGCAAATATATCTACATTACAACGCCGTATCTGGTATTGGACAATGAAATGGCAACGGCCCTTTGTATGGCGGCAAGAAGCGGTGTAGACGTACGCATTATGACACCGGGAATTCCGGACAAGAAATACGTTTACACGTTGACCCGCTCTTTCTATGGAAGACTCCTGCAAGCAGGCGTACGGATTTTTGAGTACACCCCCGGATTTGTACATGCCAAGAACGTGGTTTGTGATGATGAAACTGCGCTGGTGGGCACAGTAAATATGGACTTCCGTTCTTTCTATATGCATTACGAAAATGCCGTGTGGACCTGCGGAACGCCTGTCATTAAAGATTTATATAAGGATTTCACCCGGACACAAGAGCAGTGCAGAGAAATTACGTACGAAGACTGGACGAAACGACCGGTTTGGTACAAGGCACTTCAAGGATTTTTAAGTATATTCGCCCCGATGCTGTAAGGCGGAAAGGATTTATATCAGATGAATGCAGAGTATTTAATCGTGGGAATCGGAAAAGGTTCCAAAACGGATTTTGAAGATTTATATCAACTAATGAAAGCCAAGGTTTATGCCGTTGCGCTTTCTACTGTAAGAGATAAAAGCTTAGCCCGGGAAATTGCCGCGGAAACCTTCCGCCGGGTACGCATCTTTGCATACACCTTTGATACCAATTACGACGGGGAATTTTGGATTTTGGATATGGCCCGCAAACTGAGTTTAAACGCGATGAAAGACAAACAAGTGGCCGTGCCGGATGCAAGTGACGCTACGGTGGATAATGCCTCTGCTTTAGTGCTAAAGTCTATTACCCAGTTAAAAAACGAGCGAGGCCTCATTTTAGCTCTGCGCAGCCTTACCGATTTATCCTTTAAAGACATTGGCGATCTATCCGGCTATTATACCGGTTCTGCCAGAAAAGAAGCACAAAGAGGATTGGCAGAATTACGTGCTGCTTTCCCGGATACAACGAAAAAGGAACTATTAAAGCAACTCAAAGACGATTTTCAAACGTCCTGTCCGGATTTTTTGGAATATATTCAGTTAGACCGTCCTACAAAAGTAGCCCACGTCAGCCACGAAGCAATGTTTTTAGAAGGAGAAACAGCGGATTTCCAATCCGACACGGAACAAAGTCGGATTGCGGAGCGGAGCCAACTACAAAAGGCCAAGCGCAACCGCAGGCTAAAGATTGGGCTGTCTGTGTGTGCCATTTTGATCATACTCAGTTTAGGTACCGCCCTCATCGTAAAATTGGCACGAGACAGCAAATCGGCTTCTAAACCGGAGCGTGCTCAAACGTCTGCCGGTATCGAATTGGTTCAACTGGGCGACACGTTATATTACAGAGATGCATCGAAGGGGATTTTCGCGTACAAAAACGGTGAAATCACTACACTCTATGACGAACCTGTGCGAGATTTAATTGCCGGCGGACAATATTTGTTCTTCCGCAATTACAAAAACGGACAAATTTACCGTCTGACGCCGGAAACCAAAGAATGCGTGCAAGTAACCACCCGGGCAGGCACAACCCTCGCCTACTATGATGGGTACGTTTATTATAGCAATACGGAGGGCATTTACCGATTCTCTGCCCAAGAAGATGTACCGGAATTTGAAGCGGTCTATACGCCGGAAGTGGAGGACGCACCCATTCGTTACCAAATGGCTTTCACCGATCAAGGCGATTTAATCTTCTCCGCCGGTGCAGACAAAGGTATTTATCGTGTAGATGACGGCAATCTGTACACTTTGTACGGAGACGAAGCGTATTACTTCCAAATTGAAGGCAACCTGCTGTTTTTAGACACCATCGGACTTTCCAATAAACGGCAGTTGCAAGCCCTTTCTCTTACGGGAAAAGAGGAAGACGCTTTCTTCCCCACCATTTCACTGTATTCTTCCGCCTACTACGTGGTAGGCAACACAGTTTATTACGAAGGAACGGGCAAAGATAACACCCAAAACGGCCTTTACCAAATGGATTTAACAGACGGCAGTACCACCCTGATTCAAACAATTGATGAAGATGATTTACACATTACGCATATATATGCTACGGAAGATACTTTGTATTGCTATTACTCCGACGGACGAAGCGATGGCGAGAGCAAGTTAACCCTTCGGTCTATGGCGAAACTTGACAAAGAGGAACAGATATTTTACCATAGCCCTGTTAAGAAATAGAAATGGAGATGACTGGATATGAAAGGTTTTGTAGTGATTAATCCTTCATCCGGAACGCAAACGGTTCAGAAAACGGCGCTCCAGATTGTGCACACGTTGCTGCTAGACGACGATGCCCAAGGACTTCAAGTAAGTTACACCCATAAGAAAGACGACGCACGAAGAATGTGTGCCGCTTTGAAACCCAATGAATACGATTTCGTACTTGCAGTTGGCGGCGATGGCACCGTAAACGAAGCCATTACCGGCCTTTACGAAAGCCAAAGCGGCATTCCTTTGATGATTCTGCCGGCAGGTACCACCAATGATTTTGCAGCAGCTTTAGGCCTTCCCCGCACCGTAGAAGGCGTTTGCCAGACTATTCGGGAAGGTCAGTCTATGGCCATTGACATCGGCCGTTTCAACGACACGTATTTCTTTAACGTAGCGGCAGGCGGCTTGCTTTCTGAGGTTGCCCACTGTGTGCCCAGCGAAATGAAGACGGCTTTCGGTCGCATGGCTTACCTGACAGAGGGCGGTAAGAAAATTTTGGAAAAGAAATTTGAAACAACGCCTTTGATTTTTGAAATTGACGGTACGGAAGAACAACACGACGTGTATTTCTTCTTGGTCGCAAACTCCACCAGCGTAGGCGGATTCAGCAAAATTTCACCGGATGCCAAGATTAACGACGGTGCTTTTGAGTTGCTGATTGTAAAGAAATTGGATTTCTTCACGGCGCTACCTGCTATGATGCAGATTCAGTCCGGCAGCCACGTGAATAACGAGAAGCTGTTTGAGTACAGAAAAGTGAAGCGTGTACGGGTTCGTCACGCGGTAGAGGGTAAATCTTTCCCCTTGGATTACGACGGCGAATTTGGCGGTGAACTGCCTTTAGATATTGAAATCATTCCCAATGCTGTGAAGTTACTGATTCCTGTTGGAAGTGCTAAGGCGGAGAAGTTAATTGCCCTTTCGGATGAGAACCGGATTGAAAGCGACGCAATCGCCGGAAATTAACCGGTACTGTACCACAGACGCAGGAAGCGTTCGCACTTCTTCCGCAGAAAATCCATGCAAGTGACCGTAATAAACTTGCGTCACACCATACCGTGCAAACAGATCCGTGAAAACGGTGTCACTGTTTCCGTTTCCCATAGGCGGATAGTGCATAAAACCAATCATAATCCCCCGGCGACCTGCTTCAGAGAGCCGGGCGATTTCTTTTTGTCCTTGTTTAAGGGCGGTCTCCAGGCGAAGGCCTTCTCTTCGGTACACAGCTTCATCCATTTTACCGAAGTCCCGATCGCCGGGGCAAATCCACCCTCGGGTGCCGCACACAACGGCGTCCGTTCCGGGTTCGAATGCATCCTCCACAACCAGCGCACTTCCCTGTAAAAAGGACAAAGTCGTAAGACCGTGTTCTGCGCAAAGTTGCTGTAACTTCCGTGCCGTAGGCCACCATAAATCGTGATTGCCCTTCATTAAAATCTTGCGTCCGGG
>JAGBGO010000035.1 GCA_017935905.1 Clostridia bacterium | reverse complement strand
GGCGTACAAGATACTGCCCAGCAGGATACATAGAAATTCCAGGATATGTTTTTTGGTCATTTTGGAAGACTCCTTTCCGGCACAGTATACCACGCTCGTTTTAGAATCACAAATCATAAATAAGAATTTCGTGGTCCGGAGAAGAGTTTGGGCATACAGGCGGATTTTTTACGCTTATTGCCCAAAAATTTTGAAGTTTGGGCGGGTAAAATGGCTTTTTTCTGTTTTACATTGTACTTTTTGGGCATACAGCTTGTAAAATAGCGTTTATTGCCCAACCCTTGGGCAGTAGTGCTGAAAAACCGTGCTTATTGCCCAAAGGCTCTGCCATACGTATATTTTGCGATTAAAGTCTGCTCCACACAATCGTCGGTTGTGTCCGCAAATAAGGTTCTTTCATAAGTATAGTTTTCGTGTTCCAAACAAGTTTCCAATACGAAAAGGAATATGCCCATATCAATCTTATTATAATATCGAACCTTGTCAGCAGGCATAATACCTCTTTTGCCGGGTTTCTTAAATCGGTATACCAGCAAATCGCAACCGGTATTTTCAACTATCCAAGGCTGTGTATTACAAGCGCTTGACGCGAAACGAACAATCTCAGCAATGCCTAACGTATTACCGATCCATATTTCGCTTAAAGGTTTTCTTTTTGATTTGAACATATCTTTTCGGAACTTGTCTGCGGGCATTTTGGCAATGGAAATCATAATTACAAAATCAAGACCGTTCTTTTGCAGATCTTTTGGTTTGCCGATACCAAACCATAAAGCACCGATATTCTGTGATGCAAGGTACAAATCAATTTGCTGACCCAGATACCCAACGTTTTGCAGATATGCATCTTTGGTTTCACTGTAAAATAAAATGCAATACTGTCCACCGCGTTTGCAAGTGGTTTCACTTTCGGGCACAATGCAAATCTCCGTTTTGATTTCGGCGCTGAGCGGTTGTACGGTTTTGATAAAAAATTTTAATTCTTGGATTTCATCAACCGTAAGTGTCTCCGTATCTTTGAAAATATGAAATGATTTACGTTTAAAAATTTGCTTGTAATAATCCATACGTACGCTCCGAGAAACGACAATTTGTTGATTACACTGGTGTTCCTACTTCAATTAAGTTGCCATCCAAATCGTAGAATCTGACCACCTTTTGTCCCCAGCTGTATGTCATCAGGTGATTGACATATTCGATTTCGGGGTAAAGCGTTTCAAGACGCTCTACAAATTGCTCTATATTGGGCTCTTCAAAATACAACTCAGACTGATTACTGTTTGGAATTACACTTCTTTTTGTGAATTGTTCCCAGTATTCAGATTCTTGTAAATATAAATTATCCGTCAATTCCATATTCCCATCGTTGTCTTGAAGCAGTTGAAATCCAAACATATCACGATAGAATTTTAGCGCACAGTTACAATCTTTAACAACAATAAGCGTTCCTTTGTATTTCATATGTGTTCTCCTCGTTAAATATGGATTTCTCGAACTGATTATATCATATTTCTTAAAATTTATATACGTAATTATCATTTTTGTACATTTGCTGCTTACCGGAGATTGTGGATACGGTCCGCTCTCGTTTTACCGGACGGCTGCGAGCCGTTCCCGGCAACACTTCGGGCTCCCGACTCCGCCTGCCCGAAAGCCTGACGCGGCTTCCGGGCGGCTCCGCCGAACCACGCTGTGTTTCTGCTTACTACAACTTTCCGAAAAACACAAAAGCACCACCGATTGGTGATGCTTTTGTGTTTGGTGGGAGATTGTGGATTCGAACCACAGAAGTCAGTGACAACAGATTTACAGTCTGCCCCCTTTGGCCGCTCGGGAAATCTCCCATTATGGAGCTGGTGGACGGATTTGAACCCCCGACCTATTGATTACAAATCAATTGCTCTACCAACTGAGCTACACCAGCATTTCTTCGCCGTCGCCTGTGATTCGTCTTGTAATCGGTCGCAAGTGGCGACAACAAAAGGCATTATATAAAAAAAATATGGGCTTGTCAAGAACTTTTTTCGAAATATAAAAATTTTGTATAGGGGCATGACGACCTTCGAAGCGGGAAGAACTGTTTTGGGCACATAGGGCGTAAAATGGCCACTTTGTACCCAGACACCCGCCGGAAACAAAAAATCCCGGTCTGCCGCGTAGGCAAACCGGGACATTTTACCCGAACAATCTTACAGTGCCCGAACGATGGCCTCTGTATCGGAAGCGATTACCAACTCCTCGTTGGTGGGGATTACGTAAACCGGCACTTTGGAATCCGGTGCGGAAATTAAAACGTTTCCGATGGGACGGTGGGTCTGGGCGTTCTTCTCTTCGTCCAACTTAATGCCCAAGTACTCCAAATCCCGGCAAGCAGCTGCGCGGATTTCATCCCGGTTCTCGCCGATACCGGCGGTAAATACCAAAGCGTCCAAGCCGTTCATAGCTGCGGTGTAGGAACCGATGTATTTCTTAATTTGGTACGTCAAAATATTTACAGCCAAAGCTGCCCGTTCGTTGCCGGCAGCAACGGCGTCCCCTAAATCGCGGCAGTCGGGGGATAAACCGGAAACGCCGAGAAGACCGCATTCTTTATTCATAAAGTCGCTCATCTGGGCGGGGGTGAAACCTTTCTTCTCCATAACGAAAGGAACCACAGCGGGGTCAATGGTGCCGCAGCGGGTACCCATTTCCAAACCTTCCAAAGGCGTGAAGCCCATAGAAGTGTCGATGACTTTTCCGTCCTTTACTGCGGAAATGGAAGAACCGTTTCCTAAGTGGCAAGTGATGATCTTGGTGCCTTCTGCTTTGCCCAAAACTTTGATCATTTCCCCTGCAACGTAGCGGTGAGAAGTACCGTGGGCGCCGTAGCGGCGAATCTGATATTGCTGTGCCATTTCGTAGGGAATGGGGTAGGTGTATGCGTAATCCGGCATGGTCTGGTGGAATGCCGTGTCAAATACAAGTACTTGAGGCGTCTTGGGCATTGCGGCGATACAGCCACGAAGACCCATTAAGTGGGCGCCTGTATGAAGCGGTGCCAAATCCCGGCAAAGTTCCAACTTTGCAATAACGTCGTCGTTTACCAACACGGACTGGGAGAAGTATGCGCCGCCGTGGACAATTCTGTGGCCAACGGCTTCAATTTCGTCCATATTGGCGATGCAGCCAACTGCGGGATCGGTCAAGGTTTCAATCAAAATCTTGGTGGCTTCCGTATGGTCTGCCATATCTACCACTTTGTGGTAATCTTCTCTGCCTGCCATTTTGTGGGTAATCTCGCCGCCGATTCCGATACGCTCGCAGATACCTTTTGCGATCACGGAGTTGTCTTTGGTGTCAAACAACTGGTATTTCAGGGAAGAACTTCCCGCATTTACAACTAAAACCTTCATTTCAGCATAACCTCGCTATTTCATATTTCCGGGGGACGGTAAAATATTTCCTGCTGCACACCCGATTGCTTCATTATAACATAGAGGGGTTTGGAAAGTAAAGCAAAGTCCGTTGCAGTTGTCCTGTTTGACAGTATTGTCGGCTGTGTGCTATAGTGAAAGCAGAAATTCGGCAACAAAATCCAGGAGGTGTGTACGGTGAAACGTAGAATATCCTTAATTGGCATGAACATTTTGGCGCTTGCGCTGATGATTGGTCATTTGCTCTATGTGGCGATTGTCTATCCAAGCGACACAGCAATTATGGTCAATATCGGTATTGCGGCCTTTTACGCAGTGGCCTTGTTTTTGGTGGATGTAGGCTTTTTACTTGCCTGGCTGATTCGCAAGAAAAAACAGTCTAAGTTTAAGATTCTATTCCTTATTTTGAACGGGATCGTGCTTCTCTCTATGATTATTACGGTTGCTTATGTCGTACTTAGTTATGATGCGATGGAAACCAGTGCCTCCCAAGATGTTTATTTCTTATTGTCACTCCTGTTCTTGCCGCCGTTATTTATGGCAGATCTCTTTTCGGCCGTCGTTTATTGGTTTTGGAAAAGAAAGCGCCCGAAGTTTCAACGGATATTCCTTATTTTAAATATGATTGTATTGATTGTTATGATTCTTTACGTGTGCGGCGTAGCAATTCGTTCCAATTATCCCGGCGCAAGCCAAGACACTTGCTATTTATTGTCATTTTTGTTCTTGCCGCCGTTATTTATCACGGACGCTGTGACGGTGATTGTTTATTGGATTCGGAAGAAATGGAAGAAACCACAAACTTCTTGTAATTAGCAAGCAAAAATGGTATACTCTCCAAAAACAACTTTGCAGGAGGAATACCCATGAACAACGTTCCCTTTGGCATTCGAAAAGAAGATATTTTACAACATACAGAAATGGACACCAGAGTCCGCCGCTTTATGACGCCTAGACGCATTTTGTGGCAGTCCGAAGGCGTAACCGGCGCCGAAAATATGCTGGTGCCCGCAGAAAAACAGGTACATTTTAACGTACCGCAAGTGATGACCTTGCAAAGCAAGGATGCCCCGGCTTCTGTTTTATTAGACTTTGGCGTGGAATTTCACGGAAACGTTAAATTGTATATAGAATACATGCAACCGAAACGGGCGCAAATTCGCGTGCGTTTCGGTGAATCCGCCCAAGAAGCTATGGCAGAACTCGGTGGCGAGAAGAATGCTACCAATGACCACATCAACCGAGATCAGGTGTTGGACGTGGGCTTTTTGAGCATGCCGGAAATCGGTCCTTCCGGATTTCGTTTTGTGCGGATTGACTTGCTGACACCCAATGCCAGCATTTCTTTCAAAGCTGTAACCGGTATTTTTGTATATAGAGAATTAGAATATAAAGGGTCTTTCAACTCCAGCGACGCCTTATTAAACGAAATTTGGAACACGGCGGCCTATACGGTGCACCTGAATATGCAAGAATACGTATGGGACGGCATTAAACGAGATCGTTTAGTGTGGATCGGGGATATTCATCCGGAAGTTTCCACCATTCAAGCGGTGTTTGGTTTTGACGAGTCTGTGAAGAAGAGCCTCGATCTTGCCCGGGACGAGTCTCCCTTGCCCCGTATGATGTGTACCCTTACCACCTATTCTTTGTGGTGGGTGATGGTCCATTATATTTGGTACATGCAAAATGGTGATCTGGCGTACCTGAAAGAACAGCAGGCGTATCTCAAAGACTTGATGCAACTTTTTGCGGCTTACGTAGACGATAACGGCAGCGAACAATTAGACGGCAACCGTTTCTTCGATTGGCCGTCTGAAGGCGATACCGTCGCCATTCACGCAGGGCTCCAAGGTATTCTTTGCATGGGCTTGGATGCGGGTGCTAAGATGTGCCGTATTCTGGGCGAAGACGAAGTGGCGGCGCTTTGCGAAGAAAAAGTAGCGAAGCTTCGCAGTATTCCCATGCCGGACACCAACGGCAACAAACGGGCGGCAGCTATGTTGCTTCTGTCCGGCGTAGCACAAGGGGCGGATGCGGATGCTTTGGTTGCGATGATTAAAAATGGCGGCGCCCAAGGCATGTCTACGTTCTTGGGATACTACGTGCTCAATGCCCTTTCGGAGCAGAACGAAACTACTGCGGCGTTGGACATCATCCGTACCTTCTGGGGTGCTATGCTTTCCCGTGGTGCCACCACGTTCTGGGAAGATTTCAGTATGGATTGGCTGGAAGGTACCGGTCGGATTGACGAATTGGTGAAACCCGGAGAGAAAGATATTCACGGCGACTACGGCGCTTATTGTTATAAAGGATTCCGCCATAGTTTGTGCCACGGTTGGGCTTCCGGACCGGCTGCATATCTGTCCCGCTACGTGCTGGGCATTGAGATTTTAGAGCCGGGCTGCAAGAAAGTGCGGGTGCGGCCAGACTTGGGCGACTTGGAATTTGCAGAAGGTACGTACCCCACGCCCTACGGTGTGATTCGGGTGCGTCACGAGAAGGACGGTGCGGGTAAAATCATTTCTACGATTGACGCGCCGGCTGAGGTTGAGATTATACAATGATGTCTATGCCATGTTATTGTGGCCACGACTGTTCAAGGTGCGTCACTTATATAGCAACGAAAATGAATGACGATGGGTTGCGGAAACAGGCCCAGGCTTTTTACAAAGAAAAGTTGAGCCTTGATCTTCCTCTGGAAAAATTTAACTGTGAAGGCGGCAGAAATCAAAGGGTGTTTGAACTGTGCAGGGATTGCCCTTTTGTAAAATGCTGTAAGATGCATAACGTTGATTCATGTAAAGATTGTCCCCAATACCCCTGTGAAGCGATTTCGCGGTACCAAGAAAAGTATGTAAATAAATGCAATCAAATATAAAAAATGTAAGTGGTTCCAAAACAAAGTTTTTTCTGTTTGGAGCCACGCTTTTTGAAAAAACATGGCTCCGTTTCCCATAAAGTCAATAAATGGAGTCCTTTTGGACAGTTTTGGCGAGGCGATTTGGCTCTATTTTGCCGAAATATGCGAAATGAAGCCATTTCTGTGTCGGAACACTACCGTTTTTTGCATCCCTGCTAAAATAGTGATATAATAAATATGTGTGTACATTTTTTACCCACAATATTTCCCAGGAGGCGTACGGGACTTTGAAGCAAGGGTCTGACGCAGGACAATTGAATATGCCCCAAATCGTTTTGGACAAGGTTTCGTACACGTATTACGAAGCGGAAGACGTGGACACCCGTAAAGGAGAAATGCCGGTGCCCAAAGCAGTGCATTACGCCTTGGAAGGTGTAGATTTAACCATTCAAAAAGGAGAATTTGTCGCCATTGTAGGTCGTAACGGTTCCGGTAAATCCACCATGGCCCGCCTTATGAATGCACTTTTACTGCCTACCGAGGGTACAGTGATCGTAGAAGGCATTTCTACTATGGATGACGAACAGATTTGGGAAATTCGCAGCCGGGTAGGTATGGTTTTCCAGAATCCGGACAACCAGATTGTAGGATCTTCCGTAGAGGAGGACGTAGCGTTCGGTTTGGAGAACTTAGGCTTGCAAAGAGATGAAATGCTCACCAGGATCCATTGGGCGACTCGGACCGTGGGTATTGACGATCGTCTTCAGGCAGAGCCCCACACGTTGTCCGGCGGGCAGAAACAAAGAGTGGCCATTGCCGGCATTTTAGCCATGAAACCGGAATGCATCGTATTTGATGAAGCGACTGCCATGTTGGACCCTGTGGGCCGCAGAGAAGTGATGCAGGTAGTGCGAAAACTCAACCGGGAGAATGGCATTACCATCGTTCATATTACCCACCACATGGATGAAGTCAGTTTGTGTGATCGGGCAGTTTTGGTGGATCACGGTAAGATCTTGGCGGATTGTACACCCAGAGAGCTTTTCACCCGCCCTCAATTGGTGCGGGAAGCCGGGCTTGAAACGCCGCCGGTTACCCGTTTGTTTGAAGCGTTGCGGGAAGCGGGCCTGAATGTGCCGGCGGATATTATTACTCCGGAGGAAGCCATTTCCGTATTGGTGGACTTACTGAAGCAAAATCACACGCAAACCAAACAAATCCAAAACGTAGAAGCTCGGGAAGAACAGCGCCGTGCAAGACGCACCCGCTACGTGCATCGGGAAGGCCCCGGCAGTTTGCAGGTAGAACATTTGTCCTATACGTACGGACCGGGTTCGCCCTTTGAAAAACAGGCCATCGAAGACGTAAGCATATCGGTAGGGGACGGAGAATTTTTAGGCTTAATTGGACATACCGGATGCGGTAAATCTACGTTGGTGCAGCATTTGAACGGCTTGCTTAAAGGGGATCAAGGCAGTGTTTCCATTGGCGGCAGCCGGATGGAAGGCGCCCATATTAAACAGATGCGAAAGAAAGTGGGCCTTGTGTTCCAGTATCCGGAATACCAGTTGTTTGAATCTACCGTTGCCAAGGATATTGCCTTTGGCATTCGCAAGGAGAAACTGTCTGAGGAAGAAATGCGGGCGCGGGTGGAAGAAGCGGCGCAAACCGTTGGACTTTCTTTGGATGTGCTGGAAAATTCCATTTATGATTTATCCGGCGGGCAGAAGCGCAGAGCGGCCATTGCCGGTGTGTTGGTGATGAAACCGGGCATTTTGGTTTTAGACGAACCTGCGGCGGGGTTGGATCCTGCCGGTCGGGATGACATTTTACGGTTCTGCACAAAACTTCAAAAAGAACAGGGAATCACGGTGATATTGGTTTCTCACAGTATGGAGGACGTGGCCCGTCTTTGCGATCGGATTCTGGTAATGCACCAGGGGCGGTCTGTGATGGTGGGAACCCCGGAAGAAATTTTTGAAAATGAGCAATATTTAACGGAAATTGGTTTGGCGGTGCCGCAGATGACGGTCTTATTCCACCGTTTGCGGGAGACGTTGCCGGAAATCGGCGTTTCCGGCAGGATTTTTACCGTAGAAGACGGCGTGGATGAAATTTTGCAGCTCCTTGGAAGAGGAGGTGACGCCCTGTGACCGTTTCTATCGGGCAATATCTGCCCGGAAATTCTGTAATTCATCGGGCGGACCCCAGAACGAAATTAGCCCTTACGGTAGTTTATATGGTTTTGGTGCTGCTTACCCGTTCCTTTATTGGATTTGGTCTTGTGTTCCTGTATTTGGCAGGCGCCTTGATTGCAGCCCGCATTCGCCCGAAATATATTTGGAACAGTATGAAACCGGTTTTGCTGATCATTGTGTTCACGTTGGTGCTGAACTTGTTCTTCTACCAAGGAGAAACCGTGTTGTATCACTGGAGATTTATCACCATTTATTTAGAGTCTTTAATCTTCTGTGCCCGAATGTGTTTGCGAATCATTTTCTTGGTAGTGGGGGTTTCTATTGTAACGTATACCACCACACCGGTGATGCTCACAGACGGTATTGAAGCGTTGCTGTCTCCGCTGAAAATACTTCACTTCCCCGTGCATGAAGTGGCTATGATGATGAGCATTGCCCTTCGGTTTATTCCTACTTTTGCAGAGGAAACAGACCGGATTATGAAAGCCCAGACTGCAAGAGGTTCGGATTTTGACAGCAAGCACATTATGGAGCGCATTCGCAGTTTTGTTCCCATTCTGATTCCTTTGTTTATCAGTGCGTGGAGGCGGGCGGAGGAGTTGGCAAACGCTATGAATGCAAGATGTTACCGCGGGGGAGAGGGACGGAGCCGCTTCCGCGTGCTTCGGATGACCAAGATCGACGGTATTATTTTCGGCGTTACGGCTATTTTAGCCGCCGGCGTTATTTTGATTCGCGTGTGGGGGGTGTAACGGTTTTGGAAAATGACCTTTTACAATCGGCACTGGCATGTTTTTGCAGAAAGAGAAAAGCGGATACCCACAAAGGGGATTACGGAAAAGTTTTGGTAATCGCCGGCAGCATCGGTATGACCGGAGCCGCTTACTTATGTAGCAAAGCCGCTTTACATACGGGCGCCGGTTTGGTATATTTAGCAAGTCCCGGAGGACTGACGGCTACTTATGAACGTTTAATTCCCGAAGCGGTGAAGATTCCGGTGGGCAAAACCGAGGATCAATGGTTTTCTGAAGACCATTTTACCCAACTGCTTGCATTGTCCAAAGAGAAAGACGCCGTTGTGATCGGCCCCGGACTGGGAACCCGTCCGGAAACCCGCAAACTGGTGCGGGCTTTACTGGAAGCGCCGGATTTTGCTCCGGAGGCAGCGGGCATCGTGTTGGATGCGGACGGATTGAATGCCTGGGCAGGATATGGGCCGGAACTTGCGGCGGTTGCCTCGAACCGACTTATACTGACGCCCCACGAAGGGGAGTTCTCCCGGCTTACGAAAGTGCCTGTCGCAAGCATTCATCAAAACAGAGTGAAAGCAGCCCGGGATTTTTCTAAAACTTTAGCGGATGCCGTGGTGGTTTTGAAAGGCCATGAAACCGTTATTGCAAGGGGCGAAGACATTGATATCAACACTACCGGAAATCCCGGTATGGCAAGCGGCGGAAGCGGAGACGTACTTGCGGGTATGCTTGCCGGTTTGGTTGCGACCGACGGGAAAATGGAGCCTTTGCAGAAGCTTTGCGCCTACGGGGTGGCGCTGCACGGGCGTTGCGGCGATTTGGCAGCGGAAAAATACGGCGAACGGTTTATTACAGCCGGTTGCCTGATTGAAGAAATAGGAGCGCTTTGTCATGATCAAAGATAACTCAAGAGCGTGGTTGGAAATTGATTTGGATGCCCTTCGGCACAACACGCAGGAAATTCGAAAACTTACGGCTTCCCAAGCGGAAATCATCGGCGTTGTGAAAGCCGACGGGTATGGTCACGGCGCTGTGGAAGTATCTCGTTGTATTTTGGAAAACGGCGTAACCCGCCTTGCGGTTTCCCAATTAGACGAAGCCATTCAACTGCGGCAGCACGGCATTACCGCCCCGATTCTGCTTTTGAGCGATCTGGAGCCGGAACGGATAGAAGGACTTCTTGCCTACGACGTAGCCCAGATTGTTTTTACCCGGGAGTTTGCAGAAACGATCTCCCGAAAAGCGGTGGAAGCGGGCAAGATTGCAAAGATTCATATTAAATTAGATACGGGTATGGGCCGCGTGGGTTTTCTTGCGGAAGATCCCAATACCGTAGAAGAAATTCTGGCCATTGGAAAGCTTCCCGGACTGTGCATTGAAGGGATTTTTACCCACTTTGCCGTATCCGATGAAGGGAGCGCCGCAGACGTTGCCTACACCAAACGTCAATTTGCTTTGTTTGAACAAGTTTGTGATACGCTGGAACAAAGGGGATTGTCCATTCCCTTCCGCCACGTGGCCAACAGCGCCGCGATTCTTCGTTATCCGGAAATGCATTTAGACGGTGTGCGGGCGGGAATTATTCTCTACGGCTATCATCCTTCCCGTGAGACCGAAGGAATCGGCAATTTGCGTCCTGCTATGACGTTTAAAGCCCGGTTGACGGCTGTGAAGAAAGTGCCGGCGGGCACGTCTTTAAGTTACGGCTGCACGTATACCACAAAACGGGAGAGCATCATTGCTACGGTGCCCGTAGGCTATGCGGACGGCTATTTCAGGGCCTTGTCCAATAAAGCACGGGTATTGATCGGCGGCAGCTATGCGCCTATTTGCGGTCGGGTTTGTATGGACCAATTTATGGTGGACGTTACCGATTTGATTGCCTCCGGACAAACGGTTCGCGTAGGAGACGAGGTGGTTTTAATGGGCCGCCAAGGAACCGGGGAGATTTCTGCGGAGGAATTAGCGAACCTTTGCGATACCATTAACTATGAAGTGATTTGCAGCCCCGGAAAAAGGGTGCCGAAACGGTATATTTCAGACGGAAAAACCGTGAGTGTTATGAACGTACTGATAGGATGATTTTTTTATGAAGCAACGATTTGCAGAAACAAAGTGGCTGGATAAATTGATAACGATCTTTATTGTGCTCCAACCGGTGCTAGACTTCTTAAACTCCCTTGCCATTCGGTTCCTTCACATGGATTTGACCGTGGGGATGATTGTGCGTATTTTATTCGTGGGCGTTGCCGGCGGGTACCTATTATTTGTGTACGACGGAAAGGGACGGAAGCTTTTTGTAGGCAGTTTCCTGGGAATCTGCGGCTACGGCGCACTGTTCTTGGCAGGGACGGTGGCACGGGACGGCTTCGGCGTTTTATTCACTAACGTAAAAATGTTTGTGAAGATGTACTATTTCCTTTTCGTGCTCTTGTTCTTTATGGCCAGATACGTGAAAGATCGGTACGTTGTTGAAGACAAAACATTATCCCTTGTTTTCTTTGCCTACGGAGCCAGCATTTTTCTGTCTGCCATTACCAATACCAGTTTTGCCACCTATGATTATGGAGAGGGCTTCTGCGGTTGGTTCTATGCAGGCAATGAAATTGGTGCAATTATTTGCGCACTGGCGCCCATTGCGTTTCTGTTTGCGATGCGGGCGCGAAAACATATTGTATATAAGGTGCTTACTTTCTTCTTGTTTGCTTTTGCATCCGTGTATATCGGCACGAAAGTACCCTTTGGCGCCTGTCTTTTGACGGTCGTCTTTTTCATGGTATTGTATCTGGTATTTGCCCTGCGCAAGAAAATCAAACTGGCACCTTTGATGCAAGTGCTTTGTGTATTGCTTTGTATGACGGTGCTGTTATTTGCCCAGTCGCCGCTCTACAAGAATACCGGCTTTTTCACCGGTGAGAATTATGAAAATCACGTTGAAAATCCGCCGGAAGAAACACCGGAACCGGGTGAGGAGGAAGATCCCGGCTTGGATTTCTCTTCCCACGGGAATAAGTTGTTTCGCATTGCCAACTGGCTTCTGAGTGACCGATTGGTGGTGGCGGCACCTGCCTTTGAAGCCTTTGGAGAAGCCAACGTATACAATCAACTGTTTGGTATGGGCTACGCGTTTGGCACGTCCGGAGGGAAAACCTTCCAATCGCTTATTGAAATGGATTTCTTTGCTTTGCTGATCAATCAGGGCATCCTGGGTTTGCTGCTTTATATGATTCCTCTAGCGCTGTTTGCCTGGTTCTGTATACGAAATTTGTTTAAGCGAAGTGCATCGGTGGAAGAACAAGAAAACAAAGTGGCGTATACGCTCTCCGTACTGCTTCTGATTGGATGCGCCTGTTTGGCAGGTCACGTATTTACGGCGCCTGCAGTCAGTATTTATTTAGCTATCTCCATGGTGAAACTATACGGACTACTGGCGAAATAAGCGGTATTTACCCGGCGTTAGTCCCGTGTGTTTTTTGAAATCCCGTATGAATTGAAACTCACCGCCGTACCCGCAAAGTTCGGCGATTTTGGAAAGAGAATAATTGGTTGCAGACAGCAGGTGTTTTGCCCGAAGAAGGCGCGCCTGCTGTATATCTTTATTGGGGGATGTTCCGAAGAAATCTGTATAAAGTTGACTGAAACGGGTGCGGCTTAAATTCACAAATTCTGATAGTTCTTCCACCGTGGGCATAGGGGTGGTGCGGTTGTATAACTGCTGCCGCAGCTCGATGAATTCTTCCCGCCGCTCCTGCAAATACCGGGAAAGCAAACGTACTTCCTGGGACTGCAGATACGTGGTGGTGAGGATTTGCATATAGGCGTTTAAAATGGTTTCGTGTCCCGGGGTGCGATTCAGCCAGACAGGATTCATAATTTTTGCCATTTCTGCCAAATAAGGTCCCTCTTCCGGCTTGTGCAGGCGGTTAAAAAGAAAGCCTTTCTTACGAAAATCCTCCGGGGAGGATACCAAAAAGTGAATCCAATCGTGGCAAAGAGGCATACCTACGGGCTTGAAAGAATAGGGGAACCCGGGTTCAAACAAAATGCAATCACCGGGGGAGAATACTTGGGGATTTCCCCCGGTGGCATCTCCTAAACTGATTACGCCCCGGCTCTTAAATTGAATAAACAAAAATTCCACGGTGCCGTAGGGCCGGATCAATTCAAAATCCGGATTCTCTTTGCCGTTGGCGCACATATTCACAATGTAAAAATGTAAATTCTCCATAGATTCATTTTACTAAAAATAGGACAAAATGTCAATTTGTTCGTACAATTTGTGCTTGTAGGCGGTAGCGCAGACTTTTATAATAAAAGAAAAAAACAAAGGAGTGCTCGTCTATGTATCGCGCGGAATATCCTCGTCCGGAACTTGTCCGGGAATCTTTTATCAACTTAAATGGAAGTTGGGATTTTGCATTTGACTATAATAAAGTAGGTCGGGAGAAACAGTGGCAGTTGAATCCCGCGGTTTTTGACAAGAAGATCGAAGTGCCGTTCTGCCCGGAATCCAAGTTAAGCGGCCTTGGTCATACGGACTATATCAACGCTTGCTGGTACCGTAGGACATTTTGTGTGCCGGAGGATTGGAAAGGGAAGCACGTGTGGCTTCATTTTGAGGCTTCTTATTACCACACCGAAGTTTTTGTAAACGGAACGTTGGTAGGCGATCATAAAGGTGGCCATACGCCTTTTTGTTTCGATATTACGTCTGTGTTGGGCGACGGGGAGAACGTTTTGGTGGTTTACTGCCAGGGCGATGCCAAGAATCCTTTAGAGCCCAGCGGCAAACAGTGTCACCTGTTAAATTCGGCGGGTTGCTTCTATACCCGTTCCACCGGTATTTGGCAGACGGTGTGGCTTGAGTGTACGCCGGAGGTTTCGGTTGCGTCTGTGAAAATGGATGCGGATCCGGATAACCAAAGTGTAGCAGTTTCCTTGCATTTTACCGGAAAGGGCAGAAAAAACGTGGTTCTGAAAGCCTGCTACGAAGGAAAGCCGGTGGGAAAAGTGGAAGGTACCACAACCTTGCAGTCTTTGACGCTGGTTCTGCCTGTTTCTGAATTGCATCTTTGGGATTTGGAAACCCCCAATCTGTATGATTTGGGTATCGCGGTGGAGAGCAACGGACAATGGGACTGCGTTCAAAGTTATTTCGGCATGCGGAAAGTGGAATTTGATGCAAAGGGCCTTAAATTAAACGGTCGTTACGTATTTTTGCGCACGGTACTGGACCAGGGATATTATCCGGAGGGCATTTTAACGGCGCCTTCGGAAGAAGATCTGGTGAAAGATATTGTTCTTTCTAAACGGGCCGGCTTTAACGGTGCCCGCCTGCATCAAAAGGTGTTTGAACGCCGTTTCTTGTACCATTGCGATCGGTTGGGGTATATGGTTTGGGGCGAGTACCCCAGTTGGGGATTTGATTATTCCAACACGGCCAACACTTCGATTTTCTGCCGCGAGTGGTTGGAAGCAGTGCGCAGAGACTACAATCATCCGGCGATCATCGGCTGGATTCCTATGAATGAGAACTGGGGCAAACAAAGTGATGAAATGGTGCGCACGGTGTATGAATCTACGAAGATGGTGGATCCGTACCGACCGGTGATTGACGCCAGTTGGCATCATCACGTGGTAACGGATTTCTACGATACCCACGATTATGAGCAGGACGTAAACGTATTTACCCAGCGTTTTGAGAAGTTTGCAGACGGTCAGGTTTACGACAGCTTAAAGAAGGAGCAGCCTTTGCAGTACAACAATGCTACCATGCCGTTCTTCCTGAGTGAATACGGCGGCTTTAAGTGGCCGGTGAGTGCCGACGGTTGGGGCTACGGCAACGCGCCCCGGACGGAAGATGAATTTGAAGAACGGTTTAACACCTTCGCCCGGGTACTTTTAGGCAATCCCGACGTATGCGGATTGTGTTACACCCAACTCTACGACGTGGAGCAAGAACAAAATGGACTTTATTATTATTCCAGAGAAACAAAATTCTCGGAAGATCGTATGGACCGAATGGCACAGGCACTTCGACAAAAGGCAGCTATTGAAGGATAAGGGGGCTTGAATATGCACGTGAAAAGATTTGTGGCTTTGTTGATTTTTACCGTTTTGTGTTTGTCACTGACGGCCGTTCCGGTTGCGTATGCTGCGGATACGGAAGTATTGGTACCGCAAGGCGCCGTGAAACCGGATACCTGGGTTGCCGTAGACGGCTTGGGTCGTACTGTGAGCACCTACGAAGACGTAGGGGGAAAGCGGGAAGATAAGATCGTAGGTTGCTTCTACTGGATCTGGTTTGAACTGTGGAAGAATTACGAACCCCGCAACATTACGCAAATTATCAATAAAAATCCGGAAGCGGCAAACGATCCGAACCACCCGGCTTGGGAAGATGCTTCGGTGTTTTGGTGGAACGAGCCTTTGTTTGGCTATTACCAGAATACGGACCGCTTTGTACTGCGGAAACACGCAGAAATGTTAGCGGATGCAGGGATTGACGTGATTATTTTTGACTGCACCAACGGCACCCACGTATTTCGTGAAAGTTACCACATCTTGCTGAAAGTGTTTGAACAAGCCAAAGCAGAAGGCGTAGACGTGCCTCAATTTATGTTTATGTCCAACTTTGACGAGAACGAGGATTCAATTACCCAGATGAAGAACTGGTACAAAGATATTTATGCCAAGGGCAAATATAAAGATTTATGGTTCTACTGGGAAGGAAAGCCCATGATCTTGGCCCATTCCAAGCATTTGGATAAAAAGGATAAGACGGAAAAAGAAATTTTGGACTTTTTCACCTTCCGCCGAAATGAGCCCACCTTCTTCTGTGACGATATCTACTATGATACCAATCCCTCTTGGGGCTGGCTCGCAGTCTATCCGCAAACAAAATTCAGTATCCGCAAAGACGGTACGGTAGAGCAAGTATGCGTCAGCGTTGCCCAGAATGCGTTGATGACTGCGGACGGTCGGGAAATTTGTGTTGCTCAGAATGACGCCAGGGGCGGCGTATACGGCAGAGGTTATGCAAAAGGCAATTACTCATATAGTTATATCTATAAAAATAAGAAAATTACGATTAACAAGAATACTAAAGACGCCTATTTGTACGGCCTGAATTTCCAACAACAATGGGATTATGCTTTGGAAGTGGATCCGAAATTTGTTTTTGTGACGGGGTGGAACGAATGGCACTCCCAAAGACGTGAGTTTGAAGGAACGGTCAACGGTTTCTCCGACAACTATATTGACGCGTACAGCCGGGATATCGAGCCCTCTAAAGGTGTTCTCAAAGATTACTATTATTACCAATTGGTGGACAATGTGCGGAAGTACAAAGGTGTCAGCAAACCGGAAACGGCCACGGATTCCTACAAAACCATTGATATTAACAGTAAACAAGACCAGTGGGCAAGTGTATCTACAGCATTTAACCACTACGTAGGCAGTACCATGGATCGGGACGTTGCTGCGGCCGGCAATCAAATTCGTTACGTGAACAAAACCATGCGCAACGATATCGTGACGTCTAAAGTGGCGTATGACAATGAAAACGTATACTTTATGGTGGAAACGAAAGATAACCTTACGGCGTCTTCCGATCCTGCCTGGATGCGCTTGTTGATTGATACGGATCCCACCGGTGTAACGCCCAACTGGGAAGGCTTTGAATATATCTTTAATCGCACTTCTCCCACCGGCGGTAAAATGACCGTGGAGAAGTCCACCGGCGGCTGGAAATTTGAGCAAGTGGGAACGGCTTCTTTCTCCGTTTCCGGCAAACGATTGCAAATTGCGGTACCCAGAAGTGTTTTGGGTCTTAACGGCACGAAAGAATTGAAATTTAATTTCAAGTGGGCGGATAACACCCGCGCAGAGGGCACGAACAAAGACAGTGGTGATATTTTAGATTTCTACAGTTATGGCGACGTGGCTCCCGGCGGCAGATTTATGTTTGCTTTTGACACGGAAGGTGTATCCTATATTCCGCCTACGGAAGGACCGCAATCGTCTGCTACACCGAATCAGGATTCCGGTCTTCCGGGATACGTTTGGGGCATTGTTGCAGCCGGCGGTGCCATTGTTATTGCGGCCGTGATTGTGATCGTGACCGTACTGAAGAAGGAGAAACCTCATGCTGAGTAAACGTTATTCTTTTATAAAAGCGCTGCCGGTTTGGGCAGCAGGCCGGGAACGGGAAATGAATTTAACCGTGAATTTTACCGCAACCTTGCCCAAAACCACAGCGGGAGCGGACGTAGTCCTTGCCCTTGCCGCTTCTTGCACCTATGAGATTTTTGTCAATGGCGATTTCTTGGCGGCGGGTCCTGCCCGCTGTGCCCACGGATTCTTCCGGGTGGACGAATTTGACCTGGGCAAGTTGCTGCAAGACCGGGAAGAAAATATTTTGGAAATTCGCGTCGCCGGCTATTACACCAACTGTTTTATGACGCTGCAGCAGCCTTCTTTTCTGTGTGCGGAAGTGCGAAGCGGCGGGAACGTGCTTCGGTGGACGGCGCCTGAGGCCGGGGATTTCACCGGAAAAGTATTTGCCCCCAAAGTACAGAAAGTACAGCGCTACTGCATCCAGCGTCCTTTTGTGGAATGTTATGATTACAGTAAAGAGGACGATGGAGCGGCACTTACACTGGCCCTTTCTCCTGCAGGAACGTTTTTGGAGCGGGGCGTGCCTTACGGCGATTTTTCCCGGATTGAAGTACAAAGTCAGCTCGCTTTCGGCAAAGCAGCAGTGACAGACCGTGCACCTTCGTATATGGGGGGCATTACGGATATGGCACCTATATGGGATACGTTTTCCGTGGAGGAATTGGAGACCTGCACCACTTGGGATGCGGAGAAATTGAATTTTGTGCCGGAGGATCAAACCGTGAAGCCTTGGATGCCCGGCACCCATCTTCCTGCCAATACCTACGGCGTTTACGATATGGGCAGAGAAGTGACCGGTATGATCGGCCTTACGGTTACGTGTAAAGAGCCTGTCACGATTTATGCTTTGTTTGATGAGTTGCTTCAGGAAGATGCCACCCACCCCGTGGATTTTGTGCGGTTATATACGTCTTCTGTGGTGGTTTGGCATTTGCCTGCCGGCACCCATCGCTTGCTTACGGCGGAGCCTTATTCTTTCCGGTATTTACAATTGGTTTCTTTAGAAGGCGCCTGCATAGTAGACGATTTGTATATGCGGGGCTATACGTTTAGGGCGATTCCTTCCAAGAAATTCCAAGATCCGGACGTACAAAAGATTTACGATGCCGCCATTGAAACTTTCCGCCAAAACGTAGTGGATATTTATATGGACTGTCCTCACAGAGAGCGGGCAGGGTGGCTGTGCGACAGCTTTTTTACCAGCCGGGTAGAGCATTTGCTTACAGGAGAAGTACCCGTAGAACGAAATTTCCTGGAACATTTCCTGCTTCCGGATTCTTTTGCCCACTTGCCGGATGGTATGCTCCCTATGTGTTATCCTTCGGACCACCGGGACGGCAAATTTATCCCTAACTGGGCCATGTGGTACGTAGTGGAGTTGGAAGAATATTTAGGGCGCACCGGTGACCGGGAATTGGTGGATGCTGCCAAGGGTAAAATGTATGATTTGCTTACTTACTTCCGCCGCTTTGAAAATGAATTCGGCTTACTGGAGAATTTGGAAAGCTGGGTACTCTTGGAACATTCCAGAGCCAGTGAGTTTACCCAGGACGTGAATTTCCCCTCCAATTTCCTATATGGTGCCATGAAGAAGAGTATGGGTACGCTGTATGGTGATGATGCTTTGTACCGGGAGGGCGAGACTCTTTTGAAAACAGCACGGGACATGGCTTTGTCTACCGGCAGTGTTTTCTTTAGTGATAACGCCGTGCGAAAAGACGGCAAATTGGTGGTAACCCAAGGGGTTTGCTCGGAAGTTTGTCAGTATTATGCTTTCTACTTTGGAGCGGCTTCCCCGGAACAAAATCCGGAATTGTACCGTATTCTTATTGAGGATTTCGGGCCGCAGCGAAAAGAAGTGAATCCTTGGCCCAACGTTTATTACGCCAACGCCTTTATCGGCAATTATTTGCGATTGGATTTGCTCTGGCGATGGGGCCTTCGGGAGCGGCTGCTGGAAGAAATTAAAGGATATTTTACCTTTATGACCGACCGAACCGGAACGCTCTGGGAAGTGGATTTGCCCACCCACAGTTGCAACCACGGTTTTGCATCGTACGTCGCTGTATGGCTTTCAGATTTTTCTAATTAAGCGTGTATGAATCCTGGGAAAATGGGAGACAATTTTCTATGAAGGGAAACCTTCCGGAAAGTCTCAGAAACATTCCCGGGATTTTCCGAATACATTGATATTCGGAGATGATTGTATATGGTTAAGCGCGGTGATATTTACTACGCAGATTTGAGCCCCGTGATTGGCTCTGAACAAGGCGGGATCCGGCCTGTGCTGGTCTTGCAGAATGATATCGGCAACAAGTACAGCCCTACGGTCATCGTAGCGGCAGTGACGTCACAAATGAATAAATCAAAATTACCTACCCATTTAGAATTGCGGGCGGAGGAATACGGCCTTGCCAAAGACTCCGTGGTCTTACTGGAGCAACTTCGCACCATTGATAAGAAACGTTTGCGGGAGAAAGTTACCCACGTAGAAGGGGTGCTGATGCAGCGGATTAATACAGCCCTGGGGATTAGTCTGGGGATGAATTAAAGCCATTTTACCATATAAGACTGCCGCCACCGGATTTCCTCGAAGCGGGTGTAATCGGCGGGGGTTCTGAAATTATGGCGCACGCAACATTCTTTGCACAGCTTGATTCGCCCTGTGAATTGAAATTTTCTTTTGAATTTTCGGCGTCCGCAACAAATACACTTCATAATAGGATATATATGCGAGAAGTTTTGGGCGTATACGTGAAAAGTGTTGTTTTGTTTTGGGCGTGAGGTCGTGAAAATGTAAGAAAGGATGTTTCACGACGAAATCGGGTCGGTTTGGGCAATAGGGCTTACTTTTTGTTCCTATTGCCCAAAAATTTTGTAAATTCATTGAAAATCAGGCGTTTTCTTGCGAAAATTGATTCTTTTTGGGTAGAAACACTCTTGAAATGCATGCTATTGCCCAACCATTGGGCAGTAGCGCCTGAAAAACAGCTGTATTGCCCAAAGCGAATTCGAACGTTACACTTTGCAGATATAACTGTCGCTGTCAATCAATACGCCGTCACCATCGTTGATGCGGATGATATTTATATTGTGTTCTTTTTCGTAAACACGGCATATTTCTTCAAAATGGTTCAATCTTGAAAGGAACTTACTATAATGAGGCAGAACTTGAATGTCTGTTAACGAAAGTCCGCTCAAATCCGTCAATCCTACAAAATTCATTTCGGGAGAGTAGCGATTTACTAATTCAAGTGTAGGACCAAAAACAAAAACGGCAGCACTCCAACCAATTAGAATTTTAGTTGTAGCGATTTTTCTTAATATCTCTATTGAATCGGTCTTTCGGATTGAGTCCAGTAAATAATAAGGATTACCTCCGATAAATTCAACTACGTCATAGTTCAGTAGTAAGTCGGCCGGTTGTTTATCCAAATCAAAAATATCAACAGTCAGGTTGAGTGCCTGTAATTCAGAGACGCATCTTGGAACGTGATAGTTGTTTTCCTTGTATTCAGGATCTGCTGTCACAACTAATGCAGAAGTTCTGCACCCGACCATTTTACTGCGGATACATATTCGTAGTCGTTCGCTGGATAATCCATTTGAGCATAAAATAAGCACCTGAGTCACCTCCGTTCCATTCTTATCCTATCATAACACAACGAATGGTGAAAGCAAAAGCACAAAAATCCCCGTGGCTTCGAAAAAACCACGGGGATCATACTTATTTCACTTTACAAGTAAACACAGGTGCTGCCTTGGTCAACGTGACGGCCTCGTCGTCTGTGCGGAAGGAGAGGGAGTCGCCTTCAAGCAAGGTAAAGACGGCGCCGTCTTTTGACACAGTCACTTCCATCAAAGCGCCTCTATATGCCAAGCGGCAGGAATAAGACTTCCAGGCTTCCGGCATGTGCGGATTAAACAACAAACCGTCTACGTAGTGACGCATGCCCAAGAAGCCGTTTACAACGGTCATCCAAACACCGCCCATACAAGCGATATGTACACCGCCGTCGGTGTTATGTTTGAAGTCGCTGATATCCATATACGCAGTGCATCGGAAGAACTCATAGGCATCCGGCTTTCCAAGTTCTGCTGCCATAATCGCGTGGATAGCCGCAGAAAGAGAAGAACCGTGGTTACATTTAGGTTCGTAGTAATCGTAGTCCCGCAATTTCTCGTCGTAAGTAAATTCATCGCCCTGAATGAAGTTCAAAAGTACCACGTCAGCCTGTTTAGCCACTTGATATCGCCACAAATCCAAAGGATGGAACATACCGCGAATATCAAAATTCTTAGGAATGGTGTTCATATCCAAAGGATCGTTGTATACGAACGTATCGTCCTGCTCGTGAACACCCAGTTTCTCATTGTACCGGTAATACATCTTGTCGGCCGCTTGTTGCCAGCGATCCAATTCTTCTTCCGTAAGATCGATCTTGGCAATTAAAGCTGCGTATTTCTCCGGAGCCTCTTCCTTCATTTCTGCCGCCAAGCGAAGGGCAAAGCGCAGGTGGAAACGAAGCATCAAGTTGGTGTACATATTGTTGTTTACACCGCAACTGTATTCGTCGGGACCGCATACTACGTTTACGCAGAAGCGTCCGTCGTAGGCCTCAATAAAGTTACCTCTGTGGGCCATAAACTTGGCGGTTTCGAAAACAATTTCAGCGCCGTAATCGTATACGAAATCTTTGTCCAAGGTGGAGTCGTAGTAACGCCAGATGGAGTAAGCAATATCGCTGTGTAAGTGGTATTCTGCGGTGGAAGCCTCGAATACAACGGAAGTTTCTTCACCGTCAATACCGCACCAAGGATACATGGCGCCGCACAGACCGTACTCTTTTGCACGCTGGCGAGCTCTGGGGAGCGTCTTGTAACGGTACAAAATCAACTCTTTCTGCGTCTCCGGCTGGGTAAAATTGTAATAAGGCATCAAGTACATTTCCGTATCCCAGAATGCCTTGCCGCTGTAATTCAGACCTGTAAGACCTGTAGCACCGATGGGGCTTTGGTTAATGGTTGCTAATTGCTGACGAAGCTGGAATAAGCTATAACGGATGGCTTGTTGGTCGGCGGGGTTGCCTTCTACGATGATATCGCCGTTCTCCCAGTGTTTCTTCCAGAAAGCAGCCTGGCGAGCCGCCAGCACTTCCATGCCGGCATCCCGATTGGCAGCAGCCAAACGGCGGGCATCCCCTTCCATATCTTCGCTCTTGTCCATGGTGCAACTAAAAGCAACGTATTTAGAAACCGTTACGGGTACGCCTCGCTTTGCATCTGCAGTGATTACGGTGGTGTAACAGTTTTCACTATTTTCCCCGCGAACGTTAGATGCACCGCCCACCGTGTGGGCAACGGCGCAGGCGACGCGCTGTTTGGTCGTGGTCACTTCTTGAATGAAACTGTAAATGCCGTCCGTATCCTGTTCGGAAGCCAGCACGCAAGGCCACAAATCCCAAGTGCCGGTGAGTTTCACCACTTCGGACTTGATGACGATTTCTCCGTCAAAGTTTAAGGGCGTTACACTGTACTGAACTTGTGCACCGTGTACCTCGTCCATATTTACCATGCGAAGGCTCTGTACCTGTGCTTTCTTGCCGGTGGAAGTCTCAAATACAAAAGATCTCTCAATGACGCCTCTTACCATATCCAATTCACGGCGGTGTTCTTTGATATTCTCCTTGGAGAAGCAAGCCTTTTCTCCATCAATAAACAAATTGAAAATACGCCAATCGGACAAGTTGATGGTGTACTGGTCGTGGGTGGAGTGGAGCGGAAAGGGGAAAAGGTGATTCAGTTCTCTGGTACAGAAAATGCCGTTCAAATACATCCCCGGCAAACTCTTGCTGCCCTCGTCCGTTTCATCGTAGGTACCCCGAAGACCGATGTATCCGTTACCCAATGCAAAAACACTTTCAATATGGCCTGTATCGTAAGGATTAAACTCGGTTTCAATAATCTTGGTTTCATGTACCGGCAAAGGCTGTTTCCGTCCCGACTCCAAGAACGTTTCCACGTCGATTTCGTCGTAGTTCATAATGAACGTATCCGCAATCTTCTCTGTTTCTTCTTTGTTTCCCACACCTACGGTCTTCATGCGGGCCGCCCGGGCACCTTCAATGCCGGCTTTGGCATCTTCAAAAACAACGCAGTGGAATACGGGCATATTCAGACGTTTTGCGCCAAGTAAGAAAATCTCCGGATCCGGCTTTGCGTTCTTAATATCGTGACCGGTCACAACGGCGTCAAACAATTCTGTAAGACCTAACTTCTCCAACACCAAGGGCGCGTTCTTGCTGGAAGAACAAAGGGAAATCAGAATGCCTCTTTCCCGCAGTTTCTTAATAAACTCCACAGAACCCGGATAAACGTCCCCGGGATTGATCTGCTCTAAAAGCTTTACGTAATAATCATTCTTCCGGTTCATCAGCACAATCTTCTCCTCCAAAGGAAGATCAATGTTGTTGTGCTTCAAAATCTCTTCTAAGGAAGCCAATCTGGGAATGCCCCGCAGGCGGTTGTTGACAGTTTCATTGAAATCCCAGCCCTGCTCGTCGGACAATTGCTTCCATGCCAAATAGTGATATTTGTCGGTAAACACGATCACGCCATCCAAATCGAACAGCGCAGCTTTAATGTTGTAATTTCTCATCAGAAAAAACTCCTTTTGGCCAATTTTTATTAAACAAGTGCATTATAGCAATAGTTGTCTAATAAGTCAATTGTATTGAAATTATTTTTCAAACCTATAATAATAAAAGTATCAATTAATAAAGGAGTTGATTGGCATGACAACGATCGAACAATTTAAACAATTTTTGCAAGAGGATGAAAAAAGTCCTGCAACGATTGAAAAATATCTAAGAGACATCCGATACTTTATGCAATATATGGGGGATAAAGTTCCCGTCAAACAAGACATTCTTAACTACAAAAAACATTTGGGCGAGCAGTACGCTGTACGCAGTGCAAACTCTATGATTGCATCCCTAAACAGTTATTTGCGTTTCGCCGGCAGGCATCATTTATGCGTGAAACAGTACAAAATCCAGCAAGAAGCCTATTGTCCTGCCCAAAAAGAACTGACGAAAGAGGAATATTTCCGATTGGTTCGCGCGGCGGAACGACAGCAGAACAGGCGCTTATCCCTGATTGTGCAAACCATTTGTGCCACCGGCATTCGCGTCAGTGAGCTTTCCGCCATCACGGTAGAAGCAGTGAAGAAGGGAGAGGCAATGGTTTCCTGCAAGGGTAAGATACGAAAAATCTTTCTTGTGCGGGAATTAAGGGACAAATTGAAGCAATATATTGCCAGACAGGGTATTCAGACCGGTATGATTTTTACCACCCGTAACGGTAAACCCATCAGCCGTAGCAATATTTGGCGAGAAATGAAACATCTGTGTAAGCAGGCCGGCGTAGCTCCGGAGAAAGTTTTTCCTCATAATTTAAGGCACTTATTTGCCCGGACATTTTACGGTATTGAAAAAGATATTGCAAAGCTTGCGGATATACTGGGGCACTCCAATATCAATACGACCAGAATTTATATTATGACAACCGGATATGAACATCAAAAAAGAATGGAAAATTTGAGATTGTTGCTGTAAAAGAACACATAATGATTATTATGTTGTAAGTATATACATACGAAGACACACGAATATGCCATTCGTGTGCCGTATAATAGCATACCTTTTTGAAGAAATCAACTAATTCTATAATTAGTTTACAAAAAATACAACAATTACGTAATATGAGTGAAACCTTGCCTTTGAATTTCTAAGGAAAGGTTATTTTTCTATACCTTTATATTTTGTCGGAACGCATAAAAACGTTATTGCTTCAGAAACAAGTTACCTCTCATACAACATAATAATCATTATGTGCCAACAGGTAAGGAAGTGGTGTGGATAAATGAACGATGTAGATATTTGTGTCTGTTGCGGAGTCCCGGTTCCGGAGGGGCGAATGATTTGTCCGAACTGTGAGAGCGACCAGCAGACGTCCAAAGAAGAAACCGAAGCGTTTTTTGAAAAGTTATCAGAAAGTTTGGCGCAAAAGAACGATAAATAGAGGGGAATTTTGCATGAAAAAGATATTGGGGATTGTTCGAAAAGTACTGGTGTGGATTGTGGTGGCAGTTGCGGTGTGTATGATGATTTTTACCGTTATTTCCGTAACCACTTTCAACCGAAATGATCGCAGTTTGTTTGGATACAAAGCATTTGTAGTACGGACAGACTCTATGAGCAAAACGGATTTTGATGCCGGCGATTTGATTTTTGTGAAAGAAGTGAGCCCGTCCACCCTGAAAGAAGGGGACATTATTACGTTTATTTCACAAGACAGCGAAAGTTTCGGAGAAACCATTACCCATAAAATTCGGCGCAAAACCACGGATGCCAAAGGGAATCCGGGATTTGTTACATACGGTACTACCACAGACACCGATGATGCGACTATTGTTACGTACCCTTATATTTTGGGTAAGTACACCGGTCACATTCCTGATGTGGGAACATTCTTCAACTTTATGAAAACCACCCAAGGCTATATGCTTTGTATCTTTGTGCCTTTTATGTTGCTGATTCTCTATCAGGGCTTTCGTTGTATTCAATTGTTCCGAAAATATAAACAGGAGCAAATGGCGGAGATGGAAGCGGAGCGACAAAAGCTTTCAGAAGAACGGGAAGAAAGTGCCCGTGTGCTGGCAGAGTTGGAAGCCTTGAAAGCGCAACTTGCGGAGAAAGAAATCCGGGAAGGAACGGATGACTATGAATGAGAGAACGAAGAAGCGTGCAAAGCGCATTTGGAATAGTGTGTCTACTGTAATCGTTGTGCTGGTGGTGTTATGTGCCGTGTTCTTGATGGGTTCCCGAATATTAGGGTACCGGGTGTTTAACGTGCTTTCCGGCAGTATGGAGCCTACGTACAGCGCAGGCGATTTGATCTACGTAAAAACCGTGAAAGACAAAAGCACGATTCAAGTGGGTGACCCCATTACGTTTATCTTAAATGAGAATTTAGTGGTGGCAACGCATCGGGTTGTAGAAGTCGATACAGAGAAGCAAGTGTTCTACACCAAAGGTGACGCTAACAATACGGTGGATTCTTCCCCGGTGCATTACAACAACGTAATCGGTGTACCTCAATTCAGTATTCCCTATTTGGGATACGTGGCAGAGTTTATTCAAAATCCACCGGGTATGTATTTTGTACTGGCCGGCGGTGTGGCGCTGATTCTTGTGGTTTTCTTGCCGGATTTAATCGCCAAGCGGAAGAAGGAGGTACCGCCTACGCATGGATGAAATGGTAGCAATTTTGGCAGTCATCATTGGCGGCGGTTTTGGTTTTCTTTTGCTGGTTGGCTTTGTTCTTTGGATTAGAGATTTTTGCCGGGAGCTTCAGTATGTAAATTCGGAAATTGACCGCACGGAAGGGGAAGAACGGCAGTACTGGATTTGGCAAAGAAGGGAATTGTGGTTATCTTTATTGCCATTTTACCGGTAAAATCGGTGATTTATGCACCGTTTTATAGAAAAATGAATTGAAAGGAGGCAAATAACATGAAGTTCAATAAGAAAAAGGTTTTTGTAACAGCTTTGGCAGTATGCTTAATCGCCATTCTCTCTATGGGATCACTCGCATGGTTCTCACACAAGGACAGCGTGTACAACGAATTCTTCGTTGCTGATTCTGAGGACAATACGCCGGATAAGATTTTCTCTGTAGATGTATGGGAGCAGAAAGATTCTAACGGCGACGGTGACTTTAATGAAGTCGAGGATGTTGAGAGAACAGATGCGTCCCTTGTTTATGAGAATATTCTTCCCGGTGACGAACTCAGTAAGATTGCACACGTTACCAATACGGGTCATTACGATCAATACATTCGTGTGATTGTGAAGATTTCTGATGCGACCGCATGGATCAATGCAGTTGGCTTGGATATTGATATGAACACGGTCTTTGTTGGTTTTGATGAAACGAAATGGGATCATATCTCGAAAGATATCAATGGCGAAACAGATACTGTTACCTACGTACTGTACTATACGGATATTCTTGAAAGCGAAGAAGATCTGGTACTCTTCAACGCTGTGAAGGTTCCCGAGTCCCTAACGCGAGAACAAGCGGCTGCGTTTAGCGGCAGTTTTGCAATTGACGTAAAGGCTCAGGCGGTACAGACTGAGCACGTTGGCGATAATGCGTATGAAGCTTTCGCGACTGTTGGAATGGCCATTGAGGCTTAATGATTAGGAGGAAAAATAAAATGACAAAAACAAAAAGCACAAAACGTGCTTTATTGATGAGTGCATTGGCACTCGTTATGTGCGTATCTATGTTGGTTGGTACTACTTTTGCATGGTTTACAGACAGTGTATCATCGAACAATAATATTATTAAGTCCGGTAATTTGGATGCAGAATTGTATTGGAGCACGGACGCAAAGGATTGGAAACTTGTGGATGAGAATACCAACGTATTTGATGCGGAGGCTCTTTGGGAACCCGGTCATACAGAAGTTGTGTATCTGAAAGTGGTAAACGCTGGTACCCTGGCGTTTAAGTATCATTTGGGCATTAATGTTATTTCTGAAACATTGGGCACAAATGTTTCGGGAGAGAAATTTAAGCTTTCTAACTATATTCAATTTGGTGTTGTTGAAACAGAAACAGCTTTTGCAAGTCGGGATGAGGCACGAGCTGCTATTACAGACGCCAACGTAATTTCGGCAGGATTTTCCAAAGGCTCTACCCTGGAGTCTACCAATGATACGGATTATATTTCCATGGTAGTTTATATGCCTGAAACCGTTGGTAATGAGGCAAATTACAAGACCGGGACTGTTGTTCCTACCATCAGATTAGGAATTAATCTTGTAGCTACTCAATATGTCAATGAGAATGATGCCTTCGGTAATGATTACGATGCAGATGCTTTGCCTTGTGATGTAGTTGCTACACCTGAAACCATTGACGATATTCTTGCTACAGCTACAGAAGGTATGGTAATTGGATTGTCTGATGGACAATATGGCAAACTTACACTGACTCAAAACGATTTGACACTGGTTACTAATTCTGCTGTTGTTGACTATGTTAATGCCAATGCAAAGAATAATTGCAAGTTGATTGGCATTACCTTTGATGCGGCAGGTGCTCAGATGGCGTACGGTATGACTAAAACAAGTGGCGTCAATAATGCACTTGATCTTTACACCAATGTGACTGGTGCCGAGAACAGCGCAAACGGTGCAGATAATCTGCAAATTATCAATTGTACCTTTACCGGAAAGCCTGCAGATTCCAGTAAATATATTCCTGTTGTTTTCTATGAAAGAAATCGTAAAAGTGGCGGTATGAAAGGTGCTGTTATTGATGGGTGTACCTTTGAAACGGATGCCTTATATTATATTTATATGTACTATCCCGGTTATCAGCTTAAAGGCGAATTTAAGATTATCAACAACAGTTTTGGAACCGCAGATACAACTGTAAATACTGCTGTGTATGTAGGTGCTACCCAGGGTCACGTTTCTGTAATTGGTAATACGTTTATGAATGGTAATGTAGTCGTTACACCCCATAACAATGCTTCTTGTTCTTATGCATTAAAGATTTCTGTTCTGGAAAATAGTTTCCTGAATACCTTTGCTGGAGATATGACTGTAATTGCTCTTAGAAATTTCTATGCGCTTTCTAAATGCAACACATTAGTCAGGGATAATGTCGCCAATTTTGGGTTGTCTACAATCAAAGCGCCTTACATCGATAATGACGGGTATGAGTGTTACGATATAGAGAGTGCTGAGACGATGATTGCTTATGCAAAAGATGCTGATGCACTTAGAGAAGCATTGGAAGGAGATGCACAGCTTATCATCCTCGATTGTGATATTACAACCACTGACAGTGAGAGTAATGGATATGGCGCTACCGGTCTCAATATCAAAAATGGTGAAACTTTGGATGGAAATGGTAAGGTCTTGATTGTTAATGGTGCAACCAGTACATGGGATTCTGCCATTAATATCACTGGTGGCACGATAAAAAATCTGACAATTGCAAAAGGTTTCCGTGGTGTGTTTGTAAATCACAACGCTACAGGTAGCAGAGTTTATTTGGAAAATGTAACCATTGATGGTCCTACCTACACAATTAGTTGTGATCAAGGAACCGGTAATGGTTTAACGGCTACAAACTGTGTTATCAATGGTTGGACCAGTTATGCTGCAACTATTGGCGATGCTGAATTTACAGGCTGTAGTTTTGGTAAGGGTGCAGGTTATGCGTTCTGCCGTCCCTATGCGCCCACAACCTTTGTAGATTGCGATTTCAGCGAAGGCTTTGCAATGGATCCTCGTGCGGCGGTTACCTTTGAGAACTGCCGGTTGAACGGTGTTCTTCTTACTGCTGAGAATATTGGTACGCTTGTAACTTCCAATGTTCAAAATGCTACTGTAAAATAATTGTTTTGCCCGTCCCAACGCCTTGCGAGGCGTTGGGCGGCAAGCAAAGGGTATAAGTCCTGCTTCTTTCAGATTTATACTTTTTGCCTGCCGAGGATTATCTCTTAGGCAGAAAGGGCATTGGATATGCATCCCCCAATATCGTCTGATGCCCTTTTTCTACTAAAATTATAAAGGAGGTTTTTGTGTTGAGAAGTATGAAGTTGAAAATTGTCGCCATTGCAATGGTGGCCATTTTGATGACCTTCTTTGCACAAGGCACACTTGCATTTTATTCTACCGTGGGAAAGGCTACGAACGTAGTGACCTCCGGCGAAATCCAATTTATTATCCACGAAACCACAGAGCAAGGTACGGCGTTTCCCAGTGAGGGTGTGTACATTGTTCCCGGCGACGTGGTGAGCAAAGAAGTGACTATTGAGAACACGTGCACCCACCCATTTTACCTGCGGGTCAAAGTGGTGTACGGCGTGAATGCCCAAGAACTTTCTGCAGAGGATTGTTTCAAATTGAATATTGACGCAGAGCATTGGGAGTTTCATGAAGGCTGGTACTATTATAAAAGCATTTTAACACCGGGCGAAACAACGCCTTGCGTTTTCTCCCATGTGGAAATCGTAGGGGATAAAGTGGATAATCGTTACATTGGTAAGACGCTGTCCTTGACGGTTTCTGCCCACGCAGTTCAGAGTGAGCATAATCCTATTACGGACGGAAAGACCTATACGGCTTCCGGTTGGCCGATGGAATAAGGAGGTGGCAAGATGAGAAGAATTTTTTGTATCATTTTCATATTGCTGCTGTGTTTCAGCCTGCCGACTATGGCAAAGGAGAGTTCCGTCACGTATGCCGGAGATTCAGGTGAATTTATTTTTACCCCCGGCAGCAGTCAGTCTCCTACGGATTTGTTTCCTGCATTTAAGGACGTTATGCCCGGGGATACATTGACACAAAACATTACAGTTCGAAATGAAGCCTCTAAGAAGGTTAAAGTAAAGATCTATCTGCGCGCCTTGGGTGCGCAGGCGGGCTCGGAAGGATTTTTGTCTCAGTTGGGACTGAAAGTGCGGGCCGCTTCGGACAATACCATGGCGTATATGTTTGACAGCGCAGCTTCCGAAACGGCGCAACTTTCCGATTGGGTTTGCTTGGGTACTTTGTATTCCGGCGGCGTGGTCAATCTGGAAGTTCTTTTGGAGGTGCCGGTGACCCTTGGCAATGAATATAGCGGGCAGACCGGCTATTTGGATTGGGAATTTAAGGTAGAGGAGTTTCCAGTGGAAAATGACGACCCGGTGCCGCCTACGGGCGATACTTTTAATCGGCCTTTGTGGTTTGCGATCTTAGGTGGGGCGGGTTTCCTGTTAATCTTGCTGTTTATCTTGCGAAAAAGGAGGGAAAAAGCATGAAGAAAATTGCTTTTACCCTCAGTGTAGGCTTGATTTTGTTATGGATTATTTTGGGTGCCGGTACCTCCATTGCATGGTTCTCTGATGCTACGCCGGAATTACAGAACGTGTTCCATTTTGCAGATTTTGAGTTGAAGGTGTCTTATAGGCAGGCGGATGGGTCGTATAAAGAGCTTGAGGCAGATACAAAGGTGTTTGATGACAACGCTTTGTATGAGCCCGGTTACGTGCAAGTGGTTTATTTGAAAGTGGAGAACAAGGGAACTGTACCTTTTGATTTTTATACTGCTGTTAACGTGACGGGATATACCGTGGCAGAGAATATGATGGGAGAGCCGTTTATCCTGCAGGACTATTTGAAATTCGGTTTGGTGACTGACACAGACGAAGGCGCGCTGGATGCCCTTGTGGGAACAAGAGAGCGAGCCTGCGCCTATGCCAATATGGAATTAAATCAATATGCTTCGGAGAAGGCTTCTTTGGGTGCCGAGGAAACTGCATACGTGGCGCTTATCGTACGGATGCCGGAAGAGGTCGATAACCAAGCGAATTACCGAGGCGAAGTGGTGCCGGAAGTAGATTTAGGGTTGATTGTTCGCGCGACCCAGCAAGGGGGTGCCGCATGAGAAAAATATATTTTTCTTTTGTATCTATTGTGCTTTTGCTCACATCGATGAGTTTTGCAGCCTTTGGGTATTTTACCGCCGGTGTAGATTCCGGCAGTAACCGGATTGTTGCTGCCAACTATACTTTGGATATTCAGATCTTGCAGGGAGAGGAAGATCTCTATACTTCCAACACGATGACGTTAGCGCCGGGACAGTATGCGGTTAATTTGTCGTATGTGGAAGGTTCCGCCTCTACCGGTTTCTGCAAAATTGAGGTTGGTAATCAATGTTATTATACGCTGCAAATTGGTGTGGACGATAACGCTGAGAATGATTTCCGTGAAAAGGTTTCTTTTACCTTGATTGTGGAGCGGGAAATTTCTGTAAAATTTGTACCCATTTGGGGTACGTCTGTGTACTATGGCGGTGACGATCCTTGTTACGTCCGGGGGGATACTTTAACGATTGCATAAATTCCGGTATATTTTCACGGTAAAATGGCGATTTGTATACAATTTGGACTTCCAAATGTATATTTTCGTTGATTTTCTGCGTTTTACATCCCATTGCTGTCGTGGTACAATAAACCCATCCCACCAAAGGAGATAAAACGATGAACTGGAACCAATATCCTCGCCCTACCTTGCAAAGAGAATCTTTTTTGTGCCTCAATGGTCCATGGGATTTTGATGTATGCAACGAAGGCGACAAGCCCCAATATAACCAAACCATTCAAGTGCCCTTCTGCCCGGAGTCCAAACTGTCCGGCACCGGAGAAGTGTACCGGGAAGAACAAGTGCTTTGGTATCAAAGGCATTTTACCCTCCCGGAAGGCTTTCGGAAAAGCCGTGTGCTACTCCATTTCGGCGCCGTAGACCAAATTGCCCGGGTGTACGTCAACGGCCGGGTGGTGGGAACCCACGAAGGGGGATATCTGCCTTTTACCTTTGACGTGACCGATTTCCTGCAAGGGGAGAACGTGCTTACGGTGGAAGTGCGGGATCATTTAAGTAAGAAGATTTTGCCCTACGGCAAGCAAACCCGCAAACGTGGGGGCATGTGGTACACTCCGGTTTCCGGTATTTGGCAGACGGTATGGATGGAGTCGGTGCCGGAGGTGTATATTCAGGGAATTCGGGTGAAAAATGGGGCAGATTGGGTGGAAATTTCTGTAAGCGGCGCTACGGAGGGCGTTGTGGAAATTCAGAGTATGGTGCCGGTGGAACTGGAAAATGGCAGTTGCCGCATCCCGATTCCAAATCCGCGAAATTGGTCTCCGGAGGATCCTTATTTGTACCATTTTACCGTTCAGACCGGAAAGGACCGGGTGCAGTCTTATTTTGCCCTGCGTACCCTTGAAATCAAGGACGTGGACGGATATCCGCGGATTTGCCTCAACGGGAAACCTTATTTCTTCCACGGTCTTTTGGATCAGGGGTATTGGCAAGACGGCATTTTTACGCCGAACAGTCCGACGGCGTACGAACAAGATATTCTGTTTGCCAAGAAACTTGGCTTTAATATGCTGCGCAAACACATTAAGATTGAGCCTCAGTTATTTTATTATGCCTGTGACCGCTTAGGCATGGTGGTGTTTCAGGATATGGTAAATAACGGCGCGTATTCTTTCTTGCGGGATACAGTGCTGCCTACGGTTGGCTTAAAGTGGCTTCCGGATCGGTGGCTCCACAGAAATAAGCGAAGCCGGGCGGCATTTGAGCAGGCGATGGTAGAGACAGTAGAAACCCTTTATCATCATCCTTGTATTTGCTATTGGACCATTTTTAACGAAGGCTGGGGTCAGTTCTGCGGTACGGCCATGTACAAGCGGCTCAAGACCTTGGACGACAGCCGCGTGATCGATACGGCGTCCGGTTGGTTCTCCGGGGTGGACTCAGACGTGGACAGCCGCCACGTATATTTCCGCAAGGTGCGTTTGAAAGCAGGGAAAAAACCTTTGGTGCTGTCGGAGTTCGGCGGGTATTCGTATCAGGTGGAAGGGCACGTGTTTAACCCCAAGAAGGAATACGGCTACGGAAAATGCACGTCCCGAGAAGAATTTGTGCAGGCTTTGCGCAAAGTTTATTTAGAGGAAGTGGCGCCTTTGATAGAGAAGGGCTTGTGCGCTGCGGTATATACCCAAATTTCCGACGTGGAGGATGAGGTGAACGGTCTCATTACCTATGATCGGCAGGTGGAGAAGGTAAAGCCGGAGGAACTGGCGGACCTACGGCTTACCCTCGGTGGGCTTTCCTGAATTCGGTGGGCGCGATGCCGAAGTGCTTGCTAAAGCACCGAGTGAAATAATAAATATCTGAAAAACCGCAGAGGACCGCAATATCGCTGATATTTCGGTCTTTCTTTTTGAGCAATTGCTGGGCATATTCCAGCCGCAGAATTTGAATGTATTTCATCACCGTAATGCCGGTGGTGCGCTTAAAACGCCGACAAAAATAGGCTTCGTCGTAGCCGAAGGTGTGACTCAGCGTTTTGGTAGAAATTTTCTCGGTAAAATGCGCATTCATATATTCCAGTACAGGCTTAAATTGCGCGTCTTCCTGTGCGGTTACCCGGGCCGTCCCTAAACAGTGGCGGCTGAAAAGCCCTAATAAGTAATACGTGAGGCCCATAATCTGCAGGGGGTTCGTGTAAGGGTCTTCGTGGAGTTGCAGGATTTGGCGGACGGTTTGCAGCACCTCTTCATTTTGGGTGACGTGGCAAAATACCGTTTGGTTCTGTAAAATGGGGGCAATAAAACGTTGGGATGCCGGTGTGCTGTTTTGAAAAGTACCGGGTTCGAACATCAGCACTTGGTATTGCACCCCTTGGTCTCCGGCGATTCCCCGATGGGGCTGCCCTACGTTGATAATCGCCAAACTGCCTTGCGCTGCCACTTGCAGTTCATCGCCTAATTGGATTTCCATGGATCCTTGTGTAATCAAAAGTAGCTCCACACGATCGTGCCAGTGCAAAGGAAAACACTCGGCATGGGGTGCCGTTTCCATGTGGTGCAGCACCTTTACCGCGTGGTCTTTGTAAACCACCGGGGTGATTTCTTTCAGTGCGGGTCTTGCCATAGAACCTCCAACCTCCATTTTACGAAAAGTCAAAAAAATACAAATATAGGTCAAAAAAATAAATCAGTACCCAACAAGAGTATGGTATCATAAAGTAAAATATAATTCAATTCATAATTGGAGGTTAACGTATGAAAATTGGTGTTTTAATCGTTGTGGAACCGCAAAACACAATTGAGAAATTGGAGCAAAAATTTCAAAAATTAAAGGAAATGGATATTCACTACTGTCAGCTTAGTTCCTGGGAGTCTTGTGTTTGGACTGACGAGAACGCAGACAAGATTAACGAATTGTGCAAGAAGTACGGCGTTACCATTTCTGCATTCTGGTGTGGTTGGGAAGGCCCCGGCCGTATGGCTTGGAACTTCTTCGACGGCCCCTACGCCCTTGGCTTGGTTCCCCCGGAGTACAGAACCCTTCGTGTACAGAACTTGTGCGACGGCGCTGACTTTGCAAAGAAGTTGGGCGTAACCGACGTTGCAACCCACATGGGCTTTATTCCCGAGAATCCTTCCGATCCCAATTTCCCCGGTTTGTGCATTGCCATCCGTCACGTAGCGGAGCATTTGAAGGCAAACGGCCAGTACTTATTGTTTGAGTCCGGTCAGGAAACCCCCATTACCATGCTTCGTTGCTTTGAGCGCGTAGGCACGGACAACCTGGCTGTAAACTTGGATACGGCAAACTTGATCCTCTATGGCAAGGGCAATCCGGTAGATGCTTTGGACGTAATCGGCAAGTACGTAAGAAACTTGCATGCGAAAGACGGTAAGTTCCCTACCAACGGTATGAACTTAGGCGAAGAAACACGTTTGGGCGAAGGCAAAGCCAACTTCCCTGCATTGATTCGCGGCCTTAAAGCATTGGGTTACGATTCTCATATCACCATCGAGCGTGAGATTGACGGCGACGAGCAGATTCGTGATATTATCGACGGCAAGAAGTTCTTGACGGATATTATTACGGAAGTTTACGGGGAGGGTTCCGTAGAGTAAAGCACAACCTATTTTCGACAGTACAGGCAAGCACTCGGGTAAAACGGGTGCTTGTTGTATTTTCTGAAAAAAGTGTGCTATAATTCCTTTGGATTTTAATCGTATTGGAAAGGTAGGGAAGATTCGTGTCCGCACAATCATCTGCACAATCTGAGGCTTCTTGCAAAGCGTTAAAGAAACAACGAAGACAGCAACGTTTTCGACGCGTTGTGTTTTGGGCTGCATGGGTTTCTTTTTGTATAGAAGTATTGGCGTTGGTCGCTTTTACGGGCTACGTGGGCGTGCTGTCATTCCTGCCTCATAGTTATTTTATTGTTCTTTTAATCGGTACGGTTATTCTGATCGGTTTGCACGTTTTGTCCCTTTGCATGCAAAAGCGTGCGGTGGGCGCGGGCGTTGTCAGCTTGATTTTGAGCCTGATTTTGGCAATCACTTCTATATGGGGAAGCGTTGCCCTTCGTTTCGTATACAAGAATTTGGAACAAACCAACCAAGGCGCAAACGTTACAACGATCGTCGTGTCGGTTTACGTCCGGCAAGATTCGGAATACGAAACCCTTGAGCAACTCAAAAATCACAACGTGGGTGTGCGCCCGGATCCTATGAACGATACCATGGCACAAGCCGTAGAACAATTGAAAGAAGACTTGGCGCAGCAAGTTCGCGTAGCAGAATACGCAGACTACACCCAATTGATACAAGCGTTGAAGGATGAGGAAGTGGACGCAATTTTGCTGGATGAGGGTATGGTTGCTAACATTACGGAATTTTTCGACGCAGATTTTCTGAACTGGGCGCGGATGCTTTCGGAAAGTGCCAGGGTAGAGCAAGAAATTGAAATTGAAAACGTAGACGTTACCAAAACGCCGTTTATCGTTTATATTTCCGGTATGGATACCAAAGGAAATTATCCTATTGCGGACAACGGACGGTCGGACGTGAACCAGATTGCGGTGATCAATCCGATTACGAAGAAGATTCTTTTGATCAATACACCCAGAGATACGTACGTTGCTTTGAGCGGAGATCCCGCGAAAATGGATAAATTGACCCACGCAGGTGTTTACGGAATCAATTGTTCTATTGATACGTTAGAAGCCTTATACGATATTAATATTAACTACTACGTGAAAGTGAATTTTAATTCCTTGATCCGAATCGTAGATGCGCTGGGCGGCGTTACGGCGGAATCCGACTATGCGTTCACATTCGGCAAGTACACGTTTCATAAAGGCTTAAATGATTTAAATGGAGACCAAGCCCTTGCTTTTGTACGGCACCGTTATAATCTTCCCGGTGGGGATATGCAGCGAGGCGTTCACCAACAGCGGGTGATTCAAGCAATCTTGAAGAAACTGATGTCTCCGGCGACGATTTCCAATTTCCCGGAAGTGCTTACGGCAATTACAGACAATACAAAAACCAACCTGTCCTCGGACAGCATCAACGCCTTGATCCAAATGCAACTAACAGACATGGCACCATGGGAGATTCAAACGTATGCTATGTTTGGAAAAGGATTGAAGGGTGCATTGTACGCCTTTGGCACACCGGTTCAATATGACGTATTGACTGCACCGGAAGAACAGATTGCTGAAATTCAAATGCTGATTCGGCAGATCAAGAAAGGTCGATAATCGATTTGTTCATGATTAGGGCGGCACAAAAGAAATGGCTCCAAGCATTACTTGGAGCCACATTTTTGTTGCGGATTAAAAGTTTATTTCTTCTTCAGTACCAAGATGATGATGACAACGGCTGCAATCACAACGGCTGCGCCACCGCCCACAATTCCCCAGACGTATCCGGGAAGACCTCCGGAAGATTCCTGCTGTTCTTCAACCGAAATTGTAGGAGAAACGTCGGGTTCCGTGGGTGCTGTCGTGTTTGTTACAGGCGCCTTCGTGGCTGCAGGTGCCTTTGTAGCTGCAGGTGCCTTTGTAGCAGGCGGATTGGTTGCCGTTGCACCTACCGAACCTACCGGTTTTGCTTTCGCAGTTCCGTTAAAGGCAAACATGAAACGCCCGCCCGGTGCTACGTCGCCATATAAGTAGTAATCCATAATGTCACCGCTGTCGGTGGTTGCACCTTTTGCAAGGGTGTTATCTGCCCATTTGAAATTGAACGTCAATTTATTCAAATCTGTAAGGCCAACGGCACTTCTGGGCACTGCAATTTGTAAGCGATTGCCCTTCACCGTAAACTTTGCGGTGCCTACTTTGGAGAATTTCCAACCGCCGGTAGATTTCTCAATGGTGGCATTGCCGCCGGAGGGGGATACACGGTTAATGATATACTCAAATCCTTCCCAATTCTTGCTGACGCCGGTAGGATCGGTATCCAGCAGAAGACGCATCCAAGCCTTGTCGGAAGAAGACGTCAAATCTGCGGCTGTCTCTACCATAAAGTAAATATACTCTGCGTCGTAAGCAACTTTGGAAGTTACGATATCATTGCGTGCAGCATCGCTGGAATAAGCAGAGCCTTTGTAGCCGGCAGTGTTCCGCTTCTTGGTGCTGCCTACGTAGTGGTTGTAAGCCAAAGAAACGTTTGTCCATTGATCTTTGCTGCTGTTAATGTCAATGGTTCTTGCAACACCGGTAGCGTCCGTACCCGTAGGTTGTTTGTTGACACCTTTGAATTTACGGATGTTGCTGACCAACTGATAATAGAAGTTATCTTTCAAAATACCCTTAGAGGGCTCGATGTCTCGGCTGAATTCGTCCGTAAAGTTATCGGAGAAACCGTTGGACGTACCGGCGTAAGTTTCCAAACGCTGACAAACGTATTCGTTCCAACCGGTGACAAAGATAAAGTCCGGATTTACGCTCAATGCGTAGTCCCACTGCTGCTGGAAATTAAGACCGTAGGTATATGCATTCTTTGTGCTTTGATTTACGGTAACTTTTTGATTCTTGTAGGTGTAGCTGTACGAATAATTTCCCTTTGCGTAGCCACGGCCCAAAACAGTGCCGCTGGAATCGTTCATAGCAACGGGGGAAACGACTTTGCTGCCGCTTACACGCGCATTCTGGGCTGCGCTGACGCACATCTGCTCTACGGAGCCGTCATCGCGAATACCGTATTTGGTCTGGGGATACACGGAACACCAGCCCCAGGCTTTATCTGCGTATTTGGTGTTTGCAAAAGAGTAAGTAGGCTCATTTCTGCGGAAAGTAAAGAAATTCTTAATAGCCTTCTCCGTTGGGTCGTTGGTATTCAATTGGGAATAACGTGCCATCAACATAGGCTTTCCTTCCCAATAGAACCACATATCCTTGTACTTGCCTTTGGAATAAATCTGATTGTACAATTCTTTCAACTGCGTTGTGGAGTCTGCGTTGTTATGTAAACTCAGCACGAAAGAAACCTTGGGTGCATCTACACCGTCTTCTTTTGCTTTGCTGAACTCACTGAAGATCAGTTGTGCCTGCGTAAGAAAATTTTGTGTACCGTTGGAACAGTCGAAGAAAATTACGTCTACACCGGCATCCGCAAGCAACTCTGCTTGTTTTCTCAATACGTACCGGTCGGAGGTTTTGTAATATCCATAAATCGGTTCGTTCCAGAAATAGGGTTTCTGTTTGGAATCTTCTCCGCCCCAGGCAGAATGGTTGTAATCGTTCTTGGCAGCAGGGTTCTTACTCATAATTTGAGAGATGTTTCTTGCAGGATACTGTGCCCAGTAATCGTGCCAGCTCCAAAAGAAAACACCCACGGTCTTATTCGTCTTTACGTTGCCTGCTTCGCTGTGGGAAGCAACCGTTCTTCCTAAACCGTCAACGGCTACCCAGGTGCTGGGTTTCACGGTGCCCACTTTCACGGATGCTTGGGGCGTGGCAGGTGCAAGCACTGCGGAGCTCAAGCAGATCGCACACAAAAATAATAATGCGAATAGTCTCTTGTAATTCATAAGATCCTCCTCTTTATTTTATTATCGGACTGTTCGTTCACAGTTCTTTTTCAAGTATGTTACAGTATACTCCTTTTTTACAATTTTGTCTATTGTTCAAAGGTATATCCTAATAAAGTTTTTAATTTCTTTTTGTAGCCGCTGGGGGAAAGTCCTGCGTATTGCTTAAAGACTTTGCTGAAATATTCCAATCCGGAAAAACCCAACGCTTCGGAAATTTGGGTGAGAGACATTTTATTCTCCCGAATTAAGTCTTTTGCCCGTTCCGTTTTGGCTTGGTTGATAAACTCAATCACGGAATAGCCGGTAGCTTTCTTAATATTGGTACAAATATACGTCTTACTGTAATGAAATTCCCTGCAAAGATCATCGATGGTAATCTTTTCTCGCAGATTCGCCAGCAAATACGCCTTGATAGAAGCCACTAAATTCTCCTGCCCCACTTCTTGTCCGGAAAGGAGGGAGAGGGTGGGGTTCTTGGCATTTCGCAAATGCTCTTTGCGCATCAGCAAAATCAAAAATTCTTCCATATATAATTTAATGAGTTGCCGCGCGCCCAGCAGCGTGGAGCGTTTGGCTTGGATGGCGGGGATATCTTTATCAATGATGGGTAGGTAAAAAGCGTTCCGACATTCCCGGGTAATTTTTGAAAGAACACTGCGCAGTTCACCGGAGACCTGAATCATTTCATCGGGAATGGCGTTCATGGTTTCGGATTTACAGGAAAAGGAAATAATCAGCACGTTGAAATTCTGCTCCGGCATGCCGTACAAAGCGTGAAAAGTGTTGGGCTTGTGAAAATAAATATTGCCGGTCTTCATGTGGAAAGTTCGGCCACTGTTAAACAGCTTACATTCCCCTTTGTCCACGTACACAAACTCCCAGAAATTGTGGGATTCTCCTTCAAATTGGTAATCTCCGCTGAATTCGTAGTAGAAAACGGTAAAAATTCTGGAAATATCTACAATGGGTTTTAATTGGAAACTGGGTCTCCTTGCCGGCACTTGATGCATTGATTCACGCCCTTTCATATTGTCCATACCCTAACATAAATTTATGAAATAGTCAAATTGGACGATCTCTTGTGAACGATTGTATAAGAATAAAGAACAATCTTCCATTGAAAAGCCTCGCGGTAAAATGATAGGCTATAACCATAAACAAACGAACATATTCGGAGGGGTCGAAAATGCTGAAAGTTGCTATGATTGGTTTTGGCGGAATTGCACAGGCGCACCGTTTTGCTTACTGGGATTGCAATCGGAGAGGTCTTCCCATTCAATTGGTCGGTGCCTGCGATACGGATCTGGAGAAATTCAGAACCATTACGAAGATTAATTTGCCCACAAAAGGAGAAATTACCAATGAATTGCCTTTTGGCCAATATACCGATTGGCGTGAAATGGTGGAGAAAGAGCAACCGGATCTGGTAGATATTTGTTTGCCTACAAAATTCCATGCCCCCATGGCGGTAGCTGTGATGGAAGCCGGTTATTCTGTTTTTTGCGAAAAACCTATGGCGGAAAGCTACGAACAATGTAAATTCATGGTAGACACAGCCAAGAAAACAGGGAAATTCTTAATGATCGGACAATGCCTTCGTTTCTGGCCCGCCTATGAGTATTTGCAAGAAGCTGTGAAGAAGAATCTGTACGGCAAAGTATTGTCCGCGGAATTTACCCGTTACAGCCCCGTTCCTTTGTGGAGCAAAGACCAATGGCAAACCCGCGCGGGCAAAGCAGGCAGCTGCTTGGCAGAATTGAATATTCATGACATTGACTTGGTGCGCTGCTTGTTTGGCAATCCTTTGAAAATGTCTTGTAAGACACAGGATATTGTCTACCCCTATGACCGTGCCGACAGTCAGTTTATTTACGCAGACCTGACCGTGGATATTAAGAGCGCTTGGTTGGGGGCAGAAACGGAATTTAACGCCAACTACAAAGTGGAATTTGAAAAAGGCATCTTGACATACACCCGGGACCAAGTTATATTTACCAAGACCGACGGCACTGCGGAATCCATTGCGCTTCCGGATCGGGACGGTATTATGGGCGAGATTGAATATTTGGCAGAGATTTTTGATAAAAATTTGGACAATGACCGCAATCCTCCCCAAGAGTCCGCCAAGACCATTTATGCTTTGGAGAAACTTTTTGAAAGCGCAGAAGCCGGCGGAAAAGTTTTGGATTTTGGTGATTGTCAATGAGTGGGAAAATTTGTTTTTACACACCTCCCTATCCCGGGATGACCTCTTACAAAGAGATCATTGATTTAGCGGTAGCCAAAGGGCTTACGGCGGTGGAAGGGTTTTGCAATTTTGAATTTGCACAGCCGGATTTGGCTGCAGCAAAAGAAATCCGCCAATATGCGGACGAACGAGGCGTTGTTTTCCCGTGTTTTTCTTTATTCTGCGACGTAGCCGGGGAGCATGCCAAAGAAAACGTAGCGCGTCTGTGCCAATATGCAGAGGTTGCAGCTATTTTGGGATCCCCCTATTTGCACCACACCGTTGCCTGTGATTTTGGAAACCCACAAGACGTGCTTGCCCGCAAGGAAGCTTTGTTCGCACAAGGCGTACAAAGCGTTCGCACCGTTTACGATTATGCTGCAAGTTTAGGGATTCGTTCCATTTACGAAGACCAGGGCTTTGTGTTTAACGGTGTAGCCGGTTTTCAGCGTTTCTTAGACGCTGTGGACCGAAACGTAGGCGCCGTGGCAGACTTCGGCAATATTGCCCAGGTGGAAGAAAGCGTTGTGGACTTTATCCGCGCTTTCCCGAAGCAGATTGTGCATGCCCACGTGAAAGATCTGACGCCGGTTTCGAAAGCGGAAATCGGTCCCGGATGCCTGGAAACCATTTATGGCAACTGGGTGCGGGAAGTAGAGGCCGGTACCGGCACGGTGCGCATCGAAGAAGCGATTCGCCTTTTGAAAGCATCCGGGTACGACGGCTATTACGCCATTGAGTACCAAGGCGCCTGCCAAGGGGATCCTTCGGTAGACCGCGTGCTTACACGGCTTCAAGATTGGATCTGTTAAAAGGATTTGTTTATAATTCAGCGGCTTTCTCAAAACCTACGAGAAGGCCGCCTTTTTCTGCGTAGAAGCTGCAAAGGCCGCCGGTGGGGTAGATTTGCACGTGGGTTTGCGGGTATTCGGCTAAAATTAAATCTTGTAATTTCTTGGCGCCGGTTTCGTTAAAGCAGTGGGCAATGCGTATTTTACCCCCTGCAAACCCCAGCCCTTTCAAGTGCTTAACCAAAGATGCCAACGCGTGATTCTCCCCGCGACACTTGTCTAAAGGTTCTAAATCTCCCCGATCGCTGGCTTTTCCTACCACACGGATGCCGAGCAGTCCCGCCGCTTTTGCAGAAAGGGTGCTGACTCTTCCGTTGTTGGCTAAATTGCGCATAGATTCCAACATAAACAGCAGTCCGGTGTTTTGTCGGTACGTCTCGATTTTTGGCACAATTTCTTAAAAGTGCAGGCCCCCTTCCATCCACTCCTGCAATTTTTCGATAATCAATTTCATCTCCGGTCCCGTGGACAGGGAGTTGATTACGCAAATTTGTGCATCCGGGTGACGCTCTATATACAAATTTTTTGCCACACATGCGGCATTGTAACTGCCGGAAAGGGTTCCGGTAATGGTAATGCAGAAAATCTCCCGGGCATCACCAAAAGCAGAGAGCCAATCTTCCGGGTTGGGGCAGGACGTGGAGGATTTACCTTTGTAGTGCAGCAAATCTTCCACCATACCGCCAATATCTAAAGAATCGTTGTCCACATATTCTTTTTCTGCAGTAATAATCTTTAAAGGGGCACAAGAAGACGAGCTCTTTGTAAGACCACGAAGATCTGCCGATGAATCAAATACAATTTTCATTGAATTACCTTTCTGAAGGAAGTCCTTCCTCACTGAGTATTTGAAGATTTGCAACAATTTGTTCCATAGCGGCGTAGAAAATTTCCCGATGTTCCGGCGTTAACCCTCTTCCTCCTAATTCCACGGCAACCCGCGCTCGTTCATTGATCTGGTTGGCGGCTTGCATGCCGGCGGGGGACAGCTTCAGCAGTGCGCGATACTGACTGCCTTCTTTTGTCACCAGTCCTTGTTTCTCCATGGCGCTGATGGCCCGGGAAACGTCCGCTTTGTCACGGCCGGAAACTTCGCAAAGGCGGGCGGCGGTCATTCCTTCGGGATTTCGGTACAGGGTGGTAAAATAAACGGCATACGGCCCTTTTAATCCATATTTCTCCATTTCATCCGAGGCAATCTTGTGCCAATAACGGGATAATTCATAAATTGCAAAGGAAAAACGTTCAAAACGGTCTACCATAAAAAATACCTCCAAGGAACTTGTTGAACAATCAACAATCGTACTATACACGAATTTTGTTGAAGTGTCAATTTCTTCTTATTCAGCAAAAAGGGGTGTGGAGAAATAACGCTCCGCGGTGTCGGGAAGCACGGTGACTACTGTGTGACCGGGGCCCAGCTTCTTGGCTAACTTCATGGCCGCCGCTACGTTGGTGCCGGAACTGATGCCGCAAAGAATCCCTTCCTTGGCGGCTAAATCCTTGGAAGTCTGTAATGCCTCTTCGTCCTTAATAATACAAACGTCCTGATAAATCTCTTGATTCAAAATTTGGGGAATCAAACCGTCCCCAATGCCCATCTGCAAGTGGGTGCCAATGGAACCGCCGGATAAAATAGCAGCATTCTCCGGCTCTACTGCCCAAATGGTTATCTCCGGATTGGCTTGTTTCAGCGTTTCACCAATGCCGGTAATGGTACCGCCGGTGCCGATGCCGGAGCAGAAGCCGTGAATGGGACCATTTACTTGGGCTAAGATTTCCATTCCGGTAACGCTTCGCTGCACCTCCGGATTGGCGGGATTCTCAAATTGCTGGGGAACAAATACCCGCGGGTCTTCTTGCTGCATCTTCTGAGCTAAACCGATACATTCTTCAATACACAAACCAATATTGCCATCGTCGTGTACCAAAATAACTTCAGCACCGTATTGCTTCACCAACTTCCGCCGTTCTTCGCTGACGGAGTCGGGCATAATGATCTTTACTTTGTATCCTCTTACCGCGCCAACCAACGATAGACCAATTCCCTGGTTGCCGGAAGTGGGCTCTACAATGATGGACTCCGGCGTGAGCAGACCTTGTTGCTCCGCGCGAAGAATCATATTGTATGCGGTTCTGGTTTTAATGGAACCACCTACGTTCAAACCTTCGAATTTCACCAAAATATCGGCGCAGTCTTTGCCGACCATGCGGTTCAGTTTAATCATCGGTGTGTTGCCCAAAGCGTCCAAAATTGTATTGCAAATCATAGGATAGAATCTCTTTCTTCATAATCTTTGCCATTATATCAAAAGGACAAAAACTTGTAAAGAGAGCCTGTCTCAGCAATGGGCCTTTTTAAGCGGTGCGTATTTGTGCATCAAGTGTGCATTGCGGAAGTAGAGAATGAAATCCAGCAATACCATAAAAAGGTTTAAGAAGTAAATGAAAAGCACAAACCATTTGTCCGAAATTGCGGACATAAAGGCAGGATTCATCAATTTGGAAATAATACCGGCAATATACCCGATAATGATCATCAAAAGGAACGTAAGGCTCTTTCCTTGGGTGCTTCTTGCCTTGTAGGATTTTACCACGTTCATCGGCCAAGAAATTCCAAAACATATTAACATAACCATTTCCAATAATTCTGTCATCAGGAAAACCCCTTTCAACTTGGATCGAGTGCAATCATAGCACGGGGATACTATTATGTAAATAATGAAATGAAGTACAATACTATATGTTGAAAGTGATAGCAAAATGTGTTATAGTATCCGGGAAGGGGTGGGTAAAATGGAGTTACTGCAATTAAAATATTTCTGCGACGCGGCACAGACCCAGAATTTTTCTAAAACGGCACGGAAGTTTCAAGTGCCACCTTCTGATATTTCTCAAAGCATCAAACGGCTGGAGCAAGAGTTATCGGTGCACCTTTTTACCCGTACCGCCAACCGTATCACCTTGAACGAGCGGGGGAAGGCCTTCTACCTGGAGACAAAGCGCGCCCTGGGGATTTTGGAACAGGCCGCCAGCGTCGCCTCGGGCAATACCAATCGGGGCACCCTGCACGTGGGCATTCACATTAACCGCCGCACAGTGATGGAGGCTATCGAACGTTTTCAATTGCAGTATTCCGGCGTCCATATTGTGACCACCCATGAAGTGAAGCGGGAGAATGCGGATTTTGACGTGCTGGTTTCTGACCAAGAATTGAATTTACCGGGCATGGTGCGGGAAAAACTTTTCCGGGAAAATATTGTGTTGGCCGCTCAGAAAGGGACTTTTCCGGCGGGCACCGTGATAGACCGCGCTGCCATTGGGGAGAAATCGTTTATTACCATGAGTGCCCCGGGCAGTTTGTATCAATTTACCCAAACCATTTGCCGGGATATGGGTTTTGAACCGGAAATTACGCTGCAAAGTGAGGACCCATTTTACATTCGAAAATGCGTGGAGTTGGGTCTGGGCATTGCTTTTGTGCCGGAACATTCCTGGCGGGGTTTGTTTTCTGAGGGCATTGAATTGTGGCCGGTGGGCGCTTACAGTCGTGACGTGTATTTATATTGCCGAGAGGCGCAAACGGCTCCCGGTTTTGTGCGGGCATTCTACGAGATGCTGAAAGAGGCTTTTCGCTTGGGCTGAATTTGCGTAAAAAACGGACCGGTTTGCACCGATCCGTCTTGGTATGCCTGCAAGGTTATTTATTAGTCCTTGGAATAGCCAATGTTCTTCTCTTTATTGGGGCTGAAGCCAAAGTTGCAGATGGATGCAACAAGCTGATAAATACCGCAAGTAAGATAGGTCAAGAAGAAATAAGCTGTCGTTCTGCATGTGTAGCCTTCGGGTTTCAAGCCGGAGTGGTTGATAATAAAGCTACCGATCCAGCCTAAGAATAATGTTAAAAAGAAACGTGGTACATTTTTGCCGTCCATTGTTGGGAGCTCCTTGTAGTTTATTGATTTCTTTATAACATAGTGTTTAATGAAAGTCAATAAAAAAGACATAAAAAATTCATAAAACAAACGACCCAATTTTGAATTTACGGATGCTCAATTAACGAGAGATGGACAAATCAATATGCTTTAATATAATAGAAGTACAAACCGGTTGAGTAATGAAACAGGAGTATGATCTATATGTCTTTTGGTAAAATTATCAAAAAACTTCGGCGGGAAGCCGATATGACCCAGGAAAACCTTGCTGAATTGTTGTCGATATCCCCGCAGGCTGTAAGTCGTTGGGAAACCGACTGTGCAATGCCGGATATATCCCTGATACCGCCTATTGCGAATCTCTTTGGCGTCACCACCGATTATTTATTGGAAATGGATCAGTATCAAAAGGATTTGAGAAAGGCAGAGTTTGAAGAGGCGTTTCATGAATATTGGAAACATGATGACAAGGAGAAAAATTACGCGGTGGCTGTCCGCGCAGTAGAGGCGTATCCCGGAAATATGGAATATATGGAATGGCTTGCTTCTGCAGAATTCTATGTTGGTTCCCTAGCGGAAGATCCGGAATCATACAATCGGTTGCTTGAAAGCTCTGCTAAACACTACAAACTTGTTTTGGACAATACAAACGATTCTAAATTGCGTAATCGTGCGTTGCAGGGAATTGTTTGGCCCCTTCATATGCTGGGAAGAAAGACCGAAGCAAAAGAGTATGCGATGCGGATCGAAAATGACCATGATCGAGATAGTGCCCTTTGCTGGTGTTTAGAAGGTGAGGAAAAGATTTGCCACAGGCAAAAGGTTGCAGAAAATTGTTTGAATGAATTTTTGTTACAATTCAAGGTTGCAAACTACTCGATCGCAGCCCGCGATGCCATCGAACAAATCTTGAAAATTCTTTTCCCGGATGGCAATTACCAATATTATCACAATATTTTACAATATAACGCCATGGATAAAGCGTTTATGCTCTGCGAAGAAAAACGATACGACGAAGTTATTGCGGCGTTGCGAACGGCGAGATTTCACGCGGAGGAAATGGTACAATACGGCCAGCAAACACAGTACCGTTTCACGGCCCCCTTCTTTGACCGTGTAGCGGGGGAGACAATCAAGACGGACCGCGATGCTACGGATTTGGATGATTTTATTGATAGTTTGAATAATCATCCCTGCTTTGACCCCCTTCGGGATCGAGAAGATTTCAAAGCGTTGTATTTGAAATGAGTTTTGGTAAAATGCCAGTGGGATGTAAATTTGATTTTTAAGACAATTTTATACCGGATTTCCGCGGTTTGACCGGAATTCCGGTATGTTTTTGCGGTAAAAAGCCGGTTTGTATACAAATTGGCCTGAAAAAAGTATAATTTAAGCCGATTTTGGCTTTTTACATCCCATTGAGAAGACGAACCCCTGCGGGCTTCTCATCCCCGCCGCAAGTTTCTGTGAAACAAAGAGAAGCGGGGATACTCTGCGCTTACTGGCATTTCCCACCGCGTGTCGGCGGTGCCGGGAAATGCTGCGCTGCTCGAGACTTCGGCGTCCGGTCGCCCTCTGCGCCCGGCACCTGCGACGAACCCCTGCGGGCTTCTCATCCCCGCCGCAGTTTTCGACGAAACACAAAAGAGACACCTCAAAAGGTGTCTCTTTGTGTTTGGCGGAGAAGCGGGGATTCGAACCCCGGCGCCGGTCACCCGACCTAACGATTTAGCAAACCGTCCCCTTCAACCTACTTGGGTACTTCTCCAAAGCGAAACTTATTATAGCAACAAAAACACGGCTCGTCAACCACATTTTACATAAATATTTTTCCAAAGCCAAATAAGACAGACACGAACAACCCGGAGGGCCTCATATACTGTTTAAGAAAGCAACGAGGCAGCACGAGGGCACTATGGAGCAGGAGCAAAACAAGCAATTTTCCACGTATATTGGCGGAAGTAGCGGATTTCCCCAACCGCTTACCCAAGAAGAGGAAGCGTATCATTTAAACCGATTTCGAAACGGAGCCACGGAAGGACAGCGCAGCGAAAGCCGTCGGATTCTTTTGGAACACAACCTTCGTTTAGTTGCCCACACGGCGAAAAAATACAGTACGGTCAGTGCCACGCCGGACGAACTGATTTCTATCGGCACCATTGGCTTGATCAAAGCCCTGTCTTCTTTTGACGGAAGCAAAGGCGCTCGGCTGGGGACGTATGCCGTTTCCTGTATTCAAAATGAAATTCTGATGTACATACGCGCCAACAAAAAATACAATGGAGAAGTATCCATGCACGAACCCATTGGCATTGATCGGGACGGCAACGAAATCGTGCTCATGGATTTGCTCCGTTGCGACGACTCTGAATTAGTGGAAGAAGTGGATTTGAACGTGCAGAAAAAAGCCATTCGCAAAGCCGTTCAAAATCTGCAAGAAGAACGAGAGCGGCTGATTATTCAACTTCGGTACGGCCTTTTGAACGGCGTGGAGAAAACCCAAAGAGAAGTGGGACGGATGTTGGGCATTTCCCGTTCCTATGTCTCCAGAATTGAAAAAGCCGCTTTGGAGAAGATTAAGGAAGCGATGCAGGGCGGCCTTGGAGATTTCGGGTAAAAAGGTAAAATGGTAAAATAGAGAATTGCTCCATTCCGGCCTTTGTGTTATACTTAAGAAGATATTTTACTAGAAGGATGCGCGGATTATGTTCAAAAGAGCATTGCTATACGTATTGATCTTAGCCACGGTTACCATGGTGTGTCTCTTTGTGTTTGTATTGGGATACGGAACGTGTACAGAATTATATGAAGGCATTGCCCGGGAAGCGCGTGCAGCTGATGAAGAAATATTGGAATTTGTAGGCTTGCCTCAGGGGGAAGCGGCTGTAATCGGGCAGTATACGGAAGGCACGAATGCCGGCAATCTATTTTTCAGAATTTACGGACCTCACATCAGCGGTTTTGTTGGAGATGATTTTGGCGTAGACGGCGCCGCCCTTACGCTGCAGCAGGTGTTTACTTTAGGCAATGAAATTCATTTGATTTGTTTGGTTTCCCCAAGAGGGGAAGATGCCGTCTCTTACGGTGCAGTATACAAGATCGATCGACATGGAATCGTGCAGGAGCCGACTTGTTATCAGGAACCTGAAGATGGGTCACAATACGGTTTCAACCGGTTTGTTTGCGCCAATCAGGCGGGACAAGCTTATGCGGGCATTCAAAATCAACGGGTCACCATTTTTAACAAGGAAGGCAATATCGTCCTTCGTCTCAATTCGGAACAAACAAGAGAGATTTATGACGTTCGCTGCGATCAAACCGGTGCGCTTATTGCAGGGTGCACTTCTGAAAGCGGTATGAAAGAAACCGTGCATCGAGCCTTTTGCGCTTTCTATGATTTAGAAGGCAATCGAATTTGGCGCAAAGCCGTGGCGGGAGAAGAAGGATCCAAAGCCACGGTGATCAAAATTTTGGATCATGAACAAGGGAATTGGCTTCTTCACGGTGTGAACCGGGTGGAAGATTTGAATATATTGCGTACCCAAGGTCTTTCCTTCGTTTTCGAAAGTGCCCCCCACGGTGAGGAATCTTTCTTTATGGAAATAGATCGAAACGGTGCAATTACCAAGGAAATTACGTATCCATCTCCTGCACCGATTTTGGTGTCTCAAGGTCTTTCTACGGAGAACGGCCTTTTGCTTCGCGCCTATACGGCGCAAAAACCGGGTGCGGACCGCTACGGCGTACAAATGGTGCGGCTAAACCGGGAACTGAAAGAAATCGCCCGGAAGGAAATTCCGGTCTGGGGTGACCAGGTATTTTATTGTGCACCATGGGCAGAGAATGCGGCAGACGGCATTTGGGTATATCACGCCGGACAGGCGAAATTTTTCCAAAATGAGCGGGAAATTTTCCGCCATTTTACCGGCCTGATGCGTTGGCGACCGGTTTGTGAAGCGGCGCTGTCTATGGGCGATGGGGCACTGTGGTTCCTGTGTTTGTATACCGTGATGACCCTTTGTACCCTGGGCGTTGCAAGAAGCCCCCATAGCCGGTATTATGGCACGTTTGGCAGAAAGAAGAGGCGCGTATGAAAGATAAATGGATCCGAGGACTAAAGACGCTGGGTATTGTGATCGGCTTCGTATTGGTATGTATCCTGCTTTTGCACATTCCGGCAATCGACCGCGGGCTTACCCGCTGGATTGGCTCTCCCTTGGCAGAGAATGCGGCAGACGTGCGCATTGTCATCGACGGCTTTGACGAACCGCTTTCTCAAGAAGACGCACCTTTTGTATACGAGCAGGACGGGAAATTGATGCTTTTTTACGGCGGCCTTTCCGGAAAAGCGTATGATATTACCCCCGCCGGTGTCAATATTGCTTTCTACGCTTCTAAACATAATATTACGGAAGAACTGCGGATGCGGAAACAGTGTACGGTGCGGGAAGACGGGAAGCAAATGTTGTTTTTGTTGCAGGACCGTGACATTCCTACTTTGTTTTTGACGGATTTTACCACCATGACCACCAAATTGGTTGCCACCAACGTGGATAGTTTCCTTTTTGTGGGAGAGCGCGTGGTGTACGCTTGCGGATACCACCGTGCCAATCAGTTGTATGCCTACGACGGCGAAACCTCCACCGTACTTGCGGAAGACGTAAAGAGTGTGGCGCTGTCCTATGGGGATGCAATCGCTTCCTTAGATCAAGACGGCAATCTTTCTTTACATCAGGTAATGCTTGGCACCCAAACGGAACTTGCCCAAGACGTACTGGAAATTTATGCATCTTCTTCCTGGGCGTCCAACGTGACGGAACCTACGGTTTTTTGCAGGAAACAAGACGGCGACTATCGCATTACACCTACCGAATCCACCCGATTGGAAGAAAACGTGCGCAGGGTTGTAGGTCGCAAAGACGGGGACACGTATACGTTCTGTGAAACGGAAAGAACGCTGTTCCTGGAAAATGACACACAAACGAAACGCTTGTTTGAAACGCTTGGTCCTATTTACCGCGTACTGGATTGGAATGAACGTTTAGAAGAAATGCTGGTGTCTACGGACAAAGGTCTTTATCTGCTTCGGTTGGATGTAGCCGATATTTCGGATGCGACTGCCTTGCGGATTTTGTCTTATACGGGGTCTTTCAAGATTTATAAGAAGAATCCTACGATGATTCGGGATTTCCTTCGCGTGGACCGTGAAGGGGGAGATCGCTTCTACGTACAGGCGGTTTCCGGAAAAAGTTTTATTTTGAACCAAAGCAATCCGGAAAGCTGGATGAATTTCGGCAGCAGTTATTTATATGGCTTATGGTACGTGGAATTAGGCGGTGAGAAACCGGTGGCTTGCGACGTTCCACTATCTCGATCCATTCAGCCTCTTTTGTTGCGGGAAGAAACGGCCGTATACTTGTCCACGTATGACAATGCGGAGATTCGCAGCGTAACGACGCTGTCTCAAGGGAAGCTTCTTTCAAAAGATATTTTAGGTACGTACCGAGGTGCGAAAGGACAGACGGAAATCTTGGCTGAAATGGTAGGAGGCGAAGTGTATTTTACCGTCACCCCTTGGAACGAAGAAAGTGTTTACAGCCGTTTGACGACCGATGGAACGCACACGGAGAAAATCAGCAAACGGGTGATCTGTTCTTTTGGGTTTGCGTATGAATTGGAATGAATGCGAAAAGAGCCGCCCGAAAAGAGCGGCTCTTCTTCATCTACAACTTATTGTTTACCGGTATAATAATTCTTTCCGGTATAGCTTTCAAATACTTTCCGTACGATGTTACCGCCAATTGTGCCGGCCTCTCTGGAAGTTAAATCACCGTTGTAACCTTGCTTCAAGTTTACGCCTGTTTCCTTCGCAATTTCGTACTTCATATTGTCAAAAGCTGTTTTATTTCTGCTGTTTGCCATTTTGAATTACCTCCAATGTGGTTTGCCGAACTTTGTTTCGGCAGTGCTATTCTTTGTTTTGCATCTTAAAAGCATACAAGGGAAATATTTCCTTGCATTTTACGCTTCGTGGTAGCCTTCGGGAAGGGGTCTAAACAACAAACTAATGGAGTAAAGACCTGCAAGACCTACTAAAGAATATACGATACGGCTCATCAAAGCGGACTGTCCGCCAAACAAAGTGGCCACTAAATCCATCTGGAAGAAACCGATACAAAGCCAGTTAATTGCACCAATGAGAATAATAATCAATGCAACACGATCTAAAAAAGTTCTCATATTCAAATAATCTCCTTTCCGGCACAATAAAAACGTACCGTAATTTATTTTTCCAAAGGGGCGAAAAAGTATGCCTATGCATAAAATAGTAAATGAAAGCAATCGATGAGGCAGTTTATGGAAAATTTTTACGTCATTCCCGGCACCTACACCCAAGTATTGCAAACCGTTTTTCAAGGTAAAATTTCGATTTTGGAGGAGGGAAATCTTTGGAAAATATCCGCACCTGCAGATACATTGGTCCCGTTATTTTGCACGTTTGCGGAGGAAACCTATTTATATAAAGAAGCCCGCAAGCGTTTTGTTCATGCAAATGAGCGATTTTTTACCGAAGCTTTCCGTCGGGCAGTCCAAAATAATCGAAAAAATATCGCCAAAATCTTCGGCGACTACTTAAAGGAGTATAATACGCTCCACGTGGAAGGATTTCTTCGTTTTCGCTTGCAGGAAGTGCTGTCGGAGCTGTGTTATTGCATACAATTATCTTTGCGGGAACTGGAGCAGGAAGAACAGTACAGAGACTTTTTGATGCTCTTGCAAACCTACGTGAAGGATTGTGATCCTTTGGTGGATACCGTGCTTCTGCTGGCAGACGGCATGGGGCAGCACCATATTTTTACCGAAACCGGCATTGAAATCACCTACGACTACGCTGACCTGGAGGACGTAGCCTGCCTGGAAAATGAAGATGACGTGATTCTCTCGTCGCTGCTTACCATTGCCCCGCGCACCGTGTATTTATACGGACAGGACAGAAGTGCCAACCCTTGTTTGGTAGACACCATTCGTAAAATATTTTCTGTGCGGGAGATTGGTTGAGCCGTTAAAATACGTCGGTGGGATCCCGGGTGACGTCCAAAGGTAAATCCGGCAATTTCAAAGCGGCCCATAACTCCGGATCCGGCGTGCCTTCAATGGTGTATACGTAAGAGTAGGCTGCTACGTGATCATAAATCCATTTGGCGTCCGCTACGGTCATACGAATGCAGCCGTTGGATGCGGGCTTGCCTAATTTGTTCCATTCTTCTGTCTTCAAGGCATTGCGATCGATCTTCTTGTAGGGGACGGAATGGAATAAATAGCCGGAAGATGCAAAGTATTCTTCACCGGTAACGGCGTCCGTCTCTACTTTCCACATACGGGACATATACTGACCGGCAGAGATGCCGTCTAACCATTCGAATTTATAACGGGACAGGCCTCGGGCATCTCGAACAGCTTGGTATTCCATACCGTTATCTAAAATCACCCATTTTCGGATCGGCGTTTCGTTTCCGCCCAACAATCCGGTGGAGCAAAGCATAGCTTTGGCCAGATCGCCTTTAGAACCGTCTTGATTAATTTCGTATACGTATACAATTTGTGCGGCTAAAGAAACTTCGATATGATAACGCTTGCGCTGTGTTTGTGTGCCGGCGGTGGGCGCCGGGGTGTTTTTGACAGGTTGCTGTGTGGGTGCCGGCGCAGCCGTGGTTGTAGGTGCGGTTGTAGGCGTAGACGCAAAAGCAGGCATATCGCTTGACTGTGAAGCAATAGGGGTTTGCGTGACTGCTGACGTAGACGCTGCATGGTGGGGCGCTTCGCCGCATGCGGTCCCCAGGGCCATTGCTATCAAAGGCAATACCAGCAGAATAAACAGCTTCTTGGCAATATCTTTCTTCATATCCACAACTACCTTTACACAATGAAATTACAGCAGTCTTTTCTCATTTCATTATGGCAGAATAATTGGGATTGTCAAGTGATTTTTCGCCCCCTACCTCCATATATATGCAAGGAAGAGGTGAGCATCAGTGGACATAATCAGATTTTTCCGGGCCGGTGTCCAAAAGGTCCAAAAAGACGGAGCTGCACCGGAGTGGGCGAATCCGGAAATGGTAACGTTAAATGACGAAATTGAACGGGTACGGGGACTCCTTCAAGCCGCCCGGAACAATTTTAACTTCGTCACGGAGCCCGATATGGTGGAATACTACATTTACTTACAAAAAGCCTACGAGGTTCGCTACGATATGTTGGTGCGCAAACTGAAAGAACAGCACCACGCCTTGCAAAAGAATTGAAAAATTTACCAAAATAGCGTATAATGGCCGGCGGATGTGATAGCATGCTTGATTTTAAGCCGCTGACCCTTGCAGATTACGATTTCGTATGCAAGTATTTGGCTTTTGAAAAGGGAAATATATGTGACACGCTCCCCGGCACCATTTTTATGTGGCGGCATCATTTTCAAACGGCTTTTTGTGTAGATTCGAAAATGCTGTTCTTCAGAATCATCCACCCCGACGGGTTCGTGGCTTATTCCGTGCCTTGCGGAGAGGGAAATTTGGGTGCTGCCCTCCATAAACTGGCGGAAACTGTAAAAAGCCGCGGGGAAACATTGATTTTCAGTCCCGTAACGCCGGCACAAGTGGAGACATTGAAGGAATATTTTACCATTGCCCGCTGCCAATCTATGCGGGATTGGGCGGATTACGTGTATGACGTAAACTCTATGCAGACTTTCCCCGGGAAGAAGCTTCACGGCCAGCGGAATTTTGTCAATCGCTTCCATAAATTATATCCGGACGCCTGCGTAACGGCCATTTCCCGGGAGAATTTGGACTTGTGTAAAAAGTTTTTAGCTGTCTACGGCGGACAAGCTCGCTCGGAGGGCGCAATCACGGAAATGGGCTACGTGGAAGAAGTGCTGGAGAACTATGAATTGTACGGACTGCTTGGCACTTGCGTTTTAGTGGGCGGGGACGTGGTGGCTTTTGCCATTGGCAGCAAGCGAGGCAATATGCTCTACGAACACATTGAAAAAGCCTCCCGGACGTATCCCGGCGCCTACCAGAAAATTGCCTCCGAATTTGCTAAAATGTACGGAACTTCTGAAATTCTGTACGTCAATCGGGAAGACGATATGGGCAATGAATCCCTTCGTACGTCCAAACTTGCCTACCAGCCGGTGACGCTGCTGGAAAAATACGTGGTTTGGGCAGAATGTTTATAACAAAGCGAGGTGTTTTACCATTATGACATTAGACGAAATTTATGAATCATTTATTTGGGATTCGTCGTACACGGATGAAGAATATGAAACGAAGATCTCCGTGGGCATCAATGAGGCGAAAAAATATAAATATCTTTATCCTTTTATTCAGCCGGTAATTCCTGAAAAATCAAAATGTATTTGGGAGCCGTGTGCAAGGGTCCTTGCATTAAAAACAGATGAAGAACTGAAGCCATATTTGTGCCTGTTGTTTGAGTGGTTACAAGATTTAAACTGGCCGGGCGCATACATTATATTTGATAGATTGTTGAAAATGCCCTTTCCGTTATTGGAAAACGAACTCAATGCTTGTAAGTTGAGAGCCGAAAAAGAAAAAGATGAATTGTGGTTGATGGCGCTTGAAGATTTTCTTAAACAGAAAATTTAATGGCGAATAGGTCGTGAAGCATCGTTTTATGCTTGTTTACAACCTATCGGCATCATTCGCAACACAAAAACGACCGCTCAACAGGAGCGGTCGCTTTCAAATTCAAACCATTTTACCAAAATCAATATCCGGGCTTCCCTAACAAGTGGAACATATTCTTCTTGTACGCCTCCACGCCGGGCTGGTTGAAAGGATTCACGCCTAACATATAGCCGCTGATGCCGCAAGCCTTCTCGAAGAAGTAAACCAAAGCGCCGAAGTTGTATTCATCCAAAGCAGGGATGTTCAAGAACAAGTTGGGAACGCCGCCGTCTCTGTGAGCGAGGAACGTACCTTCTGCCGCTTGCTTATTTACGTAATCTACGTCCATGCCGGCAAGATAATTGAGTCCATCCAAGTTTGCCTCGTCTGCCTCGATGATGACGGAGCGACGGGGTGCCTCTACCAACAAAACAGTTTCGAACAAATTCCGGATACCGTCTTGAATGTACTGGCCCATGGAGTGAAGATCAGTACTGAAATCTACCCCTGCAGGGAAGATACCTTTGCCGTCTTTGCCTTCGCTCTCGCCGTAGAGTTGTTTCCACCACTCGGTCATATAGTGAAGAGAAGGCTCGTAGTTTACCATAATCTCAATGGTCTTACCTTTGCGGTACAAAGCATTGCGGGCAGCCGCATAGGCGTAGCAATCGTTCTTGGTTACGTCCGGCTCAAAATAGCGATCGTATGCATCTTTCGCACCTTTCATAATCTGATCCAAATCCATACCGGCAACGCCGATCGGCAGCAAACCAACGGGAGTTAATACGGAGTAACGGCCGCCTACGTCATCGGGAATTACGAACGTCTCGTAACCTTCCTGCGTCGCCAAGGTGCGAAGAGCACCTCGTGCCTTGTCGGTTGTAGCGTAAATTCTCTTAGCGGCCTCAGCCTTGCCGTATTTCTTCTCCATATATTCTTTCAAAATACGGAAAGCGATAGCAGGCTCCGTGGTGGTACCGGATTTAGAAATTACGTTTACGGAAATATCGCAACCTTCAATTAAATCCATAAGGTCTGCCAAATAGTTGGAGCTGATGCTGTTGCCGGCGAAAATCACCGCCGTATCGGACTTGCGAATCGCACCTTTCTTGCCGGCAATACACTCAACGTTGTAGAAAGAAGGACTGAGCATTTCAATGGCAGCGCGGGCACCCAAATAGGAACCGCCGATACCAACCACCACAAGAATCTGAGAATCTTTGCGGATCTTCTCTACGCATTTCTTAAGACGTGCGTATTCTTCCTTGTCATAATTCACGGGAAGATCTACCCAACCGGTAAAATCGCTGCCGGCACCGGTCTTGTTGTGCAGGGTGTTGTGGGCATCTACCACCTGGCCCTTTAAATTCAAAATTTCATCTTCAGACAAGAATTTGTCTGCACGCGTGTAATCAAAACGGATAAAACTCATAGTCAAACCACCTTTATGATAAAATAACAGGGTCATTGTAACATAATTGGCAAGGGGTTGCAATGCGTAAAAAAGGCCGATATTTCTTGACAGTAGGCGGGAAATAAATTATCATAATAGCGTATGTTTTTTTGCAAGAAAGGTGGGGTTTCTATGGGTAAGGGTAAGTTGGTGATTTGCACGATCCTTTTGGCATGCACCCTGTGTTTTTTCGGGGGTTGCAAGCAGCGAAAGCCCGCAGTCACACCGCCTGATGAGAAACCTTATTTTGAATTTCAAGGCGTGCGGGTAGGCACCGAGTTCTCCATCGGGGAAGAAGCGTTTGGCACTTATGAGAACCGCATTCCGGAAGGCGATCAAACCACCTATACGTATCCCCATTTTATGGTAATTACCGGCATGGTGCAAAATAAAGAAGTGATCACGTCGATTATCCTTCGCAGCAATGCGGTCACCACGGAAGAGGAAGTGGCCATAGGCGATACACGTGAGACTGTCCTTTCGGCATACGGCACGGAATTTATAGAGGATCCTTTGCACGGAAATTTAATTTACACAAAGAAAGATACGGTGCTTACGTTTTTGATTGACGCAGACGGATACGTGCTCACCATTACGTACAGCCAAATTGCGGAAGAGTAAGGAAGATTGTTTCGTATGTTGGAATTATCGCAACGCACCGATGGTGCAGGCGAAATATTACATAAGATGAAAGTTAGCCCGGAGGACGTTCTTTTGTTTGCCCGGGCGGATTTGAATGCCCATTATGACGAGCGGGAAATCGTTTTGGCGGCCACCAAAGACACGCTGCTGATTTCCGACGGAGACCGCGTCCAAACCTATGCCTTGAAAGATTTACAGAATCCAGCCATTGAAGAGAAGATCGGCACTTGCGTATTCATTGGAGAATATCAAGGGAAGCGGAAGCTGCTTGCTACTTTAACCAACAGCCGAAAGCAAGAGTGCCGGCTTTTCGCTAAATACTTAAAAATGCAAATGGATACCGGTGAGATTACGGTAGACGAACAGGATTTCCTGCAGGAGCAATTTTGCCCGAAATGTCACCGCCGTTATCCCGATCCAAACCGAAAGGTTTGTCCTGACTGTATGGACAAAGCCAGTATTGTGGGTCGATTCTTAACCCTTGCCAAGAAATTCAAGGGACAGATTCTGCTGGCCCTTTTGGCTATGGCCATTACCAGTATATTGGGCATCGTTTCTCCGTATTTGTCCACGTCGTTCTTCTACGACCAAGTGCTGGATATTCGGGGAAAGTTCTACGGAGATCTTTTGTTTGTGGTTACGCTGATGCTGGCCACGCAAATCGCTACGATTCTTATTACGATGGTCAGCGATATTGTAACGGCGAAAGTCTCTGCCAGGATTATTTACGACTTGAAACGCACCATTTTCGACAGCATTCGCAGACTGTCTATGCGCTTCTTTACAGGGCGGCAGACCGGCGGCTTGATGACCCAGATTAACCGGGACTCCAATGCCATTTACTGGTTCTTTGTAAACGGTTTTCCCGTGTTCTTCTCCAGCCTGATTCAAGTGGTGACGGTGTTTATTTTAATGCTGACCATTGACGTGCCTTTGGCCATTGCGTCCCTCATTCCGCTGCCATTTTACCTGTATGCCGTCACCCGGGTGCTGAAACAGCAGCGGTGGATGAATGCCAGAAGTTATGCCCGGAACCGCTCTATGAACAGCGTGCTGTCCGACTCTTTGAACGGCGTTCGGGTGGTGAAAGCCTTTGCCCGGGAGAAAGAAGAGACCGGCCGATTCAACTATTACTCAACACAAGCGGCGGAGATGACCAGAAAATTGACGTATTTCCACAACACCCGTCACCCGTCTTTGAATTTGCTGATTTATTTCTCCACTTTACTGGTCTGGGGCGTGGGCGGCTGGATGGCGATGAAAGGACAGATTACCTACGGTACTTTAATGGTATTTATTTCCTACGTGGGCATTTTGAACGGTCCTATGTTTAGCTTTGTCAATATGTCGGATAATTTTACCCGGTGCGTCAACGGCATGCAACGTTTGTTTGAAATTGCGGACGCTTCTCCCGACGTTGTGGAAGCGGAGCATCCTGTGTCTATGCCGGAAATTCGGGGAGACGTGGAGTTCCGGGACGTGGAGTTCTCTTATGAGAAAGGGCGCAAGACGCTGGAAGGGATTTCTTTCAAAATTTCCGCCGGACACCGTTTAGGTATCGTAGGCCATTCCGGTGCCGGCAAGAGTACCCTTGCGAATCTGTTGATTCGCTTGTATGACGTGGATTCCGGCGGCGTTTATATCGACGGCGTCAATGTGAAAGATATGGCTTTTGAGGATTTGCGCAGAAGCGTGTCCATCGTTTCTCAGGAAACTTATTTATTTGCAGGCACGGTGCTGGAGAATATTGCCTACGCCAATCCGGACGCTTCCAAAGAAGAAATTCTGCATGCGGCGCGGATTGCCGGTGCCCATGATTTTATTATGCGGTTGCCCAACGGCTATCATACCAAGATCGGCTTTGGACATCAGGATTTATCCGGGGGAGAGCGACAGCGGATTTCCATTGCCCGCGCCATTTTGAAAGACCCTAAGATTTTAATTTTGGATGAAGCCACGGCGGCCATGGATACGGCCACGGAGCGCACCATTCAGGAGGCCCTGGAACGACTTTCGGAGAACCGGACCACCATTATGATCGCCCACAGACTTTCCACCCTGCGCAATGCGGACAGTTTAATTGTCATTGAGAAGGGAAAGATGCCGGAAACCGGCACCCACGTGGAGCTTTTGAAACAAAAAGGAATTTATTACCGGTTATATCAACTTCAGTTAAGCGCACTGAAGAATATCGGTGTGGAGGAGTAAAGTATGGAAGAGAAGCAAAAGAAAGACGGATTATCCGGGATTGTGGACGTTACGTGGCTTACGAAGGACAACGCATCCTTTTGTGACGACGAGGGATTTTTGTCTATGGATATGGGAGAGGAACATTACGACCGGGTGCTGCTCAGTCGGTGTTTTCCCTTTGATGAGCCGGAAACCCATATTTCTGTAACGGATTGCGAGATGAAAGAAATTGGCTTGATCCGGGATTTGCAGGAGCTTTCGGAAGAGAGCCGGGAGGCTTGCAGAACGGAACTTTCCAGAAAATATTTTACCCGGGAAATCCTGTCCATTGAGAAAATTAAAGAACGGTACGGATTTACTCACTGGGACGTGACTACGGCAAGCGGCAAGAAATCGTTCTCTGTGCAGGACACCTACCGCTCTATTACCAAAATCACGCCGGACCATTTGCTGGTGTACGACGTGGACGGCAACGTGTATGAAATTATGAGCGTGGATGCACTCCCGCGTAAGAGTTACCGTCATTTGGAACTGTATTTGTAAGGAGGCTTGGGCTGTTGAAGGCGGCTGGAAATGAAATTCGATATAACCTGACGCTGGGCGGCGACCTATGTACAGGCCGGGTGGAAGTGACCCGGGAGGTTTTGACGTGCTTTGAAGACGGCGAACAGGCGCGGGTTGTGGCTTTTTCCGACGTGCAGGAGTTCTTGCTTCGTGGGGAAAATGGCAGCGTTTCTTTAGAATATAAAGATGCAGAAGGCCATTTCCGCATTCTGTGTCGCAGTACTATGGAGCACCGCAATTTGTTTGCGGAAGTCGTGCGTTTGCTGAATCTTTACAAGAAAAACGGGGATTTTCCGGAAGATTTACAAGTCGCCGGTACTGCAAAATGTCCCAAGTGCGGTGCGAAATTGCCAAGACCCGACAGCGTTTGTATGAAATGCGTGGACAAAAAGAAAGTTTTTGCCCGATTTGTACAACTGGCACTGCCGTACAAGAAATATTTAATTGGATCCGCTGTATTCTTCTTGCTGGCAGCGGCAGTAGGCTTGTTAGGCCCTTACGTGAGCAAAGTTCTGGTAGACCATTACATCAGAAACAGCGAAATGCAAGCCTTGGTGCAATCTGCACCGGGACAAGTGGCTGCGGGCTTTGTAGCAGTGGTACTTTCTATGTTGGGCGTTTACTTGCTCAATGAAGTGGTGAATATCCTGCGAAACATTACCATTATGCAAGCTGCCGTGCGGATTTCCGTGCGCCTTCGGGAAAACGTTTTTGAAAAAGTCCACAGTATGTCCCTCTCCCAAATCTCCCGTCGGACTGCCGGTGAATTGATTCAAAGGGTTGGGCAAGATACTCAGGACGTACAAGCTTTTATCGTATATGAAATTCCCAATATTTTTGGGCAAGTGTTGTTGCTTCTTGCCATCGCCGGCGTTATGCTGGCATACGATTGGCGGTTGTTCTTAATCGTCATTTTACCCATGCCTATTGCTATTGCCGCGATGCGAGGCTTCCATCACAAGGTGCGAAAGCTCTACGGTCAGCAGTGGCGTGCCGGCAGCCGTGCCGGAAACGTGTTGTTTGATATTTTCTCCGGCATCCGGGTGGTAAAGTCTTACGGTACGGAAGACCGGGAGGCGGAGCGCTACGGTAGCGCGGCAGGCGAGGAACGGCAGATTGCCGTGCGCAACGAAGTTTTCTGGGCGAAGGTTTCTCCCTTTATTCGTTTTTCTTTAACGCTGGGCACGTACTTCTTGTTGTATTACACGGGAAAGAAAATTTTGGGCGGCACTATGACCATTGGTGAGGCTACGATGTTTACGTCGTACGTATCCCTGATTTACGGGCCCATCCAATGGCTCACCAGAATTCCCACTGCCCTGGCGCGGGCGGTCACCGCACTGGTGCGTTTGTTTGACGTGCTGGATGAAACGCCGGAAGTTGCGGATACGGAAGCTGCCAAGGACGTAGAGATTGAAGGCACCATTACCTTCGATCACGTTTCCTTTGGCTACGATCCGACTTCGGAAGTGTTAAAGGATATTTCCTTTGAAATTCACCCCGGTGAAATGATCGGGCTTGTGGGGCATTCCGGTGTGGGCAAATCTACGTTGATTAACCTGGTGATGCGTCTGTATGACGTAACGGAAGGGGAAATCCGCATCGATGGCACGGATATTCGCACGTTTTCTCAGGAATCTCTCCGCTCCCAAGTGGGTGCGGTGCTGCAGGAAACTTTCCTGTTTGCCGGCAGTGTCTACGACAATCTGCGCTACGCGAAACCTACGGCGACCCGAGATGAAATTATCCGCGCCGCTAAGATTGCCGGTGCCCACGAGTTTATTTGTAAATTGCCCCAGGGCTACCAAACCCGAGTGGGGGAGAAAGGTCAGACGTTGTCCGGAGGAGAACGGCAACGCATTGCCATTGCCCGGGCGCTGCTTCGGGATCCAAAGATTTTAATTCTGGACGAGGCTACCGCATCCTTGGATACGGAGACGGAAAAACAGATTCAGGATGCTTTGCAGATTTTGATTCAGGATCGCACGACGATTGCCATTGCCCACCGACTTTCCACCCTGCGCAATGCTACCCGCATTTTCGTATTGGACAAAGGCGGCCTTGCAGAAGTGGGTACTCACGAAGAATTGTTGGCTAAGAAAGGCATTTACCACGATTTAGTGATGGCACAAAGAAGTATGTCCCGCATAGGAGGTAAATAAGATGCAACGAAATACGAAAGATCCCGCACCGCTGAAAAATGTAAAATATTTCCTGTTGGATATGGACGGTACCATTTATTTGGATACCACGTTATTTGACGGCACGCTGGACTTCTTGGAAACTTTGAAGGTTCAGGGTAAAAATGCGGTGTATATCACCAATAATTCTTCCAAGAATACACAGGCCTACGTGGAGAAGTTGGGCAAATTAGGCATTGCGGCGGCAGAGGAGGATTTCTGTACGTCGGTGAATGCCACTATTTTCCATTTGAATAAAGTGAAGCCCGGCGCCCGCCTGGTGGTGCTTGGCACACCGGCGCTGATTACGGCATTCCGGGAGGCAGGCTTTGAAATTGTAACGGAATATACGGAAGATCCTGACAAGCGTCCGGATTTTGCTGTGTTGGGTTTTGATACCACATTGGAATATAGCCGTCTTTGCGTGTTCTGTGATTATTTAGCAGACGGCGTAACCTATTGGGCCACCCACCCGGATATGGTTTGTCCTATGAAAGCGGGACGCTCGATTCCCGATGCCGGTTCCTTTATGCTGATGATCGAAGGCGCCACCGGGCGCAAGCCTTCTTTCATCGCGGGAAAACCCAATCCCAGTATGATTGATATGGTAATCGAGAAAATGGGTCTGAAACACAGCGAAGTGGCTGTGATGGGAGATCGCTTGCATACGGATATTATGTCTGCTAAGAATGCCGGGGTTTATTCTATTTGTGTGTTGTCGGGAGAGGCCACATTGGACGACATTGCGGCGCTGCCGGAAGCCGAAAAGCCGGATTACGTGTTTGACAGCATTAAAGACGTATATGAATTGATTCGATAAGAAGATGGATTTTGGAAACCTGCGAACTTTTTACCGTATATCGTAACTCTTTATAAAAATCCCCGTGGCCTCGGAAAAACCACGGGGATTCGTTTTTTTGAAAAACGCTCCGCTTACGCCGGCAAAGTCACCTTGGTAAGCGCGCTGTACTTATCTGTTTCTTTATCGTAGGTGGAAACCTTCAAGCCGCCGGCGTATACGTATACTGCATCCTCTGTCAAACTAATGCCGATCGAAGAGGATACGCTGCCGATGGCAACTTCTGTGCCGGAAACGTACTGTGCTGCCGTACCTACGTAAAGCGTTCCTTGAGAAACCACAAAAATCTGACCGTCCAGAACGTTAATATATTCAGCTTTCCGCTTGCTTAACGTATCCTTCATCGTGCCATCGCCGGAGCGACGAACGATGCCGCTGTCGGAAACGGTGTAGAGATAAGAACCGTCTACACAGAAGTGGGTTACTTTCTCCGTCAGAATTTGAATCTCATACTCATCCACACCGGGAACCGGCGTTGCAGTTTCCGTAGGTGCAGGTGTTGCAGTTGCCGTAGCTTCGGGAGAAGCAGAAGGATCTTGCGTAGGTGTCGGTGTACTTACGGGGCGTGCCACCGTGGACAGCAAGTAAATGGTACCGTCTTCGTGCTGTGCAAAAATGCTGGTGCCATACACGGACAACGCTTTGTAGCTTTCTTTGCTGAGTACCGTATAGGCTTCCTCAATTAAAGACATCTTGCCTACGTGGCCGTCCTTGTCAATAAAGAACAAATATTCGCCGCGAACCGCAATGGACTTGTAGGCGCCCTCTTTGTAGATTCTCTTCTCAACGACATTTTCCATAAAGGGTGCATCGCTGTAAACCGGACCGTCTGTCACGCAACAAATATTGCCGTCGGCATCTAAATAGAACACGGTGTATGCGTACGCTTTGGCGTCATCTGCATAGGTGAAAGGATCGGAAATCACGTTCAGACAGAAAACGTTGTCCTGTACCAATTTTCTCGTCTCGCCCTCCGCCTTTACGTACAAATAAGGCTTTGCGTCATCTCCGGCGGAAACGAAATACAACCGATCGTCGATCTCGGCGATGCAAGGGCTATTGGAAAAGTTTCCGTACGTGTTTCCATTGTCGGAAAGGGTGGGATCCGAGGAAGGCTCTTCTGTAGCACTCATGGAAGCAGAAGGTTGCCCGTTGTTCTGCTTAGAAGATTGGAACCAATCCGGACGAATCGTACGAAGTAAAATAAATACCATAATCAATACGATCACAGCGGTAAAACCGATGGTGATGTAATCCATCACGGTAAGCTTGTACTTCTTAATCTTTACCTTCTTTTGCTTCGGCTGCTCCGAAGGTTGCTTGTTCTGTTCTTCCGTAGGAAGCGTTGTGTTGCTCATAAGGACACGATCCTTTCTGTAGTAGTTTCCGTAAAACACTTCTATAATATAACATATCGGGACAGGAATTGTTGAGAAATTATGACATTTTTCGAAGTTTTGGGCAAGGTGCATAAAAAATGGCGGTGGAATGTCATTGTTTTTTTACTTTTATTTGGATGAAATTTGTGGTATCATAGTAGCCATAGTGAAAGTGCAGAGAAAAATTCTGCCCAGACATATTAAATTGCAGGAGGTATATATACAACATGGCAAGTGTTAAATTGAAGAACATTTACAAGAAATACCCCGGCGGCGTTACAGCCGTAAACGACTTCAATCTGGATATTGAAGATAAGGAGTTCGTTGTATTGGTAGGACCTTCCGGTTGCGGAAAGTCTACGACGCTTCGTATGGTTGCAGGTCTTGAGGAAATCACGTCCGGTGAGCTTCTCATTGACGGCAAGTTGGTAAACGATATCGCTCCCAAGGATCGTGATATCGCCATGGTATTCCAGAACTACGCTTTGTACCCCCACATGACCGTGTTTGAGAACATGGCATTCGGTCTTAAATTGAGAAAGACTCCGAAGGGTGAGATTAAGAAGAGAGTTGCAGAAGCTGCTCGTATTCTGGAAATTGAGCACTTACTTGACCGTTCCATTAAGGCTTTGTCCGGTGGTCAGCGTCAGAGAGTAGCCCTTGGTCGTGCAATCGTTCGTGAACCGAAAGTATTCTTGATGGACGAACCTTTGTCTAACTTGGACGCAAAGCTCCGTGCTCAGATGCGTACAGAGATTATTAAACTTCACCAGAAACTTCAAACAACCGTTATTTACGTAACCCACGACCAGACCGAGGCTATGACTATGGGTTCCAGAATCGTGGTTATGAAAGACGGTTACATTCAGCAGGTAGACAGCCCGCAACGTTTGTACGAGAAACCCGTAAACATGTTCGTTGCAGGTTTCATGGGCTCTCCTCAAATGAACTTTGTAAACTGCCGCGTTGAGAAGGAAGGCGATGCCGTTCAGCTTCGTATCGAGCGTTGGACCATCAAATTGCCTGAAGCAAAAGGTAAAGTTCTTGAAGATTTGGGTTACATCGGCAAGGAAGTTGTTATGGGTGTTCGTTCTGAGCACGTACACGACGAGGCTATGTACCTTGAGATGTATCCGGATTCTCAGATTGAGTCCAAGATTGACGTTGTAGAGCTTTTGGGTGCTGAGTCCTTGCTGTACATGATGCTTGGTTCCTCTCTCTTCATTGCACGTGTTAAGCCTCGCGCTAACTTGTATTCCGGAGATACCATGCGCTTTGCAATCAACCCCAACAAAGTTCACGTGTTCGACAAGGAAACTGAGAATACCATTATTAACTAATTTCAGTTGATAGGGATTTCGGTTGGACTGAAATGAAACGAAGAGCTTCGGAACAGCCTGTTCTGAAGCTCTTTTTGCAAATAAGGAGCGATATTTTATGAAAATTATAGATAAGATTCTTGCAAAGCAAAACAGCCTGCATGAAAACCGTCAACCGGTGATTGCTTTCTTAGGCGATAGCGTTACGCAAGGTTGCTTTGAAATTTACGTAGAGCAGGGTCAGCTTTTGACAGCGTTTCGTGCGGAAGACGGATACGTAACGAAAGTAAAAACCTTGCTGGGTATGTTGTATCCTGCCGTTCCCGTGAGCATCATCAATGCCGGTATTTCCGGTCAGAACGCGGAACTTGGTTTGGAGCGTTTGGAACGGGACGTACTTAGTTATCAGCCTGACCTGGTGGTTGTATGCTTCGGTTTGAATGATGCGGCAGAAGGTGCAGATCGTTTGCCCGCTTACGAAGCAGCACTTAAGAAGATTTTTACCCGCATTCAGGAAACCGGCGCAGAAGTGATCTTTATGACGCCCAACACCCGTTCGGATTATACGGATTATCACAATGCCAATGAAACCATTGAACAAGTGATCCGGACCGTCAGCCAAGGGGAGCGGGACGGCTTGCTTCGCTTGTTCTTAGACAGTGCCCGGAGAATTGCCGGAGAGATGAACGTTCCCGTTTGCGATTGTCACGCTTTGTGGGAACTTATGCGCAGCCGCGGTGTAAACACCAACAAACTGCTGTCCAACGAAGTAAACCACCCTACGAAGGAACTTCATTGGATGTTTGCCTACGAGTTGGTTCGCACCATGTTGGAGCGATAAGATCGGGCTGTTCTGCGTCCAAAAAACGTATTGTGTTTTTCGGGTAAAAAAGGTATACTAACATTGTATGCATTTCCATAATACACACGACCTTCAGGCGGCAACCGAACAGAAGGAAAGGAGTGGAATATGGACGGCAGAACGATGAAGACGCTTCCGGAAGGGCTTCGTCCTTATGAACGGTTGGAAGCGTACGGTCCGGAAACTTTATCCGATACGGAACTGATTTCGATTTTACTCAAAAGCGGAAATCGGAAGCGGAACGCCGTAGAGGTGGCCCAAGACGTGCTGGCCAGAAGCGAAGGACTGTATGGATTAGGAGCGCTTAGTGTACAGGCCCTGACAGAAATTTCCGGCGTAGGCTTTGCAAAAGCCGTTACCTTGTTAGCTGCTTTTGAATTAGGCAGACGAATTTCCAAAGGTGAAGTGGGAAAGAAAACGAGGATTGGCAGCATTGAGCAGTTGGCTTCTTTGTACAGCGGCGAAATGCACTTGCCTCAAGAACATTTCAAAGTAGTTTTGTTAGACCGGAAGTGGCAGATTTTGAAAGACGTCACGGTTTCGGTGGGCACGGTAGACCGGGCTATCGTACATCCCAGGGAAGTTTTTTCCCCGGCGGTAGTGAATCGGGCATCCGGCGTGGTGGTGATGCACAATCATCCAAGCGGCGATTGTACACCCAGCCGAGAAGACCGGGAAACCACGCGGCGGCTGGCAGAAGCCGGTAAGATCCTGGGCATTGTGCTGGCAGATCATATTATTTACGGCAAAGACCAATACTACAGTTTCTTCTTAGAAGGTGATATGGAGGAACTGCAGGCAGAATAAGGAAGGTTGAGAGTATATGGCAAGAGATATCGGAATTGATTTAGGTACTGCAAATACGTTGGTACACATGAACGGCAAGGGCATCATTATTCGTGAGCCTTCCGTTGTGGCAGTCAATAAGAACACCAACGAAGTTTTGGCGGTAGGCAATGCGGCTAAATTGATGATTGGTCGTACACCGGGCAGTATCGTGGCCATTCGTCCTTTAAAGGACGGTGTGATTGCAGACTTTGATATTACGGAACAGATGCTCCGTCATATTATTCGAAAAGCCATGGCTTCTGCAGGATTTGGTAAGCCCAACTTGCTGATCTGCGTGCCTTCCGGTGTAACGGAAGTTGAATATATGGCCGTGGAGGAAGCTGCCGAGAAAGCCGGTGCCAGAAAGCGTCCGGTATTGTTCGAAGAGCCTATCTTAGCCGCTATCGGTGCAGGTCTTCCCATTGAAGAAGCCACCGGTTGCATGATTGTAGATATCGGCGGCGGTACCAGTGAAGTTGCCGTGCTGTCTATGGGCGGCATTGTAAATTCCAAATCTTTGCGGGTAGCCGGCGACGTATTAGACGAAGCCATTATTACCTATGCCAAGAAAGAACACAGTTTGGTTATCGGTGAGCGCACCGCGGAAGAAATTAAAATTACCATTGGTGCCGCTTATCCTAAGGCACAGGAGGAAAGAATGTCCGTAAAGGGCCGTGATATTTTCTCCGGCTTGCCCAAGAATATTCAATTAACTTCCTCGGAAATTGTGGAAGCGTTGAAAGAACCGGTTGCGGCCATTATTGATGCCGTGAAGGAAACTTTGGAAGCAACGCCTCCGGAGTTGGCTGCAGACGTTATGGAGAAGGGCATTATGCTCACAGGCGGCGGCGCGCTGCTCAGCGGTTTAGATAAGATTATTAAGATTGAGACCGGTATTCCCGTACACATTGCAGACGATCCTTTGGATTGTGTGGCAAGAGGTACCGGTAAGTGTTTAGAGGATCCGGAACTTCGCCGCATGCTTTCTCAAAACAGAACCATGCGTAAGTTCTGATAGCCCGCATGCTGCATACCGGGGCAGAAAGGAACGCGGATGAGCAAGAAATCCAAAATTTTTCTGTTTGTACTGATTATATTGTCCATATTGATGGCTGTGTTTGTTGCTATTTCTGCCAATGCAGATAGCCAACTCCATGGTTTTTATAAAGTTATCGGTACGCCGGTGTATTATGTGCAGAAAGCCTTTTCTTCCGTGGGAAACGCCATTGGTCAGCGGATCACCATTTTACAGGACTACAAAGAAATCCAGGCGGAAATCGAAGCACTTCGGGAGGAGAATGAGAATCTTTCTTCCTTAGAGGATGAAAATGCCCGTTTGGAGCGAGAAAATGAGGAACTTCGAGATCTCTTGGAAATGGAAGAAACTATTCGGGAATACAAGATTGTTCGCGCAGACGTGATTACCCAGGACGTAACCGGCTGGTTTAACGAGTTCACCATTGACGTAGGAACTGCTCACGGTATCAAGAATGGATACGTGGTGATTACCTCCAAAGGTTTGGTGGGCATTGTTTACAATGCCGGCCTTGTTTCGTCAAAAGTTCGTTGTATTATTGATGAGCAGAACGTATTGATGGCGCGTATTTCCCACAATGATGAATTGGTGCGTGTCTGCGGTACCAGCAATGAGAATTACGAAGGCCTTCTTCGGGTGGATCGTATTTCCCCGGATGCAGAGATTAAAGAAGGGGACGTGTTGGTGACGGCAGAAAGCGGCGGCGTTTATCCCCGCGGCCTTACCATTGGCACCGTGGTTCGTGTAGGTGTAGCTGTGGACGGATCCCGTTTTGCGGAAGTGGAACCCAGTGTTCATTTCAGTACGCTGATTTCGGTAAACATACTGATTCCCCAGGGCGGAGCGGAACCACAACCATAAGCATTTACAGAAAGGCGGCACGGCATGCGAGACCGGAAACATATTATTTATTATTGTATTTCGGTACTGATCTTGGCAGTGCTGCAAGCCTTGCTTCCCCAAGACGTTCAGTTGCTTGGGGCGATGCCGCAACTGCTACCGGTTTTTATCCTTTTGATTGCTTCTCGTATGGAGAAGGAAGAGGCTATGGTGTTGGGTATTTCTGCCGGCTTTTTCTATGACATCGTTTACGGGCGATATTTGGGATTCTATGCACTTTTGTATATGTTTTTTGCAGTGGGCGCGTCTATCTCCGGCCCTGCATTTCTTCGGGAGAAGAAATGGTGGCCTTGCGCGGTTCTTCCGCCTCTTTTATTTTTCTATTGCATGGTGGAAAGTTTCTTCGTTCGGGTCCTTACGTTATATGCCACTAAGAGCGGTGCCCTTTATGCCCACGGCTACGGTGCGCACTTGATAACCCGCATTTTACCTCAAACGCTGTACCACCTGATCGTGCTTGGCCTGATGCTGGTGCCGGTGTTGTGGATTTTGAAGAAATTAGAGCCGAAGCCTATGATTCAATATGACGTGTAAGGAGGGGGATTTGGATGTTTGCTAAATATTGGAAGATTGTCAAAAGAGAACTGAAACGCATGATTACCAGTCCTCATTTTTACGCGGGGCTGATGGTATTTGTTGTTTCTGCGGTGATGATTGGTCGCTTGTACGACCTCCAGATTCGTCAAGGTGATGCGCTAAATTCTCAAGCGGGTCAGACGGCTCTTTCTACAGCGGAACTTACGGTGAAAGCCCGCCGGGGCGATATTTACGACCGAAACGGCGTGCTTCTTGCCACAACCCGCGTTGCCTATCAGGTAAATATGGTGAACTACAAAATGGAACAGGCGGATCGCGACGCGATGTATTTAGCCCTCATCGAGCTGTTCGAACAAAATAATGACGTATATACCAACAATTTGAAACGGTATATTACGCCAAACTTGGAATGGGGCAGTGCTTTTGACGGGGAGAACCGGGAGAAGGCACTGAATAACTGGTTGAATACGATTGTAAGCGGCTTCAGCAAGTCGGACAAGGAGAATATTAAGACCGCAAGAGACGCCTACGATTATTTGCGCAACAAGGTTTTTGAACTGGACGAGAAGTATACGGATGCCCAGGCGTACAAGATTATGATTATACGGTACCAAACTCACTTTTTTGGTCTTAGTTATTTGCGCCCTACCACCATTGCCACGGACGTTTGCAAAGAAACCATGGAATATTTGTCGGCGCGGTATTTTGATTTCCCCGGTATTACTACGGAAGAAGCATACTATCGTGTTTACCAGGACGCTGCGGCAGCCAGCCATTTGATTGGATACGTGCGGGCTATCAGCGACAGTGAATACCAGGAAATGAAAGATCAAGGCTACAGCAATGACGACTTGATCGGCAAGATCGGCATTGAGAAAGCAGCGGAATCCGATCTTCGGGGTGTAAATGGAACGCGCGTGGTTTATCGGGATGCAAACGGCATTGTACGGACTGAATCCTACACACCGCCGGTACGTGGAAACGACGTGTATTTAACCATTGATTACAATCTGCAAAAAGAATGTGTTTCCATTTTAGAGAAAACTTTGGCAGATATTGCGGCAGGGAAGAACGGATACAATAATTTCGGCGATGCGGCCGCCGGATCTGTTGTGGTAATGAACGTAAAAACGGCGGAAGTGCTTGCTATGGCCAATTACCCGTATTACGATAATTCTATATTCATTGCACCTTCTACGGACAAAGAAGCCCAGCAGGCGATTGTGGATCTTTTTGCGGACCCCACTTCCCCAAGCTTGAACCGCGCTACACAAGGTCTTTATCCCGTGGGCTCGACCATTAAACCTTTGATATCCGTTGCCGCATTGATGGAAGGAAAGATTTCCGTTAACCAGACCATCAACTGTACCCACACCATTCAAATCGGCACCCAAACCCACGCTTGCTTGGGTTACCACGGACAGATTGCTCTGAAGAGTGCCCTTGCCCGTTCCTGTAACATATATTTCTATGAAGCAGGCATTCGCACAGGCATCGATACGTTGGACGCATGGATTAAGAAGTTCGGTTTAGGAGAGAAGACCGGCATCGAAATCAGCGAATACGCAGGTTCTCGCAGCAATCCGGAAACTATGGAACAGCGGGAAGAAGATACTACCCACGTATGGAGTGATTCCGACACTGCCCAGACGTCCATTGGACAGCTGTACACCCTTTTTACCCCTTTGCAACTGTGTAACTACACGTCTGCACTTGCCAATGGCGGAATCCTGAAAACTCCTTATTTGATTAAGTCTGTTATCAATGGGGAGGGTGCGGTTGTTTCGGACAATGTGGCTAAAGCGGAAGGCGGAACGAATTTGGGTGTTTCTGCGTATATTTTAAACGCTGTACGGGAAGGCATGAAAGCTATGGCAAGAGAGAACGCAGCCGCCAATGCCGTTTTTTCAAAATTCCCTTACGGTTTTGTAGCAGCTAAGTCGGGTACGCCGGAAACCGGATTGGAAGCTTTCGGTGAAAGCTCCCACGGCTTAATGATTTGCTATGCGCCTGCGGACGACCCGGAGATTGCCATTTCTATTGTGTTGGAACATGGTGTATTCGGTTCTAATGCGGCACCCATTGCCGGCCGTATTATGGAGGTTTATTTTTCCGATCGGTTTTAAGATAATTACGTCATAATTTGCCCTGAAAAAGCACTTTACAAAAAATCTCCCAAAGCGTATAATTAGTTAATGGATTATTATCCAATTGTTAACTTTTTGTTTGTGTATAGAGTTAAGGGAGGTTTAGCAAATGAAAAGAGTGTGGAAGAGTAGCATTTCCGTTTTGTTGACGGTTTTGATGGTATGCTCGATGATTACAGTAACGCTTCCGATGAGTGTAGGTGCGGAGGCAACGTCTACTTCTAAGTGGTCTGCCGGTTCCGGTGCATCGGTACTGAGCGAATCCAGCGTTACCTGGGTTACGGATATTGTAGAAGTGGATATGAAGAGTGGTTCCGGATATGTGCAGCTGGATCAGATTCTTACGGATTTAATTGGTGAGAACGGTGAAGATGGTCAAGGCTATATCAATATTATCTGCGATAATTATATGACGGACTATTCTTTCGTACAATTAGTTGGTGATCCCAGTGCTACCGGCATTGATCCGATACGCGATACAAAGGCGATGACTTGGTATCTTAGAACCGATGGTAGTGCTAACTCTCTTGTATATCTTAGAGGAGAAGGAAATCCTGTTAAGATTTATGGTATCCAATCTCAAATTAAATCCGAGGGATTTATGTTTGCTTTCTCCAAGAATGAAGTGGGTAACGTTATGATTCGTGGTATTGGCGAGCGTACATATAACACTTTTGATTCTTATGAGGACACGACCTCTTTAATTTCCCGATTGAAATTGAGTGAAATTCAAGGTGCCGGAGAGACGTCCGGTGAAGATGGTGTATATTTCCGATTGCAGAGTTTTGGTGATGCAACCAGCAATTTGAAATACACGATTAAAGTTGTTTATCCGAAACCGAAGACTTCTACTGTGGACGAGAGAAAACCCAGCCGTTGGACGACAGGTGGCGGCGCGGAGATTCTCAGCGAAAGCCACGAGGCAATGGTCTATGATACGGTACGTGTAAATCTTGCTGCTGAGCCGGGCTTTGTACAGCATCATGTGAAGTTGACGGATTTGATTGGTTCTGATGGTAAAGATGGTAAGGGATATATCCATATTATTCCGGATGATCCGACCAATGACTATTCTTTCGTACAGTTAGTGGGTGATCCCTCCACTTCGGGTACGATTAATCCTTCGTATACCAACAAACAAGCTATGACTTGGTATGTGCGCAGCAATGAAAATCTTGTATATTCCACAATTAGTATCCGTGACATTAACAGTCATGTGACCTATGGAAATTACGCAGATTTTGCAGAGGAAGGCTATGTATTTGCTTTCTCCAAGAATGAAACCGGCAATGTAATGATTCGTGGAATTGGCGACAAGACCGGTTCTGCATTTGATTCTTATGCGGAGACCGCCACTGCGCTTACTTCTCGTCAAAAGTTAAGTGAAATCCAAGGCGTGGGTGAAGAAACTGGTGAGGATGGCGTATACTTCCGTATTCAGAGTTTTGGTGGAGCGGCAAGAAATCAAACCCATACGATTCACATTGTTTATCCGGATTCGGAAGACACATCGATTATTCCCGAGACGTCAACCGGTCCTGAAAATTTGATTTATAAACATGTTTTTGCAAATCAGGCAAACATGAAGAATTATTTTGCAGGTGCTTGCGCCGGTACGTTCTATTTGGATGACGAGGGGGATTACGTATACTCGGTTCCCACAACGCATACGGATTCCTATACGAAAGTGGCACTTCCGGACGGCAGTTATACCGTAAAGATGAACATTAAGTCTGACGGAAGTAAGTATATGGGTGTTCTTTTGGGATATGGCAGCGCGCCTAATGACCTTAAGTGGATGAATATTCGTTTTGACCCGAACTATGACGCAAAGACAGTTAGTTTTTACGTATGGGAGCATTGTGGAACGAATGTTGCAACACCCACGTATGGAACTTCTTGGTATAAGGGTGATTTTGATGCGGACACGTGGCATGAGGTTGTTTTCAAGGTAACACCTACGAAAACTATGATTTATTTTGATGGCTACCAAGCGCCGGATTTCACCGATCCAAAAACGGGTGGTAGTATCACAACTGCATCATTGGGTCATTTCCCTACGTCCGGTGAACTGAACTATATTGGTTTCTTCCCGTCCGGAGCAACACAATCTATTAAGAACTTCGGCATCTATGAAGGTGTAGACAATATCGTTTCGGAGAAGGTGTTTGAACATTATGATACTGCTAAATATTGGTTTAAAAATGTTCAACAACTGAATGCTCATGATCAAACGGATTGCTATACCGTAGATGAAAATGGTGATTACATCATGAGAGTCCCTGTTATAAGCAATGGTGGGTCTTGGATTTCAGGTACACGTACGATTCCGTTTGAAAGTTATAAGGTTAGTGTTGATTTCTCCCCGAACAGATGTATCACCACATCTGGTGTGGACAAAGTTGGCGGAGCCGGTTTCTTGGTTGGCGAGAAAGTATCCAGCGGTTATAGATTCCATCAACTTCGTTTTGACTTTGATATGGCTGCAGGTACGATGTCGTTCCGTGGCCATGCACAAGGTAGTGATCCGGAGCATACGTATTCCAGTGGTATTGCTTATATTGACAGCTTTGTAGTTGTTAAATCCGGTCTTGATTTCTCTACCAAGCAGTGGTTTAACTTAACTGCAGAGGTAACCGGAAAATCTATTCAAGTGTTCTTAGACGGTGAGCAATTGTTTGTTGAGAAGATTGACCGTTTGCCTACTGCAGCGGACATTGCTTATTTTGGTTTTATGGCGGAAGGCGGCACTGCCGGTTTTGACGTAAAGAACTTCTCCATCACAGAAGGTGTTGAAGGCGAAATTAAGACGGCAGCACCTGAGTTGGATGAGGCGATTACACTTCACTTGCAGGCCGATGTTGATGTTGACGATGCGGAATCCGTTCAAATGAAGTTTACCTTCAAAGGTGAAGTAATTTGGGTGGACGGTGTAGAGGCCGACGGTCAGTATACCTTCTCCTTGCCGGATATTCTTCCTCAAGATATGTGTGAGAATATTTCTGCGGAATTGTATATCGACGGTATGCGGAAAGATAAAGTGGCGACGTACAGCCTACAACAATACTGTATGAATATGTTGCCTTCTGCAGAGGATGCAGCGGCGGATACAAGCGGTCAGAAGCAGAAACTTCGCGACGTGTTGATTGCAATGCTGAACTACGGAACAGAGTCTCAAAAGTACTTTGAAGGTGTTACGGATGCTACACTCTTTGCCAACAGCCAGTTGGATGCCGGTGAGAAGACATCTGTAAATCAAGCTATGACCAATGCAGGAAGCGTTCGGAGCGTAGGTACACGCAGCGATGCAAATAACTACTGGAAGTCTGCAAGCCTCGCATTGTTCAATACCGTACGTCTTCGCTTTAAGTTCGTAACCAATGACGCAAGCAAGATTACGATCAAAGTAGGCGAGACAACGTATGACAACTTCGAATTGTCCACCGGTAATATTTATTACTGGGATTACGACGGAGTTTATGCACACCAGTTTGACACACCCGTTGTAGTTGGCTTGTACGTAGACGGTGTTCTTGTACAGGAAGTTACTTACAGCATCAACTCCTACGTCAATGCATTTGTGGCTGCAAATGACGAGACGAGCAAGTCCTATGCATTGATTCAAGCGGTTTATGATTATGGCTGTGCGGCAAGTGCCTACAACCCGTAAGGAGGGGGAACTGATATGAAAGAGATTTTTGAAACAGCAGAAATTGAGGTATTTACGTTCCAAGTACAGGATATTATTACAGAATCTACGCAGGGAACGGATTGGGAAGATGATTTGAATCTTCCGTAAGAAGGGTTTATAAGAAAAATGCTTTGTGAAGCACCTGCTCTCCGGCCGGAGGGCGGGTGCTTTCCGTTGGTTCGGTACATTTCAAAATAGAAATCCGGCAAACCGACAGACGGCAAAAGACGATTGTTTTTTTGCCGGAACTTTGTTATAATCCAAGAGGTTATACTATCGAAGGAGAGAGATCCAATGAGAAAGAGTCATTTAATTGCACTTTTCATATTGTTTATTGCGGTTACGGTGCTGATTGTATCCCAAGCGTTCACAGGACCGGAAAGCCAGGAAATTTTGAACGAGCCTTCCAAGGCGCCGGTAACGGCATCTCCTACGTTGGCAGCATCACAAGGGACGCCATCTCCTACGGCGACGCCGGAACCTACTCAGGGACCTGTCGTGCGGCCCGCGGTGGATTATACAAAATTGAGCAGTTTGTCCGCTACGTATCATCAAGCATGGTCTTCTTTCGATATGGAATCCTTGACCGTGATTAAAGACACTACCTGTTTCTATTCCAAAGCAGATGATACAGGACTTGATATATATTTGACGTTCAACTTAGGCTATATCCAAGGGACGGAAGTCAAAATTTTGGATTTGTTGAAAGGTAGTAGCCTGAAAGCTACGTTCTTTATGCCGGATAATTTCATTGAACTTAACAAGAATTTAGGCGACGAAGCAGAGAATATTTTAAAACGCATCGTAAATGAAGGTCACGTGTTGGGCGTTCGCGGTAATTTTGCTACCGCTACCATCACGCCCGAACAGTTCTGTGATAAATTGTGGACCATGGAAGAAACTTATCAAGGTATCGCAGGGGCGACCAAGCGTATGGAATTTTTCCGCCCGGATCCTATGAAGATTTCCGCGCGGGATATCGCAATTGCAGAAGCTATGGGCTACAAAGTAGCCTTGTGGTCCCGCACCATTGGCGGAGAAACCAAGAATGCTTTGAGCGTTATGGTGGAAAGTCTGGCAGACGGTATCATCTATTCTATGGATACCAGTGAAGCCTTGTTTAACGTATTAGATGACTTCATTACCCAAGCCACCGGCAAGGGGTACAGCTTCAAAACGTTGGAACAGTAATTTCGTACAAGGAGGCATTATACCATGATTAAAGCAGTACTTACGGTGATCGGCAGTGACCGGGTAGGCATTATTGCTGCCGTATCCAATATGCTTGCAGAAGCAGACGTGAATATTTTAGATATCAGCCAAACCACTATGGATGAGATTTTTACCATGACCATGCTGGTAGACGTTACGTCTGTGAAGGGTGGCTTTGCACCGCTTGCGGCGAATTTGGCGGCATTGGGAGACGAAATGGGTCTACGCATCCGGTTGCAACACGTAGACATTTTCAATGCTATGCACAAAATCTGAGAGGAGTGAACGATTATGTTTATTTCTACGGATGAAATTGCGCAAACCGTCAAAATGATTCAACAAGAACATTTGGATATTCGTACCGTCACCATGGGCATCAATTTGCTTTCTTGTGTGCGGGGGGATATTCAGGCTACGTGCCAAGCGGTGTATGATAAGATTACCCATACGGCAAGAAATTTAGTTTCCGTTTGTTGTGAGATTGAAACGGAATTGGGTATTCCCATTGTAAATAAGAGAATTTCCGTAACCCCGGTCGGTATGATTGCCCCTCACGATATTGACGGATGCGTGGCGCTGGCCCGCACGTTAGACCGGGCGGCAGCAGAAACCGGCGTAAACTTTATCGGCGGTTATTCCGCATTGGTCCACAAAGGCTATACGGTAAGCGAGAAGACTTTGGTAGAGTCGCTTCCCTACGCTCTCCTTGAAACCCAGAAAGTTTGTACCAGCGTCAACGTAGGTACCTCTAAAGCCGGCATCAATATGGATGCGGTGCGGGATATGGGTATTTTAATTAAGAAAGCCGCAGAACTTTCCGCAGAAACCGGCGGTGCATCCTGTGCCCGCTTGGTGGTATTTGCCAACGCCCCGGAGGACAATCCCTTTATGGCAGGCGCTTTTCACGGTGTGGGAGAGCCGGAGTGCGTCATTAACGTAGGCGTCAGCGGACCCGGTGTAGTCAAATGCGCCATTGAAGCCGTACGCGGACAAGATTTCACCGTTTTAGCCGAAACCATTAAGAAAACAGCCTTTAAGATCACCCGTATGGGTCAATTGGTTGCAAAACTTGCCAGTGAGCGTTTAGGCGTGCCCTTCGGCATTGTAGACTTGTCTTTGGCACCCACGCCGGCAGTTGGAGACAGCGTTGCCCGCATTATCGAAGAAATGGGTGTGGGCCATTGCGGTGCTCCGGGAACGACGGCTGCCCTTGCGCTGCTTAACGATGCTGTGAAGAAAGGCGGATTGATGGCATCTTCTCACGTAGGCGGACTTTCCGGTGCCTTTATTCCTGTCAGTGAAGACGAGGGTATGATTGAAGCCGTACAGAAAGGCTCTTTATGCATCGAAAAATTAGAGGCCATGACCTGCGTATGCTCCGTAGGATTGGATATGATCGTGGTGCCGGGAGACACCAGCGCTTCCACCATTTCTGCCATTATTGCAGACGAAGCGGCCATCGGCATGGTCAACCATAAGACCACGGCCGTGCGCATTATTCCTGCGCCCGGAAAGAAAGTGGGCGACGTGGTAGAATTTGGTGGACTGCTTGGAAGCGGCCCTGTGATGCCGGTGCGCCAGTATGAGAAAGACAGCAGCTCCTTTATTGCAAGAGGCGGACGAATTCCGGCGCCTATGCAGAGTTTAAAGAACTGAGAAAACGCCGGGGAAAATGAACTTGCATTTTACCGCCGGCAGTGATACAATCAAGTCAAGAACAAAAAAGAAATCAAACTTATCACAAATTATGTGATAGGTTTTGATTTTTTTCGTATGATAGTATAGGTCGGAGCTTGAAAGGAGATGAGTGCATGAGTACAGATAGTGGCAGTAGTATAGCGGATCATGTGGGTAAGCAGGAAACGATTCAACTTACACCGGATGCGGAGCTTCAGAAGAAGTCCGTAAAGTCAGTGGTTTTTCATTTGAAGAAGAAAGTGGATCCGGACGCGGCAGGGATTGATCGCGTGTGTGCATGGATTGCGGATATGGATGCCCTTCTGGCACAGGACGGGTTCAACCGCGGTGAATATCTTGAAATGAGAAAGAAATTAAACGACGCCATTGAATGGGTGTTTGATGTGGAACTTCGTCATAAGTTGCGCAACTCTTGGTATAGTTTTGGGAAGGCTATGGATAAGAAGGTTCCCAAACATTAAGCCTATGTACGGAACAAAGTATGAGATGAAGCCTGAAACGCCCACCGAATGACAAAGCGGTTGGGCGTTTTTGTAAGAAAAAGGAAAGAAGCAGTACGATGAGAATTGGGATTTTTGGAGGGACGTTTGATCCGATCCATAAAGGGCATATTGACGTAGCCTCTGCGGTATTCAACGCTGCAGGGTTGGATCGCGTGATATTTATGCCCACGGGAGACCCGCCTCACAAGGTACATCGGAACGTAACGCCGGGAATCCTGCGCCTGCAAATGGTGCAGGCAGCAATCCGGGAAACCGGCAATCCTAAATTCTCCGTATCGGATATGGAAATTCGAAGAAACGGATATACCTACACCGTAGACACGCTACGCAGCCTTCACGCACAAGATCCGGATGGGGAATACGTGTGGATCATCGGCGCAGACGTACTGGCGGACTTAAAGCACTGGAAAGATTATCACCAAGTCTTTCGATTATGTAGTTTTGTGGCGATGTACAGGCCGGGATACAGCCGGGAAGACTTCCGGACTGAGTATATGGAACTCACCCGGGAAGGCGCCCGGATTCAATTTGCGGAAGTACCCAGCGTGGACATTTCTTCCACGGAAATTCGCAGCGGCTGCGAAGCAGGACGAAATATGGATGGGTGGCTGCCCGGAAGTGTGGCGGAAATCATCCGGGAAAATGGTCTTTACCAAAGGGACAAGCATAAGAATCTGGAAACGGCTGCTCAAGAACTGCAAAATCGGCTGAGTCCTTCCCGATACGCCCACAGCATTGGGGTGATGGAAGAAGCGATGCGCATCGGACGCAAAGTAGGAGTCCCGGAAGACAAATGTGCGTGGGCGGGCCTTCTCCACGATGGAGCCCGGGAATTTACAAAAGCCCAGTACGCATGGCTTGGGTTAGAGGGGGATAATGGCGCATTGCTTCATGCAAAAGCCTCGGAAATTTTAGCCGCTACCCGTTACGGTGTGGAGGATCCCGATATTTTGGAAGCCATTGCATGCCACACCACCGGCAAACCCGGTATGGGAACGCTGGCACAAATCCTTTTTGTGGCGGACTATACCGAGGCCGGCAGGGAAGGTCCTCATTTTGACAAAGTGCGGGACGTGCTGAACCGAGAAGGATTGCTGCCTGCAGTGCTGGCGGAATGCGAGATGACCATCGCCCATTTAGAAGAACAAGGTAAACCCATTTGCCAAGACACGAAAGATACCCGAGATTGGGCGCGTGGCAAGTTGCAAGAATAAGATGATAAAGGAGCGTAACGTGATGAACGAACAAAATAAAGGAAAGATTTTTACCGAAATTGTAGTCAATGCTATGGAGGACCGAAAGGCGAAACAAATTGACGTTATTGATTTGGCGGGTCAGACGCCTATTACCGATGCATTTATTCTTTGCAGCGGCACATCTTCTACCCATTTAAGAGGTATTGCCGACGAAGTGATGGAGAAGATGAAGGAAGCGGGTCAGCCCTGCGTGCATTTGGAGGGTTACGATACGGCGCGTTGGATTTTAATGGATTTCACCGACGTGGTGGCCCACGTATTTTTAGAAGAAGAGCGGGAGTTCTACAATATTGAGCGCCTGTGGCGGAATAAACCTGCAAAGACAGGGCCGGGAGGGATGGAGCCATGATCGAGATTTTATTTTCCGAAGATGGCAAGTTGCAAAAATTGGAGGCGCCCGTAGAGGGGTGCTGGATCAATATGCTGGATCCCTCCAAATCGGAGATTCAGGAGATTGCGGGTAAAATGGGTGTGGAACAAGACTTTTTAACCGCCGCCCTGGACGAAGAAGAGCGCCCCCGTATTGAATCCGAAGACGGCGTTACGTTGATCGTAGTAGATATCCCTTTGGTAGAGGCTGTACCCGGTTCCGACCGCTTTGCTTATGCCACCATGCCTTTAGGTATTATCGTGTGCCCTACGTGTCTGATTACCGTAAGTCTGAAGAAAACCCAGTTGATACGTGATTTTTTGGAGAACCGGGTGAAGACGTTCTGCACGTTTAAGAAGAACCGTTTCATTCTTCAACTTTTGTACCGCAACGCCACGTATTATTTGCAATATTTGCGGCAGATTGACAAAATTACCAACAATATTGAAAATGATCTGCATAAATCCATGAAGAACAAAGAATTGATGCTTTTGCTCTCTTTAGAGAAATCTCTGGTCTTCTTCTCTACTTCTTTGAAGTCCAATGAGATTGTACTGACGAAGTTGATGAAATACAATTTCCCAAATATTTCTATTAAGAAATATCCGGAAGACGAGGACTTGCTGGAGGACGTTATTATCGAGAATAAGCAGGCCATTGAAATGGCCAACATTTACAGTAATATTTTGAATGGGATGATGGACGCCTTTGCTTCAATTATTTCCAACAATTTGAATATTGTAATGAAACTTTTAGCATCAGTTACCATTGTTATGTCCATTCCCAATATTATTTCCGGGTTCTTCGGTATGAACGTACCCATGCCGCTTGCACAGTTTAGTTGGGCATTTTACGGGATTTGCGGCGGTGCAGCCCTTGTGTGCGCCATCGTAGCCATTATTTTGTTCAAAAAGAAAATGTTTTAAGTAGAGGTCTGAGAGTAAAATGGAGTTACAAGCAGTTGTTTTTGATTTTGACGGAGTTTTGGCGGACACGGCATTGGATATTGCCGCTTCGGTTCGGGCTACCCAGCGTCAGTATGGCGTGCCGGAAATGACTACCCCTGAAATTATGTCCTTCGTGGGCTGGGGTGCCAAACATTTGGTTGAACATACGGTGCCTGTGGAAGAAGACAAGAAAGCGGAAGTTCTGGCATGGTACAAAAATTATTATGCGGCGCATCCCTGTGACGAAACGGTTTTATATCCCGGCATTTTGGAAACGTTGAAAGGTTTTCAGGCACGGGGCGTTAAAATGTCCGTGGTGTCCAACAAACCGGAACCTTTGACGAGAATGATTGTGGAGAAGTTACAGATCGGGCGCTTTTTTACCCGCGTCATCGGTCCTGAATCCGTGACCCGCATGAAGCCGGATCCGGAGGGGTTGCTCCTTTGTGCGAAAGCCATGGAGGCCGAGCCTGCCGGGTGTATGATGGTGGGGGATTCCTACACGGATATTGAAGCGGGAAAAGCAGCGGGATTCGGTCGCACCTGCGCTGTTTTCTACGGCTATGGGGATAAACAGAAATTAGAAGGGATGCACGCAGACTTTTCGGTGCATCACGGCCGTGAAATTGGTGGACAAACTTAACTTTGTGCGGTACAATCGTACAAGAACTGGATTGATGGAGGGATTATGGTGAGAAAATACGGAAAATGGATTCGTTTAGCCGCCTTGCTGATCGTTGTTGTCTTGGTTATTGCTTTTGTGGCTTGCCAGATGAATCAAGTGGGAGATACGCCTGATGCAACGCAGTCGCCGGAGACTTCTTTGACGCCTACGGGCAGCCTTGCTCCTACGGGAAGTCCGGGACCTGCCGATCCGTCGGAAGAAGTGAAGATGCAGGTAACTGCAGAGACCATTGCGCAGCTTTACCAATATCCCAATTTGAAGAAAGCGGACCTTTCCGGAAGCGATTGCTACGCGGAAATTATGGCTTTTGCCGATGCTAATCCCAAGGTTGAAGTGATTTACACGGTATCCGTCGGAACGAAAGCCGTTGGCAATACGGTAACCTATCTTTCTTTGACGGATACGGATTTTGAATATAATACGCTGAAAGCAAATCTGAAATATTTGCCTAAAGTGTCCTCTGTGGCTTTGAATCAAACGAAACTTACGGAGAAACAAATCAATGATCTGAAGACGGCTTATCCTCAAATCGTTTTCACCGTTACCACGTACAACGGTTCTACAGTTCCGGCTGCACCGGTGGAACCTGTGATTACCGACACCAAAGTGACGCTGGACAGTTCGTGGCCGGTTTACGACTGGACCGGGCGTAGCGCAAGTGAAGTCAATGCTTCGGTTGAAGAAGCCAAGTCTTTGACGGTGCCTTGCGTGGTGAAGCTAAGTAGCAGTTGGAGTAAAGCGGACGTTAAGAAGTTACAGACGGCAGCTCCCGGCGTTTTGTTTGATTATTCTTTTACCCTTTACGGCAAGACGCTGTCTACTTTGAGCAAGACCGTCTCCTACGTCAATGCCAACATCGGAGACAGCGGCGCCCCCGCCATTCGGGAAGCGTTGGATATTTTGACCCGCTGCACCCATTTTAAGCTGGATAACTGTAAACTGACCAATGAAGTACTGGCACAGATTCGGGACGATTACAAGGCTCAAACGGAAATTGTTTGGAGAATTTTCCATTATTATCCCAACAGCACCAGTACCAAGAGTCGCAGCTGGCTCACCGATACCACCGTGCTTCGCGCCGTGTATCACGTAGATGACAGCAACAGTTATTTGTTTAAGTATTTGACCAAGGTGAAATACGTGGATTTGGGACACAATACGACGATGCGGGATTTGAGCTTCTTGGGTTATATGCCGGATCTGGAATTGGCCATTCTTTCCGGAAGCCCGATTACGGATTTGTCTCCCTTGGCGAACTGTAAGAAATTGGACTTCTTGGAATTGGCCTGGTGCGGTTCTCTTTCCAATATTGCACCCCTTGCCCAATGTCCTTCTTTGAAATTCCTGAATTTGAGTTACACGCGGGTGAAAGATTTATCTCCTGTGAAGAATTTGCCACTTGAGATGCTGTGCTATATTAACTCCGGAAATTATCCGGGTTTGACGACGGCTTACTGGGGTCAGGTACAGTCTTGGCTACCGAAATGCTGGATTACCTGCGATCCTATGCACGGTATTTATGCGGACGGAACTTCGGCGTCTCCCTACGGCGTTGGTTGGAGATACAAAGCAAACTGGGGCGGATATACCGATTGCTACAAGAAGGTGCGGGTTGTGTTCAATTTGGACTACATTGACTCGCTACTTCAAAGTGGCGCGAAATAAGTTTGTTTTTTCATATTTGCCCGTGGGTAAATTCCATTTGCTCCACGGGCAAATACCCTGCGAAAGCGTGCTGAATGACTCGGCCTTTTCAGCGGGGAGGGGGCTTGCACGTACCCGTGCTCTTGACAAAACAGCCTTCTGTTTTTATAATGAAAGAGCAGAGATGATTGGAGATGCAAATACCCCGTGGGATAAGGGGGTAGTTTGCGTCTTTTTTTATTTTATTAGGAGGCGCAGCACGTGGAAGGGACAGAATTGAAAGACATTTTTGAACGCAGTCCGGTAATTGCTTCTGTTTATGAAGAAAACTTCAAAGCGGCATTGGAATCTCCCTGTGAGGTTCTGTTCGATTTGAAAGCCGGCATTATGACTGTGTCGCAGCGAATTCAGGCAGCTCATCGGGCGGGCAAGAAGATTTTCGTACATATCGATCTTGCTTCCGGAATCGGTAAAGACCGTGCCGGCATTGAATTCTTAGCCAAAGCAGGCGCCGACGGCATTATCAGTACGAGAGGCCAGTTGATACGCCAAGCCAGAGATTTGGGGCTTTACACCGTACAGCGTTTTTTCGCCTTGGATTCTCACGGAGTGAACAGCATTCATGAAATGCTGGAGTCCGCCGCACCGGACATGATTGAGTTGATGCCCGGTGTTATTGGAAAGATTATTAAGAGTTTTGCCCGAGAGGGTGTCTCCGTTATAGCCGGTGGCTTGATTGAAACCAAAGGTGAAGTGACGGAGGCGTTAACCTGTGGCGCAGTGGCGGTTTCTACGGGAACAAAGGAACTTTGGTATTTATAAAAAGCACAAAGGGATGGAGTGATGAACAGCATGGTGGAACTGTACAGAATAATATCCGAATATTTAATGGAATTTGGCATTGAACAGATTCTCATTCGTGCAGTCTTGGCCGTTATCGTGGGCTGTATGATTGGTGCCGAGCGGGCGAAACACGGCCGCGCAGCCGGTATGCGTACCCATATATTGGTTTGTTTAGGTGCAGCAATGACTTCCATGACGTCTTTGTACGTGTCGGAAGTGTTAGGTTACGGCGGCGATGTATTGAGAATCCCAGCCCAAGTGATTTCCGGAATCGGTTTCTTAGGAGCCGGTATGATTATCTTAAAGAATAACAATACCATTGTAGGTTTAACGACGGCAGCCGGCATTTGGGCTACTGCAACCATTGGTATTGCAATCGGCTACGGATTCTGTATCGGTGCGGCAGTTGTAACGATACTTTTGATGTTGTCGGTGAACTTGTTTGCCAGAATGGAGCGCCACCGCAAGAATGCGGAAATTCTTTATATTGAAATTGACGATATGTACAAGACGAATGAAATTATCGCAAACTTGCGGGAAACTATCAATATGCCGTTTAACGTGCAGGTGCTTCCGCCCAAAAGCGGATTCCAGGGTCATTTGGGACTGGGTCTTACCTTTGACAGAAAAGCAGAGTGGGAAATTTCCAAGATTTCTGTCATTGAACACGTAGTATATATAGCAGAGGAGTAGAACGCTATGGTTTATGATGTAATCGTTGTCGGTGCCGGTGTCATCGGCGGAATGGTAACGCGGGAACTTACCAAATATCAATTGAACGTTTGTTTGCTGGAGAAGGAAAGCGACGTGGCTTGCGGTGCTTCCAAAGCCAACAGCGGTTTTATTCACGGCGGCTTTGACCCGGAGCCGGGTACGCTGAAAGCCAAGATGAATACAGCGGGCATTGGCAAATTGTATGAAACCGCCAAGATGTTGCATGTACCCCATAAACAAAACGGATCTTTCGTCTGTGCCTTTGGCAGCGAAGAGGAACCGGCCATTCACGAGCTTTATGAAAGAGGTTTAGAGAACGGCATTCAAGGTATGTCCATCATTTCCGGAGAAGAAGCCCGGAAGATGGAACCGGAACTTTCCGAGGAAATTACGTTGGTATTAAATATTCCTTCTGCCGGCATTATCTGCCCTTACGAATTAACCATTGCAGCCGTAGGCAACGCCATGGACAACGGTGCAACACTGAAAACGAATTTTACCGTCACCCAAATTCAGCGAGCGGGAGACGTTTACACCGTAACCGGGAGTGACGGTCAGACGGTGCAAGGTCGCTACGTCGTAAACTGTGCCGGCGCTTACTCCGATAAAATTTCCGCCATGGTGGGCGACGACTCTTTTACCATTATTCCCAGAGCCGGCGAATATCTCCTTTTGGACAAAGCAGAAGGCAGCCGTGTCACCCATACCATTTTCCAGGTCCCCTCCAAAGAGGGAAAAGGCATCTTGGTGAGCCCCACCGTGGACAACAACTTGCTCACCGGCCCCACCGCCCTTCGTGTGCGAACTTCCGGCAGTACGGAAACCACCGATGACGGCATGGCCATTGTGCGAAACCTTGCTAAGAAGAGCGTGCCCGGCGTAGATTTCCGCCAGATTATTACGTCCTTCTCCGGCGTTCGTGCCTCCGTGGCCACCGGCGACTTCATTATTGAACCGGCAAAGGGTGCGGAGAACTTTGTAAACGTAGCGGCGATCGACTCTCCGGGATTGACCTCCTGCGTGGCCATCGCAGAGTACGCAGTAGAGATTCTGGGTAAAATGGATCTTGATTTGACTGCAAATCCCCAATTTGACGGCACACGCTCGGACCCTCATTTTATTAAGAAAATGAGCGACGAAGAAAAGAGCGCGTATATTGCGGAACATCCGGAATACGGCCGCATTATTTGCCGCTGCGAAACGGTAAGCGAGGGAGAAATTCGGGATGCCATTAAGCGAAATCCCCCTGCTAGCGACGTAGACGGCGTAAAGCGAAGAACGCGCTCCGGTATGGGACGCTGTCAGGGTGGCTTCTGTATGCCCTACGTCATGAAATTACTTTCTGAGGTCAACAACGTTCCTATGGAACAAGTTACCAAGAAAGGTAAAACGTCGGATTTAGTTACGGGACGGATTGGATAGGAGGCAGCATCATGATTAAGCACAGCGTTGTAATTGTAGGAGGCGGTCCTGCGGGCATGGCAGCGGCGATTGCTGCGTATGACCGAGGCGTTACGGATACCGTCATTATCGACCGTGAAGAAGAACTGGGCGGCATCTTGCGCCAGTGTATTCACAACGGTTTTGGTTTACATAAATTAGGCCGGGAACTCACCGGTCCTGAGTATGCGGATGTATATAAGAAGCAAGTAGAAGAGCGGGGTATTAAGGTTTATCATACGACTATGGTTACCGCTGTTTCTCCCGAATTGGTTGTAACGGCGCAAAGCCGTGAAGGCCTTATGAAGATTCAAGCCGGTGCGGTTGTACTGGCTATGGGTTGCCGGGAGCGAAGCCGTGGTGCACTGTCCGTAGCGGGAACCCGCCCTGCCGGCGTATACAGCGCAGGTACGGCACAGAAGTTGATTAACTGTATGGGCTACACCGTAGGTAAGAAAGCCGTCATTTTAGGCTCCGGCGACATCGGCCTGATCATGGCCCGCCGTCTGTCCTTGGAAGGCGCGAAAGTGGAAGCGGTGTGCGAGATTATGCCGTACTCCGGCGGATTGACCAGAAATATCGTACAATGTTTGGAAGATTACGGCATTCCCTTGTATTTGAGCCATACGGTGGCGGAAATTCACGGAACAGACCGTGTAGAGGGCGTTACTATTGCCCAGGTAGATGAGAATCGCCGGATTATGCCGGAAACCAAGCGGTATATTCCTTGTGATACGTTGCTTTTATCTGTAGGACTGATCCCGGAAAACGAACTGACACGGGCTGCAGGCATTCCCATGGATCCTGTTACCAACGGTGCTTTGGTGGATGAGAACCGCCAGACGGAAGTGCCCGGTATCTTTGCATGCGGCAACGTTTTGCAGGTACACGATTTGGTGGACTACGTATCCGATGAGGCGGAAATCGCCGGTATGGGTGCGGCAGATTTTGTTTTGGGCAAGCAAAACGGCGGTGAATCCGTTTCCGTGAAACCCGGCCAAGGCGTGCGTTACGTACTGCCCCAGCGCATTAACGTAGGGGAAGAGAAAGACGTGCCTTTGTTCTTGCGGGTGGTAAAGCCCTACGGCAAAGTGCGTTTTACCGTGAAAGCAGGAGAGGAAGTCCTGGCTACGGCCGTTCGTTTGAAAGCGGCTCCCGGTGAAATGGAGAAAATCGTAGTCAAGAAAGAAAAACTGGACGGCGTTCAAGGGGAAATTACAGTATCGTTGGAGGAAATTGTATGAAAAAGGATTTAATTTGTATTGTTTGCCCCAGAGGCTGTAGTGTGACCGTAGAGGGAGAAATCGGAGCGCTGAAAGTGACCGGTTGCTCTTGTACAAAAGGCGAGCAATACGCCATCGAAGAGTGTACGCATCCTACACGGACCGTTACGTCTATCGTGCGGGTTTCCAACCGGGAGGATACTATGGCCAGCGTCAAGACGTCTTGCCCCATTCCGAAAGAGTCTATTTTTGCGGCAATGGAGTCCATCCGCGGGCTTTCCGTGGAGGCGCCGGTTTGTGTAGGCGACGTAATTTGCAAAGATTTATACGGCGCAGAAGTGGTTGTCACCAAGGAAGTGCTGTAAGGTTTGAAATTGTAAAATGGGTGAGTGGGTACATTTCACGTAAAAAGGCGGGAATGTACCCTTGTTTTTCACTTGTTATTTCCCGGGAAATGGTATATAATCAATCGACAAAGTATTTTAATGGAGGATTTTTTATGTCAGGACATTCTAAATGGGCCAATATTAAGAATAAAAAGGGTAAGACAGACGCTGCAAGAGCGAAAGTTTTTACGAAATTGGGGAAAGAGTTGCAGATTGCTGTTAAGGCAGGCGGTCCGAATCCGGATGCCAACAGCAAATTGAAGGACGTTATTGCTAAAGCAAAAGCGGCCAATATGCCCAACGACAATATTCAAAGAAGTATTAAGAAAGCCAGCGGCGAAGGTGCCAACGATATTATGGAGGAAATTACGTACGAAGGTTACGGTCCTTCCGGCGTTGCCATTATTGCCCAGTGTGTTACGGACAACCGGAACAGAACGGCAGCAGACGTGCGCCACGTATTTGATAAGTTCGGCGGCAACATGGGTACTTCCGGTTGCGTGTCCTTTATGTTTGATCAAAAGGGCGTTATCGTTATTGAGAACGACGGGGACAAGGATGAAGATACCGTGATGATGGACGCATTGGATGCGGGTGCTCAGGATTTCAGCGCCGATGAGGATGTTTTTGAAATTACCACGGAGCCTAACGATTTCAGCGGCGTTCGGGATGCTTTGGAAGCCAAAGGCTATGAATTTATGGAAGCCAGCGTACGCATGGTACCCCAGAACTACGTTCGCATTGAGGACGAGAAGCAATTAGAACAGATTGAACGTCTTTTGGACGGTTTGGATGATAACGATGACGTTATGGAGGTTTACCATAACTGGGAAGAGTAACAAAGTGAGGTGTTTCGTATGAACCAGGAGAAGAATCCTGATCCAAAGAACACGCAGCCATCATCGCAGAATGAGAAATTTTTTAACAGAAGACCCTCGGAGTGGAACTTTAAGACGTTTCTGCTCCTGGGGATTCTGTTGATTTTGGCCACAAAAATTATTTTTGATTTTGTCGGTTTCCGGGCATCTTTAGGCGAAGCGTTTCGGTACGTGGGCTCTTTGCTGGGTTACTTAACCTACGGCTTTATCCTGGCGTACGTTTTGAATGCCTACACTTGCTGGCTGAACGGCAATCTTTTGAAACGAATGAAGTCGGCCAAGTGGAAACGTTACGTAGGGATTATTCTGGCCTACGTTACGCTGATTGCGTTCGTAGCAATCTTGATTTTTGCTATCGTACCGAAATTGATCGAGTCTATCACGGATCTTGCCAAGATGATTCCTAAATTATTTGATACGGTGAACGCCTTCTACAAAGACATTGTGGAGGATGGGAAATTTAATCTTCCCGTTGCATTGCAGCAGGAAATTGTGAACGGAATTGCCTCTCTCAAGACTACGCTTACAGGGCTTCTTAACGTGGATCTGATTACCAGCACGGGCATTCGCATTGTGAAAGCCACAGGCTCCGGCGTGTTTAACGTGTTTATGACGCTGTTGGTTTCTGTGTATATGCTTCTTGAGAAAGACAAAGTACTGGTGGCAGGAAATCGTATCGTACACGGATTGTTTAAGCCCACTGTGGCGGATCAGATTACCGATACGGGCAGAAAAGTGGATTCCGTTTTCAAACGGTATTTCGCCGGCAAATTGCTCCAGGCCATTGTAATCCTGGTTCTTTCCTATATAGTGCTGTTGATTGGTCGCGTGGATTATGCAATTTTGTTTGCGGTTATTTTGGGATTCACCAATTTGATTCCTTATATCGGTCCCTGGATCGGCGGCGTGCCGGTTGTTCTCATCAGTTTGGTACAGGATCCTTGGATGGGTATTCGGGCTTTGATTTGTATTCTGATTATTCAATTGCTGGACAATTGGTTTATCACGCCGAATATCGTAGGTGGGCAGATGGGAATCAGCCCGCTGCTGGTGCTGACCGGTTTGTGTGTAGGCGGCGTTTTGTTCGGTTTCGTGGGTATGATTATCGGCGACGTGCTGGCAGCCGTTGTCAAAGTTGTGTTCTACGATACGTACGTGGATTGGAAATTGCGCAAACGGGTTGAAGCGGGAGAACTTCCGGCTTCGTACACGGGTTCTCCGGAACCGGAAGCCGGCAAAACCGGGTGGTTGAAGCGCCTGGGTATGGCGATCAAGAAGATTTTCAGAAAAGGGCAAAAATAAGGCTTGCAATCCACCAAGAATATGTGGTATAATGCAGTCTGCTGTTCTGTCAGTTGCTTTTCATGAGCATGTTCAGGCGGCGCTTGATATGGAATGAAAGAGTAAAGTGACAGCGCTTTATTTGTGTGAAAGAAGGTGACATGGAATGAAAGAAGGAATTCATCCGAATTTTGAGGAGACAACTGCAAAGTGTGCTTGCGGAGAGACATTTACCACTTATTCGACAAAGAAGGAAATTTCTGTCGAAATTTGTTCGAAGTGCCACCCGTTCTACACAGGAAAGCAGAAGTTGGTAGATACCGGCGGACGTGTTGACAAGTTCAATAAGAGATACGGTCTGTGAGCCCGGAACAGTTTTTCGGATGTGGGACCTTTGTCTTATAAGCCTGTTCCCGCATCTCATCGTCATTCAAGGCTTGCCCATGTGGCAGGCTTTTTGTATAAATAGCACGGCGTTAAGGATAGGTGCCGTTAGGAGGAAGCAGTAATTATGAAAGTAAAGTTAGAGAATGTTGATAAGAATTTAGTTCGCCTTGAGATTGAGTCGGCTCCCGAGTTGATTGAAGAGGGCTTGGCTTATGCATTTAAGAAGAATGCCAAGAATTTCCGCGTGAACGGTTTCAGACCCGGCAAGGCTCCCCGCAAAGTGGTTGAACAGATTTACGGTAAAGAAGTTCTTTACAATGATGCAATGGACTACGTAATCGGCCACGATTATTATGCGGCTATCGAAGAACTGAAGTTAGACGTTGTTTCTGATCCTCAGAAGATTGACGTAAAGGAATTTGGTAGCGAGAAAGCTGTTTATACTGTTGAAGTTTATACAAAGCCTGAAGTGAAGCTTGGCGCTTACAAAGCATTGGAAGTTACCAAAGTAACAGCAGAAGTAGCCGATGCAGACGTGGACAAGGCTGTAGAGGATGAAGCAAAGAAGAATGCCCGCATGATTACGGTGGAAGACCGCGCAGCAGAGATGGACGACACCGTTGTAATCGACTTCGAAGGTTCTGTGGACGGCGTTCCTTTTGAAGGCGGCAAAGGCGAGAACTTCTCTTTGAAACTGGGTTCCGGTCAATTTATTCCCGGATTTGAGGAGCAGTTGGTTGGTATCAGCGCAGAAGGCGAGACCGTTGTTAAGGTTACGTTCCCGGAAGAGTACCATGCCAGCGAACTTGCAGGCAAAGCTGCTGAATTCAAAGTAAAGGTTCACGAGATTAAGAAGGAAGAGCTTCCTGCAATTGATGATGCTTTTGCTTCCGACGTAAGCGAATTTGAAACTTTGGCTGAATATAAAGCAGACTTGAAGTCCAAGATGCTTGCAAAGAAAGAAGAAGAAGCAAAGCGTGCTATGGACGAAGAAGCTTTGAAGACCGCAATCAACAATGCAGAGGTGGAGATTCCCGAGTGTATGATTCAGGCTTCTCAGGAGCAAGAAGTACGCCGTATGGAACAGCAACTCAGTATGTACGGTATGGATATGGCAAAGTACTGCCAGTACATGGGTACGACCGTTGAAGAGTTTAAGGAAAGAGTAAGACCTCAAGCTGAGATCAACGTACGTCGTGACTTAGTATTAGAGGCAATTGTTGCAGCAGAGAAGATTGAAGCAACTCAGGAAGAAATTGATAAGGAATTCCAAGAGGCTGCTGACTATATGAAGAAGCCGGTTGAAGAAGTGAAGGCGATGTACGCAGCCAGCACGGATGCTGTCATCCGCGACATTCAGCTTCGCAAAGCTTCCGAATTGATTACAGATTCTGCTGTAGCAGTAGATGCGCCCAAGGCCCCTGCTAAGAAGGCACCTGCCAAGAAGGCACCGGCCAAGAAGGCTGACGCTGCTTCCGGCGAGGAAAAGGCCCCTGCAAAGAAAGCACCGGCTAAGAAGGCAGCAACCGGCACCAAGACAACAAAAGCAGCAACCGGCACCAAGAAGACCACTGCTGCGAAGAAGACTGAAACCGAGAAGAAAGACTAATCGGGATTATATCTCTGTTCTTTCCGGTTCTCAGGCAATATTGAAAGGAGCGATTTTAAATGGCATTAGTCCCTATGGTAGTGGAACAAACCAGCAGAGGAGAGCGTTCTTACGACATTTACTCCAGATTGCTGAATGACCGCATTATTATGCTCTGTGACGAGGTGAACGACACCACCGCAAGTTTAGTTGTTGCGCAGATGTTATTCCTTGAGTCAGAGAATCCGGATAAGGATATTCAATTTTATATCAACAGCCCCGGCGGAAGTGTTTCCGCCGGCATGGCGATTTATGACACGATGCAGTTTATTAAGTGTGACGTAGCCACCATCTGTGTGGGTATGGCGGCCAGCATGGGTGCTGTTCTCCTTACCGCAGGTGCGAAAGGCAAACGTATGGCACTTCCCAACAGCGAAATTATGATTCATCAACCGCTGGGTGGCATGCAAGGTCAGGCATCGGATATTAAGATTCATGCAGATCACATTTTACGCACCAAGAATAAACTGAATCAAATTCTCAGCGATTGTACCGGCAAGCCGATTGACGTAATCGAGCGGGATACCGATCGTGACAATTTCCTGACTGCACAACAAGCTTTGGAATACGGTTTGATTGATAAGGTTATGACATCCCGCGCATAATCTTCAGTATGATTTTGACTCGTTCATCATACTTTATAGAAGAGAGAGGTGTGCTATGCCCAAGAGCGAAGATAAACAAGTGCGCTGTTCTTTCTGCGGAAAGCGGGAAGGTCAGGTTAAACGGTTAATTGCAGGCCCGGGTGTCTACATTTGCGACGAGTGCGTTGACCTCTGCTGCGATATTCTCCAGGATGATTTTGCAGAGTCCGGGGAAGAGCGTGTTGTGGAACGGGAAGCCTTTGAACCTAAACAGTTGCTGAAACCCACTGAAATCAAAGCTGCATTGGATGAATACGTAATCGGCCAAGACCGTGCGAAACGGGCTTTGGCTGTTGCCGTATACAATCATTACAAACGGATTGAAGATGCCCAGCAGCAAATCAAAGATAAGAAGAATAAGAAGAATGATCCAGTGGACGCTTCCGGAAACAATCCGCTGGGTGCAGTGGAAATTGCCAAGTCCAACGTGTTGCTGATCGGTCCTACCGGTGTCGGTAAGACGTATTTGGCACAGACTTTAGCGAAAGTATTGAACGTACCCTTCGCGATTGCCGATGCTACTTCTTTAACAGAAGCCGGATACGTAGGCGAAGACGTAGAGAATATTCTCTTGCGCTTGATTCAAGCCGCAGATTACGACGTAGCAAAGGCCGAGCGGGGTATTATCTTTATTGACGAGATTGACAAGATTTCCAGAAGAGGCGACAACCCTTCTATTACCCGTGACGTAAGCGGCGAAGGCGTACAGCAAGCCCTTTTGAAGATTTTGGAAGGTACGGTGGCTGCCGTTCCTCCTACGGGCGGACGGAAACATCCTCAGCAAGAATATATTCATATTGACACCACCAACATTTTGTTTGTATGTTCCGGTGCTTTTGACGGATTGCCCAAGATTATTGAAAGTCGTATCGGTAAGAATACCATTGGTTTCTCCGGCACGGTACACAGTTCGGAATCTTTGAACGTAGACGGTTTGTTAGAGCAAGTTGAACCCCAGGATTTATTGAAATTCGGTTTGATCCCGGAGTTTATCGGTCGTGTTCCCATGATTGTAACGTTGAACGCTTTGGACGAAGAGGCGCTCAAACGGATTATGACGGAGCCTAAGAATGCACTGATCAAACAATATCAAAAGCTTCTTTCTTTCGACGGCGTGGAATTGGAATTTGACGACGAGGCAATTTCCGAAGTTACCAAGATTGCCATTGAGCGTAAGACCGGTGCCCGTGGACTTCGTGCCATTGTGGAGAAAGCAATGCTGGACGTGATGTATTCAGTTCCTTCCGAAGAGAATATTTCGAAGTGTATTGTAACCCGAGACACGATTCGGGAAGGTAAGCCGCCCAAGGTTGTATCCCGAGGTAAAGGAAAGAAATCTAAGAAACCCGCCGCGGAGAGTCCTGCGGAAGTACTTCCCGGCAACACAGGTGAGGAGAGTGTATCATAATGGAATTGCTGAAAGAAATCCTACAGGCGATTGTTCTTGGTTTAGTACAGGGCTTGACAGAATTTCTCCCGGTAAGCAGTTCGGGACACTTAATCTTGTTTAAGAAATTATTCGGGCTGGACGTAAATACGTTTGGCCTGAATTTTGATATTGCGGTACACGTAGCCACGTTGTTGGCTGTCGTTGTGGTATTTCGCAAGACGATTTGGAATTTAGTTCGTCACCCTTTTCAAAAGACGGTGCTGTGGCTGATTCTTGCTACCATTCCTGCGGGATTGGTGGGTGTTTTTCTGGATGACCAAATTGAAGCGGTGTCGCAAAGCGGTGGCTTCCTAGGCATCTGTTTCTTGGTGACGGCCGGCATTCTGCTTTTGTCGGAATGGATCGCTACGCGGAAACAAGCTAATTTGGAAATGGAAGATTTAACGTGGTGGAAAGCCGGTGCCATCGGCCTTGCCCAAGGCGTTGCGGTGATGCCGGGTATTTCCCGATCCGGAAGCACGCTGAGCGCAGGTCTTTTGACGGGACTTAGCAAGAGCAGTGCAATTTCTTTTTCCTTCTTAATGTCCATTCCTGTGATTGGTGGTTCTTTGCTGCTGGGTGTGAAGGATACGATTGAGAACCCGGAGAGTTTCAACGTATGGGTCATCTTGGCCGGTATGGTATCTGCTGCCGTATCCGGTTACGTAGCCGTTCGTTTTATGCTGAACTTCTTCCGGAAGAAAGGTATGAAAGTTTTCGCAATTTACTTGGTGGTTCTGGGAATCTTGGTGCTGGCAGACCAACTTTTCTTCCATCAGTTTTTTGACGTTTTTCTATTAGGGTGATTTGATTCATGTCTATACTTACGTTGGGAATTGAATCCAGTTGCGACGAAACTTCTGTTTCCGTGGTACGAGACGGACGGGAGGTTTTATCCAACGTGATTGCGTCCCAAATTGATTTACATAAAGCCTATGGCGGCGTGGTGCCGGAGTTGGCGTCCAGAAAACACGTAGAGGCCATCACTAGCGTGGTAGACCATGCTTTGAAAGAAGCCGGCGTGACCGCCGAGGAAATTGACCAAATCGGCGTGACGGCAGGCCCCGGTTTAATTGGTGCCCTCTTGGTGGGCGTGACGGCCGCTAAGACGCTCTCCTACGTGTGGGACAAGCCCTTGATTCCGGTACACCATATTGAAGGCCATATCAGCGCGAATTTTATCGAACATAAGGACTTGGAGCCGCCTTTCGTATGTTTGGTAGCCAGTGGCGGTCACAGCCATATCGTGCTTTGCGAAGATTACGGCGTCTTTCGCATCTTAGGACGCACCCGTGACGACGCAGCAGGGGAGGCCTTTGACAAAATTTCTCGCGCGTTAGGTCTTGGTTACCCGGGAGGCCCCAAGATTGACCGAGAAGCCAAGCATGGTAATCCGGAGGCCATTCATTTTCCGGAAACAAAATTTCAAGACAGTTTGGATTTCAGTTTCAGCGGTGTCAAGACGGCGGTGCTGAATTATTTGAACAATGAGAAAGCGAAGGGGAACGAAATCGTTGTAGCCGACGTGTGCGCTTCTTTCCAGCGGGCCGTGGTGGAAATTCTCACTCGCAACTTATTGCTGGCAGCCAAAGAAACCGGCATTGGGAAAGTTGCGTTGGCAGGTGGCGTTGCGGCCAACTCTGCACTTCGTGCATCTGTGTCCAAAGCCTGCGAGGAAGCAGGATTGGCATTTTACCGACCGGCCCCCATTCTTTGCACGGACAACGGTGCTATGATCGCGTGCGCCGCCCATTACGCCGGCCTTTCCGGAAGACGCGGAGGGCTGGATTTGAACGGCGTGGCGAACTGGAATTTAGAGCAAATCCCGGCAATTTTCGGGTAAAATATTTTGAAAACACATTGCGTTTGTGACGAAGCCGTGTTACAATAATGTTGAAAATAAATCGTTGGAGGTACCGCAAGAATGAGTCCTGATAGAGCACCTTATTCTCACCATTCAAACCAAGTTGGCAATTTGGGCTTAATTGCTTTAGAGAGTTGTCATGATTTAGGAGAGAAAGTAGACAAGTGGTTGATTAATATTCGTGAGGAAATCACGGGAGAGAAACAACCGGAAACTTTCCTGATCAAGAGCAGATGCCCCCGATTTAGCAACGGTGAAGCAAAGGCGATTATTGATGAATCCGTTCGCGGTAAAGATATTTATATTTTGGTAGACGTAGGTAATTACAGCCTTACATACAACTGTATGGGTCTTACCAATCATATGTCTCCCGATGACCATTTCGCCGATTTAAAGCGTATTATTTCTGCCATCGGCGGCAAGGCAAAGCGTATTAACGTGATTATGCCCTTCCTTTATGGTGGCCGTCAGCATAAGCGTTCCAGCCGAGAGTCTTTAGACTGCGCAGCAGCCCTTCAGGAATTGGTTCGACTGGGCGTAACTGACGTGATTACCTTTGATGCCCACGATGCCCGCGTATCCAATGCAATTCCTCAGAATGGATTCGAGGACGTACATGCGTACTATCAGTTTATGAAAGCCATTTTACACGAAATTCCCGATATTAAGGTGGACAAGGATCACATGATGATGATCAGCCCCGACGAAGGCGGTATTCACAGAAACTTGTACTACTCCACCTTGTTCGGCATTGATTTGGGTATTTTCGTAAAGCGCCGTGATTACAGTGTTATTGTAAACGGCAGAAACCCCATCGTTGCCCATGAATTTATCGGCTCTGACGTAGAGGGCAAAGACGTATTGATCATTGACGATATGCTTTCCTCCGGCGACTCCTTGTTGGATATTGCCACGGAACTGAAGCGTCGCAAAGCACGCCGCGTATTTGCTGCCGTTACCTACGCCTTGTTCACAGACGGCACCGACATGTTCGAAAAGTTCTATCAAGAAGGTAAGATCGACAAAATCTTTGCTACCAACCTTACGTATCGCCGTCCTGAACTTGCGGACAAGCCTTGGTTCGTAGAAGTAGATATGTCCAAGTACATTGCCAAGATTGTGGATTCTTTGAACTATGACGAATCTATCAGCGGCTTATTGAGCCCCGGAAAGCGCATTATGAACTTGATGGAGCGTCACAACAACGGCGAAGAAATTTAATCCCGCCACAACAGACAATGAAACCCGATACCGTCACGATTTTCGTGGCGGTATTTTTATATCTTTCTTGTATGTATAAAGTATGTATAAACCTTCCAACTAGGGGCAATAATAGGAAAACAAAGCCAAAACGGTTTTGGATTTCGGCTTGACAAGAAAGGAAGATGGATACATGAAAGAGAAGATGAAAAGATTTTTCCGTAAAAACGGCTACTACCTGGCATTGATTGCCTGCGTTGTGGTGGTATTTGGTGCCGGCATTGGCATTTTACTGCAAGAAGAGGAACCGACACAGCCGGTCATCTCTTATAACACACCGGTGCCCAATCCGGGAACGCCAGAGGCCACTCCGGGAGACGCCACACAAGACGTTTTCCACCCGGTGACCAAAGAACCGGAAGCCACACCCACTCCGGCCCAGGCACCTACCTCTATGGTGAAACCTTTAGAAGGGGACACGCAAGTGGACTATTCTGGTAAGAAGTTGGTGTTCAACAAAACTACCAAAGAGTGGCGTACCCACGTAGGGTTGGACATTGCGGGAACAGACGGGGCAAAAGTACTGGCTGCTTGTAACGGTACGGTCAGCGCCGTGAAAGATGATCCTCGCTACGGTTTGACCGTTATTCTGACGCACGCCGGAGACGTTTCTACGGTGTACTGCGGATTGAGCTCCGTGGGTGTGAAAGAAGGGGCTTCTGTCAAAGCCGGTGACGTGCTGGGCACCTTGGGCGGCGAGATTTTCTGCGAAAGAGATCAAGGTCTTCACTTGCATTTCGAGGTGATTTCCGGCGGCAATGCAGTGGACCCCAAGGAATATTGGAAGTAAGGGTAAAAAAAGAAGGGCCACAGTTTGTGACCCTTCTTCATTTCATACATATCAATATGCAGCCATAGAATTCAAATCCAACAAATCAAAATCTTTCAGGAAGTTCTTTAAAGCCGTTGCAATAATGGCAACGCCGCCTTCTGCGTTGGATTCAATGTTCAAAGGAAGCAAAGGATCGTGGAGAGACAGACGAAGCAGGAACCAACCGTCTCCGTTGGCGCTGTCGCAAGAAACACGAATACCCTCGTAGTTCTTAGGTTCAATGGTCCAGCCGGGTACCGTCTTAGCAAATTCGCCCAACTTCTCAATAACGTCGTTTCCGTAGGTCTTAAAATCCTCACAACCGATGTTTAAACGGAATTCCTTGGCTTCAGCGGGTTCTTCTAAGCTTGCAATCAACTCGTCGATATGACGGCCTTCTTTTCGCAGGAGCGCCATTTGAATCAACAAGCGGGCAATTAAGTAAGCACCGTCGTCTAAGAAATAATTTTCCTTCAACGCACCGTGACCGGAAGTCTCAATGGCAACGGGGGTGTAGATGCCTTCGTTGTTCAAACGAATGGCCTCGTTGATTACGTTCTTGTAACCTCTCTTGAAACGGTGATGTACGCCGCCCAAATCTTCTTCAATAAACTTCTTCAGGCCGCTGGACGTAATGGAGTCTGTTACGATGGTAGCGCCGGGATGTTCGCCGATGGCGATGGCAGAAATCAACGCGATGATGCGGTTTCTGTTAATTTCTTTACCGTGGCGGTCTACGGCACCTGCACGGTCTACGTCGGTATCAAAAATAATACCGAAGTCTGCTTTCTGATTTAGAACTGCCTGCTGAATGGCTTCCATCGCTGCCTTATCTTCGGGATTGGGAATATGATTGGGGAAACTTCCGTCCGGATCCAAGAACTGGCTGCCGGTGGTATCTGCGCCTAAAGGCTCCAGCACTTTCTCTGCATAGAAGCCGCCGGCACCGTTACCTGCGTCTACTACGATATGTAAACCGTCTAAGGGTTTCTCCATGCCGGTCTTCTCCCGAATCTTGGCAACCAAGTCGGCTGCGTATACGGAAATGAAATCCAACTCCGTAATAGCCCCCGGGTTGGTGGCTGCGGGAGCGGAGCCTTCCAAGGTATCGCAGATTTCCAGAATTGCGGTAATATCTTTCTTCTCAAGGCCGCCGTCGACGGTAAAAAACTTCAAACCATTCCGGTTGAAAGGCAAGTGGCTGGCGGTCAGCATAATGGAACCGTCGTAGCAATATCCTTCCAAAACGGTGGTCATAAACATAGCCGGCGTGGAAGCAAGACCGCAGTTAATCACTTGAATACCGCTACCGGTTAAGCCGTCAATTACAGCCTCCCGAAGGGCAGGTCCGGATAAACGGGAGTCGTTACCTACGGCGACTTTCAAATCTGCCGGTGCCTTTCCGGTCTTCTCGGAGAGCCATTTTGCAAAAGCCTGTGCAATTACCTTGGCTACCGCCGGTGTTAAATTCACGTTCTGTCCTTCAATTCCTTCAAGGGCTACCCCTCGAATGTCACTGCCATTTTGCAGTTTCTTCCATTTGTCCTGCATGTTTATATCCTCCTTTAATTTATGATCACAGTTTTGGTCACTGTGGAACGGGTAAAAGTATGGAAGGATAATCCGTAACAAACCACGGATCCTCCTCATAATCCATTTTAACGCCAAAACGCTTGCGTACGAAGCGAGGCGGCTTGGAAGCCAGCGTAATGGGCCGGTAAGAACCGGTGCCGCTGCAACCTACGTATACAGTCTTGGATTTCCGGCGAAGGCCTTTCTCGTCGGTCATTTTAATATAAATCACCCAGTCGCCTTCCGGCGCTGCGTAACCATTCTCCGAGGTTGCCCCTGCGATATAAGAACGGGCCACGAAGGGGTATTGGGTGCGCAGTACGTGAAAAACATTCTCCAGCTCCGCTTGGGACATAGGCTCTTCCAAACGAACCATATCTAAACAAATTCGACCCAGTTCCGGGTTCTCCACGTATACGTTCAGCGCCACGATAAACATGGCGGCACATCCCCAAGGGGTGGCAATTTGTTCAATCAGCAGTGCTTGAAAGTCTTCTTGCGTTTCGGGAAGTTTTGAAAAACGTACTTCCTTCAGGGTTTCTTTCATCGTTTACGCATCCTGCCCTTCCGGTTCGTCTAAATTTGTCGGCAGGGGAGAAGGAGAAACCGGTTCGTCCTCCTTGTTGGCAATTTCAACGGTCAATACGTATTCGCCTACCAATTCACAATCCTTGAAATTCTTGGCTAAACCGGGGAACTTCAACACGATATTGTAAGTGCCGGTTGCGTCTTTGTCTTGCAAATCTAAAGTGGGCTCCATAGAGGCCAGCGTTAATTTGCTGATATCCGTCTCTTTCCCCTTTACCGTAACCGTGAGGCTTTCCGGCGTAAGGGTGTAATTAAATTGATCGGACTTGCCGGCCCAGTTAATATCTTCGGCATTCACGGTAAAAGTCTTGGTTTGCAGCGCTTTGATTTCTGCGGTAATCTTTGCCGTGGTCTTGGTGACTAAAGAAAGGCCCGGCTGTAATTTCGTCGCCACGTCCACGGAGAGTTCGGCATTGCCGGTCTTACCTTCCACGGATAAATTGCCCAGCGGAATGGAATCCAGACTCTTCAATGCGTCGTAATTGCCCACCACCAGCACGTAAGCGGGAGAAACACCCTCTTTGCTTACGTAGTAATCTGCGGCGGGTTTTCCGGATAGGGTGTAGGTCAAGTTCACTTTCTTTGCGATCTGAATATTCACCGTAATCTGTTCTGTGTTAAAACGATGGGTAATATCCTCTCCGGTGGTGGAAATAAAGCGTGCTAAGAATGCAGCCGTCTTGTTGGCATCCAGCGTGCCGGGTTCGATGCTGTCCGCTAAATTTACCTCTACGTGGGAACATGAATCCAACAAGGAGGCAAGACCGGAAACGGGAATGCTGCTCAGCGTAGACGTAACAGACGCAAAAGCATACCCTTCTTTCAAAAGAGAATTATCCTGTTTGATGCGAACTTCCAAATTCTTTCGAACGACAGTATCGTAGGTGAATTCAATCGTCTTAGGATAATAGTCGTTAATGGTTACGCCAAGGCGCTCGCAGGTGGGTTTGGATACCTTTAACTTGGTGGTGCCTGCCTTGGTAATTTCGGAAAGATCCACTGTAACTTCCAATTCCGATGCGGCTAAATTGTTCAGTACGTCCTGACGACCGGAAACGGTAACGGTAGCAATCTTTGGATACGTTACGGTTTGATCTTGCAAATCCAAATTCGCAGGCGCGTCACTATTCAAAAAGTCAATTTGAATTTCCATGGTACGAGACTTCATCGGATTGGTGTAACTGAGCACCAAAAGCCACGCACAAATTGCCAAAACGATGGAAAGTATAATATAGAAAGTCTTACTGTCAATAAAGGATTTAATCTTATCTTTCATGCTTTCTCTCCTTTCGGAAGAAGGACGGTGTGCGTCGGTTCTTCTTTCCGGCATCTTCCGTCAGCGCATCCTTCAAAAGTTTGCGCAATTTCTCAGCGGACACAGGACGCGTCAGTTGACCGGCTCTTGCAAAAGAAATCTTGCCGGTTTCTTCGGAAACGATGATACTGATACAGTCTGTATTCTCAGTGACGCCGATACCGGCTCGATGCCGTGTACCTAAATCTTTGTCTAAATGGGTATTGTCCGTAAGGGGCAAATAACATGCGGCAGCATGCACTTTGTTATTTCGTATGATCACGGCGCCGTCATGCAGGGGTGTGTTCGGTACGAAAATCAAACGAAGCAACTGGGCGGAAACTTTGGCGTCTACCACCGTGCCCGTTCGAATGATCTCGCCCAAACTGGTCTTCTGCTCAATGACGATCAAAGCACCAACCTTCTGCTCAGACATCGCCACAGCAGCGTGCACGATTTCGGAAATCATCGTGTCTGCATCTACGGACGAGGAGGAAGAAGAGAAAATGTTGGTTACTTTACTGTGCCCAAGTCCCTCTAACCATCTGCGCAGCTCCGGTTGGAACAGGAGCAATAATAAGAAGGGGAGCACGCTGATAAATGCTTTGATCAAGTAAGAGACGGTGGTCAGTCTTAACTGCTCCGCCACGAATGAAAGCACCAAAATTAAAACGATGCCTTTAATAACCTGGTACGCACGGGAGTCTTTCAACACGAACATCAATTTGTATAAGACGTAGGAGATAATACCCACGTCAATAATGATGCGAAAAACGTCCCAAAGACCGTTAATTCCCAGAAATTCGCGAATATACGTAATCATCCGACCGAAATCGGAAATGGCCGCTAATTCCGTCATGCGCCGTCCTCCTTACCAAGTTGCGTTTATTATGCAAAAGCCTGTACTAAATATGCATACATCATATATATGGTACCGATGACCATCGACAGAGCCAGTATAAAACAAATGACCCGAATGGCCGTCTTCTTCTTATTCTTCATCGGTCGCCTCCGGCTTCGCTTCTGCGGGGGCTGCATAGCGATTGCTCAAATCTGCAAAGGAACCTTCTGCCAGTGCGGCTGCCTCCGTCAGTTTGTCTTTCAGTGCGTTGCAAGCCGCTACGGTTTCTTGCTTCATATTCTGAATAAAACGGTTGCGGTCGATCACTTCTTCTCTCAATTGTTCCAACTGTGCAAGCAGTTCCGTCTTCTCTCTTTCCGCGTCGCCTCTTGCCTGCTCGATCATAGCAGCGGCTGTGGTTTCCGCCTCTAAAAGCGCGTTGGCAACCCGGGCTTTATCCTTCTGGAGTTCAATCACGTCGGAAGCCAAGGCGGCATATTTGCCCTGCAACTCAATGTACTGCTTGTTGAGTGCTTCAATCTCGGCGTCTTTCGCATTTAAAGCCTCCTGATGCTGCTTATTCAGGTCGATAATATACGCATCTACGTTCTTCTTGCGGTAACTGGATAACATGTTAGAATTTCCCATAATATTACGCTCCGTTTCTCGATGATTATACATATTCAAGTATACTTGAAAAGGGGCTTTTCGTCAATGGAAAAATACAAAAAGGAACGTTGACTGACAACGGAAATGTTGCTACAATGAATCACAAGGACGGAGTCGTCGAAAAAAGTACTACGATACGAATCATTACCGCTGAATCATTACGAAATACCAGTTGTTGTTAATCGGCAATACATACAAGCAACCGTCTCAAATTTATTTATGGTATACGTGATAAGGGGGCGGAGTTTTATGGGTGATTTAGTCGACCAAAATCTCGTTGGGCAAATTAAATTATTGCTTGAAACATCAAGACGAGACGTTGCGGTAACAGTCAATAGGACGTTGTTACATACTTATTGGGAAATAGGACGTCTTATTTGCGAATACGAACAATTAAGCGACAATAGAGCAGAATACGGAAAACAAACATTGAAGATTTTGTCAAAAGAACTTACAAAAGAGTTTGGCAAGGGTTTTTCCGTTTCAAACATTCAGTTTATGCGTCGGTTTTATCAGACTTATCAAATTCAACAGACAGCGTCTGTTAAATTAAGTTGGTCTCATTATTGCGAACTTTTAACAATTTCCGATTCGGATAAACGCAATTTTTACGAACGGGAAGCTGAAAATTCAAATTGGTCTGTTCGCGAGCTGAAGCGACAAATTGAAAGTTCACTTTTTGAACGATTGTTGCTTTCAGGAGGTGAAACCAACAGGAACAAAATATTATCTCTAGCACGTAAAGGCAACGAAATAGCTAAACCGGAAGACATTATTCGAGATCCTTATGTGTTTGAGTTTTTAGGACTTCCTGATAATAAGCCCATTTTGGAAAGTGATCTTGAAAAAGCATTGGTTGAGCAAATTGAGAAGTTCTTGCTTGAACTCGGCCGCGGATTCATGTTTGTAGGCACACAACAACGCGTAACACTGGGGAATCATCACTACTATATTGATATGGTCTTTTATAACAAAATCCTGCGTTCCTATGTACTGATTGAACTTAAGACCACTAAATTAATGCCTGAAGCGGTAGGTCAGCTGAATATGTACCTTAATTATTATGCTCAAGAAGTAAATGACCATGACGATAATCCGCCCATTGGTATTATTTTGTGTACGGATAAAGACAGTATTGATGCGGAGTATGCATTAGGTGGTCTTTCGAATAATCTTTTTGCCTCAAAATATGTACTATATATGCCGAATAAAGACCAGCTAATTGCAGAAGTTGAGAAGGTCTTAGAAAATTGGCACAAAGAAGATTTTGATGTTTAATTATGCAAATTTTTCTGCTTTCTTTTCTCGGTGAAATATGATAAAATAATGAAGACTATGAAGTAAATGAGACCGCATCGTCGATTTACGCGTGCGGGGCTTGTTTACGGACAGATGGGCTCTGTGCGTGTATGAACGCGGAGCGGGGGATCTTTTTTCGGAATTTTTGTTCCGGGAAATGGCGAAGCATGGGTAAATGAAAAAATACGATACATAAAGGTACTAAACTAATTAGTCAACCCAATATGTTATCCGGAATACAGAAATAGTGGTGGCGTCAGTATGGCTTTAAAGTTAATGTATATAACAAACGATCCGAACGTGGCACTGATTGCTCAAAAAAACGGTGTGGACCGAATCTGGATAGATTTGGAGACGCTTGGAAAAGAAGAACGTCAACAAGGCATGAACACCGTAAAGTCGCACCATACGGTAGAAGATATAAGAAAAATCAAACCCCTTCTGACCACAGCTGAGATGCTTGTACGTGTTGATCCGTGGAATAACGGTTCACCAGATGAAATCAACCGAGTTATCGGTGCGGGGGCAGATATTATTATGCTTCCGATGTGGAAATCCGTTTCGGATGTAACAAACTTTTTGACAGCGGTTAATGGTCGATGCAAGACTACGCTACTCCTTGAAACAAAGGAAGCGGTTGAGTGTCTGGATGATGTTCTGGCAAACGGAGGCATGGATGAAATCCATATCGGCCTGAATGATCTTCATTTGTCGTACAGATTGAATTTTATGTTTGAACTTTTGTCAAACGGAACGGTGGAAATGCTTACGCAAAAGATTTCTGTTGCCGGTATACCGTATGGATTCGGAGGTATTGCCAAACTAGGTGAAGGCTTACTTCCTGCTGAAAATGTGATTATGGAACATTATCGTCTGGGCTCGACAAGAGCCATTCTCAGCAGAAGCTTCTGTAATGCTTCTAACATGAAGAATTATGATGAGATTGAGCAGCTCTTTAAGGAGAATATGTCGTCGCTCAGAGAATATGAATCCGGCATAGATGGTACGCAATACGAAAAGAACAGAACAGAAGTAATCAAAAAAATAGATGAGATAAGAAAGAAAATGATAAAATGAAAAAAACTTTTTATGTGAAATATGGGAAAAGAATACTTGACATATTATTTTCTGGATTAATGCTACTCGTTTTATGGCCGCTTTTACTAATTATTGCTGCACTTGTGAAATTAGGCGATTCCGGTCCTGCAATTTTTGTGCAGGAGAGACTTACGCTGGGTGGAAGAGTTTTTACAATGTACAAATTCAGGACTATGTGCGTAGATGCCGAGAAAAAAGGCACTGGTGCTTATTCATTCGGCAACGATCCAAGAATTACGAAGGTCGGAAGCGTACTCAGAAAACTCAGTCTTGACGAGTTGATGCAGTTAATTAACATTTTCAAGGGCGATATGTCTTTTGTCGGACCAAGACCTATTCTTACATATCATCCGTGCAAATACGAGGAGTATACGGAAGAAGAAAAAACAGTTTTTACAGTCAGACCCGGTATTACAGGTTGGGCTCAGGTGAATGGTCGCAACAGTGTTGACTGGGTAAAAAGGTTTGAACTTAACGAATGGTATGTACAAAACGTTTCGCTGATGTTAGATATTAAGATTGTCGTCAAGACAGTCGTTCAGGTGTTTTCCGGAAAAGACGTCGTTATTCAAGGAGAAACGGCAAAATCGTTTACTGATAAAAAAACAAGGAATTAAAACCGTAAGGTGATAGTATGACTGAATATTTTATTGACGATATTCGTGAAAAATCCGTAAAACTGTTAACTCAATATGCGCTTGCAGAAGACAAGGCAGGCGTGTTGGTTGACTCTATGCTTTCGGCAGATATGAGTGGCGTATCTTCACACGGTATCAAGATGCTCATTCCGTATGTTCGCAAGTTGGAAAAAGGCGAGTTTTCACTTGAAGATATAACAATCGAGAAGCAAACACCGGGATTCACGTTGGTCAATGCGAACAATGCAATAGGCGCCATATCGGCGGATCATTGTGTCGATATTGCCATAGAACAAGCAAAGACAAACGGAGTGCATATTGTGTGGGCGAAGAATTGCAATACACTTGGACCGGCGTTTTACTATGTGGAAAAGATTGCAAACAATAATATGATCGGTTTTACCTGCTGCAATTCGCCTTCTACAATGCCGGTATTCAACGGACTTGAGCCGATGCTCGGGACCAACCCGTTTGCGTTTTCGTGTCCTTCCGCATCCAAGGGGAATATCTTAATCGATATGGCTACGAGTGTTGTGGCAAAATCAAAGTTTGAAATGTGCAGAATCGCCGGAACCAAATTAGAGCCCGGTTGGGCATTGGATAAAGACGGCAATCCGACAGTTGACCCGGTTGATGCAATCAACGGACTGGTTCTTCCAATGGCGGGATTTAAGGGATATGCAATTGCGATGATGATCGATATTATGTCGGGTGTATTATCGGGAAGTGCGTATTTATCAAATGTCAACAAATTCTATTCTCAAAACGGAATGGGTATGAACGTAGGTCAGATGTTTATGGCAATCTCTCCTGAATTGATATTTGGAGAAGGCTTCTTGGCGGAAATGGATCAATATTTAGATGCTGTACGCAGTTCAAAGGCAGTTGAAGGGAAAATGATCGCTGTTCCGGGTGACGACAGGCAGACAAAGAAGGAAGCGGCAATTGAAAGTAAGAAAATAGCAATTTCAGATGAAATTGCGGTTGAGTTAGAAAAGTTATTTTCAAAAAAATGAGAGAAAATATATGAATAACAAGAAACCGGAAATCTTAATAATATCCAACTATTGGCATTTTGCGAACGAAAAGGAAAGCAGTCGATATTTATCCATTGCGAACAGTCTGGTGAAATCGGGTGCCGAAGTAGAAGTTGTAACTTCTTCTTTTTACCACACCAAAAAAGCACAAAGAAATGTCCAAGAAATAGTAGCTGATTATAAATACACTTTGATCAGAGAATCAGGATATACAAAAAATATATCGGTGCGGAGAATTCTGTCCCATAAAAAGTTTCAAAACGGGGTAGTAAATTACTTAAAGAACAGGAAAGCCCCTGATGTGATTTACTTGTTTGTGCCGCCTATTGGTTTGGGGAACGAAGTTTTGAAATTCTGCAAAAAAAGAAACATTAAACTCGTGTGCGACGTCTTGGATTTGTGGCCGGAAGCGTTTGATATGGTCTTGCCGCATCGTATCAGTTCAATCTTATTGGCGTCCATGAAGCGGAAGGCCGATCGTTTATACGCAAAAGCCGACGGTATAGTCACGGTATCAGAAGCATATCTGAAACGGATTAACAAAGAACGGACGACTAAAACAGGTGTTTCCGTTTATATTGGGGTTGAAGCGGACCAGTATTACAATTGCCAATCCGAAGTGCCCCCGATCACAAGAAATAAAGACATCGTCATAGCCTACGTCGGTACACTTGGCAAAAGTTATGATTTGATTACTTTGTTTGAAGCTTTGAAAAAGAATATTGATGAAGGTATTGATAACAAGGAAATTGTGATACTCGGAGACGGTCCTGAAAAAGACGCGTTCGAAGCATATTGTCGCACATATCATTTGCCTGTTCGTTTTTTGGGAAGAATAGATTATAAACAAATGGTAGGAATATTAAAACAATGTGACTACTCGATCAACATATTAAATCCCAAATCAGCAGCATCAATCATCAATAAGCATGCCGATTATGTTGCGGCAGGTATTCCCACGATAAACGTGCAAACAGACAAAGAATTCAACCGCCTTTTAGACGATTATGGTGCAGGTTTCCACTGCTGTCCCGGAAGACCGGATTTACTGGCAGAGATTTTGAGTAAGCTGTCCATTGACGGTAGTGAATACAATAATATGTGCACAGGGATGAAAAAACTGTCCTATGACAAATTTGACAGGCAGAATACATACACGGACATCATTGATTACATAAACAGGGTATTGTACACATGAACAGCCAGCAGGAGTTACAAAATATGGAGAAAAGAACAAACAATTCAACATATATACCAATTTTGATAATTTTTGCATTGGTACCGCAGATGCTAAAATTTAACGGTTCGTTGATTGATACCGCATGGAAAATTGATATTGATGTTTGGCATTTTATTTTTTTGCTATAATGCTTGTGTAAAAGAGAGGGTATTTCGAGTTCGGGGAACTGAGTTTGTATATTTATCTCTGTTTTGTGCGGTCAGCATATTGTCTGCGTTTCTTTCTGAAGGCAGTCTCGTTTCTGATGTTGAAGCAATGCTGTTTCAAGTGATCATGTTTTTTATATTTTATCAAACTACATCGTGGCAGGATTACAACACTTCCGACATTTACAGATTTTTTTCTCTTATTGTGAATTTTATGATGATTGCCTGTGTGTACAATCTCATATTTAATTTTTCTTCGTTTATTCATTTAACAGACAACAATCTTTATGATACTGCAACCGGTGTTTCGTCGGTTTTCGACAACAAAAACGCGTTCGGTCTGTTTTTGACATATGGTATTATCGGTGCAATGGGACTGAAAATGACCACGAAAGAGAAAAAATGGAATTTTTACGTTATTTTCTTTATGCTAAATGCATTGGTCGCATTATGCCGTACGGCGATTGTTGTCAGTGCTTTGGTAATTGCGTGTTGTATACTTCTGGATTCTAAAAAAATCTTCAGGAATATTATTATTTTGGTCGCAATAATCGGAATATGCTTGTTGATCATCAATTTTGTCCCTGCAATCCATGATTTTGTTGTCAGAAATAGTGAGTCAACGTCTTCGGTTGATTCTAGAGTGGACCAGTGGGAGAGTCTTTTACCGCTGGTGAAAGGCGAGCATGCAGTTTTCGGGTATGGCCCCAGTTTTTCAAAAATACTGACTAAAATGTATTCTGCAAAATCTTATTTCCACAGCACTTATTTATATATAATTTTGTGCTACGGTTGGTTGGGTGTTTTGTGCTTTTCAATCATTGTTATTGATGCATTGAAACGTTCTATACGAATTCTTCGAATGAAATATTCTTACGGGGTTGTCTGTCTGGCTTCGGTATTTGCCTATTTGGTATTTAGTTTGTCAGAGAAGTATATGTTATTTGATACCCCAGTTGTATCAATGACGGTCACGGCGTTCACCATTTCAATACCTTTGATGGTAGAAAAGGCAATCAAAAAAGAAATCCGTGAAAAGTAAAGGGGAGAAAAGCATGACAATAGAAGTTTTAGTCGCTACAATGCACCAAACAGATTATTCTCTTTTGGATAAGATGAATATTCAAACGGATGCGATTATCGTAAATCAATGCGACAAAAATGAAATTGTTGAATTCGAGTATAACGGACATAAAATAAAGTGGTTGTCTCTTGCAGAACGGGGCGTGGGACTCGGCAGAAATACGGCATTGATGAGAGCAACGGCGGATATTGTGTTATTTGCAGACGATGACGTTGTATATGAAGACAATTATGCCGAAAAGATTATTCGAGAATACGAAAGTCACCCGAAACGGGACGTTGTACTCTTTAATCTGTTGTCATTGAATCCGGAAAGGCCTGTATATATTGATAAAAAAGCCCATAGAATACGTTGGTTCAATTCGCTGCGATACGGTGCCTGCAGAATTTCCGCAAATCGAATGTCGTTGTTGAAGAACAACATCGTATATTCCTTATTATTCGGCGGCGGGGCACCCCATCAAGCAGGAGAAGACAACTTGTTTTTAGTCAACTCATTGCAAAACGGGTTGCGTGTTTATGCATCAACAGAAATGCTGGGTACGGTTGCTCAGGAAGAATCAACGTGGTTTCGGGGGTATGATGACAAGTACTATTTTGACAGAGGATATTTGTTTGGAGCAATGTTTAAGCGCCTTGCATTGCCTGTATTGTTTTTATTCGAGATTAAGAAGCGACAAAAAGGCGTGTTGAAACGCATATCCATTGGTAGAAAAGGCATCGCCGAATTTAAGAAGAAAAATTATGAGAAAGATATTAGTAATTTCAAATAACAGTTTCTCAAACACAAACTCAAACGGAAGAACTTTGGGCAATCTTTTCTATTCGTACGAGAAGGATAAAATTGCACAGTTTTTTATTTCCGGAGAAAAAGATTTTTCTTTTTGCAACAATTATTTCCAAGTCAGTGACAGCGATGTTATCAGAAGTGTTGTCCCAAAGTTTTTCTTCAAAAAGAGAAAACAAACCGGAGAGCAGTCCGTTGCTGCCGTTACAAAAAGTAGCAGAAACGTTCCCAATATGCTTTTGAGAACGTTTGCGTGGGATCTAGGTCTTTGGAAGCGTAAAGAATATAAGCAATGGCTCAAGGATTTTTCTCCGGAAGTCGTATTATTGCAAGTAGGGGACTGCCCGTTTATGTTCCGTATTGCAATGCAAGTGGCAAGAAAATTTCATGCAAAATTGATTGTTTACAACACTGAAGGATATATTTTTAAAAAGCATAATTATTTCAGAGACGGGCATAACGTCCTGTATTCGATTTTTATAGGTCTTTATAAACGCAGGTTTAAGAAAATAATGGCAAACACCGAGCACTGTATTTATTTAAACCAAAAACTGAAAGACGATTACGATCAAATATTTAATGTGCTCAGTTCGGTAATATACAATTCTTCATCCATTGATTCTATGGAATGTGTCCCTTTTGATAAACCGACGATTTCATATATCGGGAATTTGGGCTTATCAAGAGACGTAGCATTGACTGAAATTGCAGACGTTGCGGCGGAACAAGGACTGGAAATTAACGTTTACGGAAAGGCAAGCGAGCAGACGAAGGCATTATTTAAACAGCATCCGGCAATCCATTATCACGGCTTTATTTCGTATGATGACGTTATAAAGGTAATGCAACGCTCGACGATCCTTCTTCACGTTGAAAGTTTTGATCCTTTCTACGTGGTGGATTCAAAATACGGATTTTCCGGCAAAATCGCTGATTCCTTGTCTTCCGGAAGAGCGTTCCTGATGTACTGTCCGAAAGAAATTGCATGTGCCGAATATATCGTTGGCAATGGAATTGAAACAGTTGCGGATTCAAAGGAAGGAATATCGATACTGCTTAAGCAATATTCGGCATACAACGACGACTATAAAGCGCTGGTAAGCAAGCAATTACTGTTGGCCAAGGAAAATCACGACTTGAAAGACAACAGTGAAAGATTTGTAGAAATCATCAACCGTGACCATTTGGAGGCGTTACATGAAAGTACTGCAAATTAACGTGGTTTATAAAACCGGAAGTACCGGAAAAATCATGTACGACATCCACAATGAGTTGTGTGCAAAAGGCATCGATTCCAGAGTGTGTTACAGTAGATCGATGAAAGCGACTGATCACCGTGAGTGCAGAGTTTGCAGAAAAGCGTATTCAAGAATTAATAGTGTATTAAACCAAATCAGCGGTTCTCCTTACGGCGGGTGCTTCTTTTCGACACGGAAACTGATTCGTTATATAAAAGAAGAACAGCCGGACATTGTACATCTGCATTGCCTTAACGGTTCGTTTGTCAACATTTATAAGCTGATAGAATTTCTAAAAGTCGGTCATTATAAAACGGTTTTGACGCTACACGCCGAGTTTATGTACACAGGCGGTTGCGGATATGCATTTGATTGCACAAAATGGGCTCACGATTGCTGTGCCGGCTGCGAGCAGTTCAAAGCCGCAACGGGCTCGCTGGTTTTCAATCGGGCAAAAGCAAATCTTCTTAGAATGATTAAGGCTTTTGAACACTTTGAATCTTTGGAAGTGGTCGGCGTTTCAAACTGGATTACAAACCGCGCTCTCAAATCGGCTGTATTTAGCGGCAAAAGGGTACAATGCGTCCATAATGGAATTAATTTAGATGCTTTTGCTCCAATCGGTGAAGAAGAAAAGATTGAGCTAAAAGAAAAACTGGGAATTGGTCCGGAGAAAAAGGTCATTATTACAGTCAATCCCAGATTTAACGACCCTGTAAAAGGTGGAGATATTTTTGTAAAATTGGCCCATTCCCTTCCCGATGGATATTTGGCTGTTCTTGTTGGCTCACAAATTGACGATGAGAAAATTGTCTCAATTCCGTTTGTGAATAATCAGAAAGAACTTGCAGCGTATTATTCAATGGCAGACTGCTTCGCAATGTGTAGCAGAACCGACAATTATCCTACGGTCTGCATTGAAGCAAACAGCTGTGGAACGCCGGTTGTGGCTTTTGATGTCGGTGGGGTTCCGGAAACGATCGGGGAAGGCATAGGCGAAGTTGTTCCGGCTTTTGATATAGACAAAATGATTGAAAAGGTAGTTTATTGGTCTAATCAAAAGAAGGATATCTCGCGCGAAACAATTAAAGCAAAACGGGATTATTGCGATAAAAAACGCATGGCTGACGATTACATGAGAATATATGATCAGATTTGAACGATTGGAAGTGGAATATTGAAAAGTATCATAAAAAAAGTTTTAAAATCAATCCGGGCATGCTTGTGGGCGATTCATGCTATTTTGTGGTGTGCTTTTCATGGTGTAAAGTATAAAAAGGGCGTTTATATCGGACGACATGTCGTCAAAAAAAGACGCGTTAAACTGATCTTGTCTGAGTATTCGCGTATTTCATACAACGTGCTGTTTTGGGGTGACGGAACCGTCAAAATCGGAAAACATACGAATATTGGCTCGAATTCCCGAATCTTTGCTTCTCACAACGGTGGCGTAGAGATTGGTGATTACACAATGTCCGCATCTCATCTCTATATTATTGACTGTGACCACGGAATTAAAAAAGGCGAATTAATCCAGAAGCAGCCAATGACACAAGCGGCGGTCCATATAGGAAGTGACGTTTGGTTTGGATATAACGTAACGGTGTTAAAAGGCGTAACGCTGGCGGACGGTTGTGTTTGTGCTGCTTGCTCGTGTGTAACAAAGAGTTTTGAAGAAAATTCAGTGGTAGGCGGCGTCCCTGCAAAGTTAATTAAATATCGGGAGAACCGTGATGAAGCTTGATGACAAACGGTATATGGAACTGAAGCAGGCAGAATTAGATATTTTAAAGCACTTCATTGAAGCGTGCAATCAAATGAATCTCCGCTACTATGTTATTGCCGGAACGTTAATCGGTGCTGTCAGACATAAAGGATCCATACCTTGGGATGACGATATCGACGTTGCAATGCCCAGAACGGATTATGAAACGTTTATTGCAAAAGGAAAGTCTCTGCTACCGGACAATCTCTTTATTCAAACAAGACATACAGACCCTGGATTTTTGCTAAATATGGCGAAAGTGCGGAATTCAAATACTGCCTTTCTTGAGAAAACAAACAGGAATCTTACCATCAATCAAGGTATTTACATTGACGTTTTCCCGTTAGACAATTTCATCAATCGCCCTTTGTCTAAATTAATCACAAAGACAAAGCTCAAGGTTTTGAAGACCGCGATCGGTCGGGAATTTTTCCGCGATAGAAGAAGTTTGAAGTTGCGGATTAACCAAGGCATTTCCAAAATCCTTTACCCGTCGTCTGCCGATGCAATGAACGCTTTTGATCATTTAATTCAATCCGTCCGCCAAAGTGAGTATTGCCATAATTATTGTCATAATTATGGTTTTAAAGAAGCGTGTCCATGGAGTTGGTTTGGAAGCGGAGTGGATATGGAATTTGAGGGGATAACAGTTCGGGCGCCGAAGGAGTTTGACCGGTATTTGAGGGGCATATATGGTGATTATATGGAATTGCCTGCAGTTTCCGAAAGAATACCGCACCATAACGCCGAAGTCGTTGACGTTCATAATTCTTATTTAACTTATATAGGCCCGAAAGGTGAAATTCTATGAAAAAAACTTTGATTGTAAATACTCCGAATTTCCAGATAGGCGGAGTTGAAAATGTTTTTCACACCATCATGATGAAATATGCAGATGATGGCTGTCGTGTTATTTGGATAACGGCAAAAAGCTTTCAAAAAAAAGTTTTTTATAAAGATCTGGTTGAAGACGAAAGAATTGAAAAAGTGTTTTGCAAGGATAGCACGTTCAGATTGGTCAGCCGTTTTCCGCGGGTGGACTTTTCCCAAGACGAAGATATTGTCATGGTTAGCTTTACGCCGGAGTATTACGTTTTCGGTGAAAAGCTGAGAAACAAGATGATTGGTCAAGGTATTAATATTAAGCATTTCTTGGTGTTAATGAATTTCTTCGGTAGCTCCACATATATTGAGGAGAATTTCAAAACTCGTTTTTTCAAAAATCAAAGTTATAAGTACGCCCGAAAAATAGCCGGAATTATTAATGATAACAATTGTCTGATGGCTTTTAACATAAAGCAATTAGATGCATACGAAGAAAAATACGGGCTCAAGATTGAAAACAAAGAAGATAAATGTCTTCCTGTAATAAGCGCGTATATTGCCCCGACTGATAACGAAATCTCGGAAAGGGCGTTGAAGCGACAGAGTGATTTTGTAATTTCTGCCTGTGCCCGATTTGAATTTCCACACAAGGGATTTTTGATAGGCCTTATTCGTTTGCTGCCGCAAATTGTGGAAATTATTCCCAATGTTTCATTACAGATCATTGGATACGGAGACAGTCAAGCAATTGAAACAGCAATTGCAGCGCTTACGCCTGATTTGCAGAATAAAATCAAGTTGATCGGACAGACGTCCCCCGAAGAGTTGAATGAAATTTATAAAAATTCCTGTTTGGTTGTAGGGTTAGCCGGTGCGGCGTCAAGAGGTGCAAGTTGCGGCGTTCCGACTTTGATAACAAGACATAATTGTTACAATTGCGAAACTTACGGCTGGTATCACGAAACGAACGGTCGTACCTTGTCGGATGAGCCCGGCAAAGATATTTTGCCTTATATAAAAAATATTTCGGAGATGACGACAGAAGCGTATTGTGCATTGACAAAAAATGAAATAGAAACCTATAAGGGGACGATCGAAACGCGAAACAGTGACGCTGAAACATTCTATCGATTCCCGAAAACAAAGCTGGAAGTAATTGTTCGCAAAAGTACGATTCTCCGCGGACATATATTTACGATAATTGCGAAAATTCCAAGATTATGGGCAAGGATTTTCAGACGATAAGTTTTACTTAAAGGAGTATTATGGATCAAAAGGATTATTCCAAAAAGAATATATTGGTTAATTTTGTCTGGAGACTGTTGGAAAGATTCGGTGCACAGGGGGTAACATTAATCGTATCGATTATACTTGCCCGCTTGTTAGACCCCACGGTTTACGGAACAGTCGCGTTAGTCACGGTTATCACAACGATTCTACAGGTTTTTGTCGACAGTGGATTCGGCAATGCGCTTGTTCAGAAGAAAGATGCAGACGATTTGGATTTTTCCACGGTATTTACTTTCAATATAGCGTTCTCTGCGATCCTGTACGCATTGTATTTTCTGCTTATTCCGTATATTACAGGCTTTTTCGGGATACAAGATACGGTTTCGGCAATGCGAGTATTGGGTTTAATTATCATTATTGCCGGATTCAAGGGAATACAGCAGGCGTACGTAACAAAGCATCTGGCGTATAAAAAGTATTTTTTTGCAACGCTGGGCGGCACAATCACTGCCGCCGTCGTCGGAATTACCATGGCGTATCTCGGCTATGGAATATGGGCTTTGATTGTACAAAACGTTGTGAATCAAACAATTGATACGATTATTCTTTGGGTGACCATAAAATGGAAACCCAAACTCCGGTTTTCTCTTAAACGATTTAAATCATTGTTTTCTTACGGCTGGAAATTTCTTGTCACCGGTTTTATTAATCAAATGTATAATGAAATCAGAACATTGATTATCGGTAAGCAATATTCTTCTGCGGACCTTGCCTTTTACAACAAGGGCTCGCAATTTCCTACTGTTATTGCAGGCAATTTAACCGCATCAATTGATTCTATTCTTTTCCCTGTGATGAGTGAGCATCAGGATGATCGGGAGAGGGTAAAGAACATTACTCGAAGGTCCATAAGCGTAGGATCCTATTTGTTGTGGCCGTGTATGATCGGACTTGCCGCTTGTAGCGAACCGTTTATTTTATTGTTGCTTTCTGAAAAATGGATTTCGGCAGTTCCTTACCTTCAAATATTTTGCATTGTTCAGGCATTTTATCCGATTCACTCCGCTAACTTAAATGCAATAAAAGCGTTGGGAAGAAGTGATATTTACTTGTATCAGGATATTCTGAAGAAAGCGTCGGGTTTCCTTATAATATTGTTAACAATGCGCTTCGGCGTCATTTGGATTGCCTTGGGCTGCATTCTAGCAAATGTTGTTTCGCAGATTATCAATTCTTTTCCGAATAGAAAATTATTGAATTATTCGTGGGGACAGCAACTTGTTGATATATTGCCTTCTTTGATTATTTCTCTTGTTATGGGTGTGTTCGTTTACCTTGTAAATTTCTTAAACTTTTCGCCCGTTGTTACGTTGCTGGTACAGGTTCCGCTGGGAATTGGAATATATGTTGGAATTTCGTGGCTGTTTAAATTAAGTTCCTTCCTGTACTGCGCGGATACTTTGAAGAAACTGATTCGTTCAAAAAAGAAAAATAAAGAGCCATTGGAGGATGAAGAAAAATGAGCATCAACGTTACGCGCTCTTCCATGCCAGATTATGAAGAATATATAGAAGCAATAAAAGATTTATGGGATAGCCATTGGCTGACTAATATGGGGGAAAAGCATAGAAAACTTCAGGCACAGCTTGAAGCAATGCACAAAGTTCCCCACGTGACACTTTACACCAATGGCCACTTGGCATTGGAAGCCGCATGGGCGGTGTTGAATCTTCCAAAGGGCGGAGAAGTTATCACCACTCCGTTCACATTTGTATCTACAACGCATGCCATTGCTCGTTCGGGACTGATTCCGGTTTTCTGCGATGTAAAAGAAGACGACTATACAATGGATCCCGCCAAAATTGAAGCATTGATTACGGATAAAACGGTTGCGATCTGTCCGGTTCACGTTTACGGAAATATGTGCGATGTGGAAGACATTGACGCCATTGCAAAAAAATACAATTTGAAAGTTGTCTATGATGCTGCCCACGCGTTTGGCGTTACTTACAAGGGTGTCTCATCCGCTTGCTTTGGTGACATATCTATGTATAGTTTCCATGCCACAAAGGTGTTTAATACCATCGAGGGCGGCGCTCTTTGCTATCAAAATGATGATTACGTTCAGGTATTGAATGATTTAAAGAATTTTGGCATTCATGCGCCCGAATCAACACCGTACATTGGCGGCAATGCCAAAATGAATGAGTTTCAGGCGGCTATGGGGTTGTGTAATCTTCGTCATTTTGACAGAGAATTGATCAAAAGAAAACGTGTGTTTGAGCAATATCAAGATTTTCTCGGAAATATGGCCGGTATTCGCATATTGCAACCTCAAAAGGATGTAGTTCCCAATTATGCCTACTTTCCGGTTGTTTTTGACGAGTATAAATATCACAGGGATCAAGTTTTTGATCGATTGGCACAAAACAATATTATCGCAAGAAAATATTTTTACCCAATTACGAATGAACTTGAATGCTACCGACATTTAAGTAAAGATAATACGCCGATTGCTAAGCGTTTGAGTGAAACTGTTTTGTGTCTTCCTATGTATGCTGACTTACGGGATGAAGATATTGAAAAAATTTGTAAAATAATAAAGGAAAGCAAAAAAGAAAAGCAGGTGAATCCATGAAAGGTATTATTTTAGCAGGCGGGAAGGGAACTCGCCTTTACCCGATGACAAAGGTTGTTTCCAAACAACTTTTGCCCATTTACGACAAACCCCTTATTTACTATCCTCTTTCGATGCTTCTTTTGGCGGGTATTAAAGAAATTTTGATTATTTCTACGCCTGAAGATGCCCAAAATTATGAGCAACTTCTCGGTAGCGGTGAAAAAATCGGTGTCAAGTTCTCCTACACAGTACAGGATACACCGCGTGGGCTTGCGGATGCGTTCATTTTGGGCGCTGATTTCATTGGGGACGATTCAGTCTGCCTTATTCTCGGTGATAACGTGTTCTACGGACAAGATATGACGAAAACGCTTCGCGCTGCGATGAAGAAGGTGGATGAAGAAGGCGGTGCCTGTATTTTCGGTTATCCTGTCAAGGATGCACGTGCGTTCGGTGTCGTAGAGTTTAATAAGGACCGTAAGGTCGTTTCGATTGAAGAAAAACCGCAGAAACCAAAGTCGAATTATGCGGTTCCCGGCCTTTACTTCTATGACAACCGCGTCGTTGAGATTGCAAAGAACGTTAAGCCTTCTGCTCGGGGAGAAATCGAGATTACGTCGGTTAATAATGCCTATCTTGAAACAAACAATCTAAACGTACAACTCTTGGGGCGCGGTGTGGCTTGGCTTGATACGGGAACACCGGAGGGCATGCTTAAAGCTGCCGAGTATGTGGAAGCGGTGCAGAGCCGTCAAGGCTTTTATGTATCATGTATTGAAGAAATTGCTTGGAGACGCGGATTTATCACCACCGATGAATTGAAAACAATCGGTACAGAACTGAAAATGACAGATTACGGACAATATCTTTTGATAATTGCACAGGAGGAACATAAAGATGCGTAAAACGATTCTCGTGACCGGCGGCGCTGGATTTATTGGCTCGAACTTTTTGTTCTATATGATGGGTGTGTACCCCGATTACCGTTTTGTCTGTGTGGATAAGTTAACCTACGCAGGTAACCTTTCTACACTGAAATCTATTCTTGACAAGCCGAACTTCCGCTTTATCAAGGCGGATATTTGTGACAGAGAAGCCATTTATAAGGTGTTTGAAGAAGAAAAACCAAATGTCGTCGTCAACTTCGCAGCAGAGAGCCACGTTGACCGTTCCATTGAAAACCCCGGTATCTTCCTTGAAACGAACATTCTCGGTACTGCCGTGATGATGGATGCTTGTCGCAAGTACGGCATCGAGCGCTATCACCAAGTCAGTACGGATGAAGTTTACGGCGACCTGCCGCTTGATCGTCCCGATTTGTTCTTTACGGAAACAACGCCGATTCACACGAGCAGTCCGTATAGTTCTTCGAAGGCTTCGGCTGACCTATTAGTGATGGCGTATCATCGTACCTATGGTTTACCTATTACCATTTCTCGTTGCTCGAACAACTATGGCCCGTATCAGTTCCCCGAAAAGTTGATTCCCTTGATGATTGCCAACTGCTTGGCAGACAAAGATTTGCCGGTTTACGGCGAGGGTCTCAACGTTCGTGATTGGCTCTACGTAGAAGATCACAACAAAGCGATTGATTTGATTATTCATAAGGGCAGAGTGGGTGAAGTGTACAATATCGGTGGCCACAACGAGATGGCAAATATCGACATTGTGAAACTGATCTGCGATGCACTCGGAAAACCGTATTCACTGATTCAACATGTCAGCGACCGCAAAGGACACGATATGCGCTACGCTATCGACCCGACCAAGATTCATAACGAATTGGGATGGCTTCCCGAAACTAAGTTTGCAGATGGTATCAAGAAGACCATTCAATGGTACTTGGATAATCGCGACTGGTGGGAGAACGTCATTAGTGGTGAGTACCAAAACTATTACGAGAAGATGTTCGG
>JAGBGO010000034.1 GCA_017935905.1 Clostridia bacterium | reverse complement strand
TTCCCAAGTGCTGTTTAAAGTACAAAAGTCCGTTGGCGGTTTTGACAGATTATTTGGCCGTAATGTAGGTCATAACAACCAATTCTTACTTCATCATATTTTTTTGAGTAAAGTGTTACCTATCATTGACGACTGCACAGTACCCGCCACGATCATTCGAAACACTTTCTTGCATTTTACCTGAAAAAGTTGTATCATATATGAGATAAAATAGATAGCTTAAGGAGGCTTGCCCGGATTATGAAGAAAGGCGAGAATATGGCCAAGGTTTATGAACCTGCCGGCGTTGAAACAAGAATTTACAAGAACTGGGAAGATAAAGGATATTTTAAAGGTGTTGCGGATCCGTCCAAGAAACCTTTTACCATCGTAATTCCGCCCCCGAACATTACGGGACAGCTCCACATGGGACATGCTTTGGATAATACCTTACAGGACATCCTCATTCGTTTTAAACGGATGCAGGGCTATGCCGCATTATGGCTTCCCGGAACCGACCATGCAAGTATTGCAACGGAAGCTAAGATTGTAGACGCTTTGGCAAAAGAAGGTCTTACCAAAGAGGAAATCGGCCGTGAAGAATTCCTGAAGCGGGCTTGGGCTTGGAAAGAGCAGTACGGCGGACGCATCGTACAGCAGCTTCGCTCCCTGGGTGCTTCTTGTGATTGGTCTAGAGAACGTTTTACCATGGACGAAGGTCTTTCTGCCGCAGTATTGGAAGTATTTACCAGACTTTACAAGAAAGGCTTGATTTACAAAGGAGAACGTATCACCAACTGGTGTCCTCATTGTAATACTTCTATTTCTGATATTGAAATTGAGTACAAGGAAGACGACGGATTCTTCTGGCATATTCGCTACCCCTATGCAGACGGCAGCGGTTATTTGACCATTGCTACCACACGCCCCGAAACCCTTTTGGGTGATACGGCTGTAGCAGTGAATCCGGAAGATGAGAAATACAAGGATCTCATTGGCAAGATGTTGATTCTACCCCTTGTAAATAAAGAAATTCCCGTGATTGCAGACGATTACGTAGAGCTTGGCTTTGGTACCGGCGCGGTAAAGATTACCCCGGCCCATGACCCCAACGACTTTGAAGTGGGTAAGCGCCACAATCTCCCTGTGATTCGTATTATGGATGACCGTGGTTTCATTAACGAGAATGGCGGCAAGTACCAGGGAATGGATCGCTATGAAGCCAGAAAGGCCATTGTCAAGGATTTGGAAGAAGCAGGCTTGCTTGTTAAAATAGAGCCATACAAGCACAACGTAGGTCATTGCCAGCGTTGTGGCACTGTGGTAGAGCCTTTCGTATCCAATCAGTGGTACGTAAAGATGAAGCCTTTGGCAGAACCTGCCATTGAAGCTGTACGCAGTGGTAAGATTCAGTTCGTACCGGAGCGTTTCTCTAAGACGTATTACAACTGGATGGAGAATATTCAGGATTGGTGTATTTCCCGTCAGCTTTGGTGGGGCCACCGGATTCCTGCATATTATTGTGCAGAATGCGGTCATATTACGGTTTCCAAAGAGACGCCGGATGCTTGTGAGAAGTGCGGCTGTCAGAAACTGACCCAAGATCCGGATACGTTGGATACCTGGTTCAGCTCTGCTTTGTGGCCGTTCTCTACGTTAGGCTGGCCGGACAAAACGGAAGACCTTGCGTACTTCTATCCCACAGACGTATTGGTAACCGGTTATGATATTATTTTCTTCTGGGTTGCCCGTATGATTTTCTCTGCATGTGAGCAAATGGGCGAGATTCCCTTTAAGTACGTACTGTTCCACGGCTTGGTACGCGACTCTCAAGGACGGAAGATGTCTAAATCTTTAGGCAACGGTATCGATCCTTTGGAAGTGATCAGTAAGTACGGTACCGACGCTTTAAGATTCTCCTTAACTACCGGTAACTCTCCCGGAAACGATCAGCGTTACTTGGAGGAGAAAGTGGAAGCGGCTCGCAACTTTGCCAACAAAATTTGGAACGCAACCCGTTTTGTATTGCTGAACTTTGATGAAGAACCGGATTTCTCCAAAGTAGACCCTGCTAAGTTTACCATGGCGGATAAGTGGATTCTCTCAGCCTGCAACAATTTGGTGAAGGAAGTTACGGAGAACCTGGAGAAGTTTGAGCTTGGCGTTGCTCTTTCCAAAGTTTACGACTTCGTTTGGGATAACTACTGCGACTGGTACATTGAAATTGTAAAGCCCAGATTGTTCGACGCTGAGAATCCTACCCGATTGGAAGCGCAGTTCGTGCTTAACGAGGTATTGGTAAAATGCATGAAGTTGCTTCACCCATTCATGCCCTTCGTTACGGAAGAAATTTACCAAAGCCTCTACAAAGATGCGGAAAGCATTATGATTTCCAAGTGGCCTGAGTTTGAAGATAAATACGTATATACCCAGGATGAAACGGATATGGCGTACGTCATTGACGCCATTCGTCAAATTCGAAATATTCGTCACGAAATGAACGTGCCCATGTCCAAGAAAGCTCAGTTGATTGCAGTTACAACCGATGCTGCTAAGGCAAGTGTATTGCAAGCCGCAGAACCGCTGCTCAAAGCCTTGGCTGCATGTTCTGCTTTGACGGTACAAGGGGACAAGACCGGTATTTCCGACGATGCAGCATCCGTTGCTTTAGAGAACGCGCAACTCTATATTCCTTTGGAAGAACTCATCGATATTCAAAAAGAAATCGAGCGTCTCACCAAGGAGAAAGAAAATTTGGAAAAAGAACTGAAGCGTGTTTCCGGTAAACTTTCTAACGAAGGCTTTATGGCAAAAGCACCTGCAAACGTCATTGCAGAAGAACGTGCAAAATTAGATAAATATACATCCATGTACGGAAGCGTGGAAGAACGCTTGCGGATTATGAAAGAAAGGTGCGTGTAAACGATGCTGAAAGTTCGGGAGATTGTAAAGATTTTAGACGCAGAAATCCTTGCTGGTGAAGATCAGTTGGATATGGAAATTTATTCTGGTTGCGGTGCAGATTTGATGAGTGACGTAATGGCCTTTGTAAAGGAAAGCGTGATTCTTTGTACCGGTTTAGTTAATCCCCAAGTGGTTCGCACGGCAGAGATGATGGACATCAAAGTCATTTGCTTTGTTCGTGGTAAAGTGCCCGGAGATGCAATTCTCGAACTTGCGAAAGAGAAAGGCATTACCATTCTGTCTACCAAACATCCTCTGTTTATTACATGCGGTATGCTTTACAGCGCCGGTATTCAGGGGCGAGGTGTTTGGGATTGAGTGAAGAGATTATTCGTTTACATTACGATATTAACGACGAAGATTTTTCTGCCGCCGGAGAAGCTTCCAGCGGTGTGAAGAAGACTTTAAGTGCCCTCGGGGTCAGTCCTGAAACGGTTAAGAAGGTAGCCATCGCTATGTATGAAGCCGAAATCAATGCGGTGATTCATGCAGATGGCGGCGAAGCCGATATTGAAATTACACCGGAAGAAATTAAGGTGGTGATTTCCGACCGTGGCCCGGGTATTCCCGATATGGAGAAAGCCATGGAACCTGGTTATTCTACGGCAACGGAGACTGTACGGGAATTGGGATTTGGTGCCGGTATGGGACTGCCTAATATGAAGCGATATACCGATGAAATGTACATAGACACCAAATTGGGCGAAGGTACGACTGTTACGTTAATCGTGAAGATTTAAAGATTGGAGGCGTAAGATGGCTGCATATTATCATTCTATCGTATTAGATGAGAAATTGTGTATGGGTTGCACAAACTGTATTAAGCGCTGCCCCACGGAAGCCATTCGCGTCCACGACGGCAAAGCCCGTATCTTTAATGAAAAGTGTATCGACTGCGGAGAATGCGTACGGACTTGCCCGTATCATGCGAAAGTTGCACAGACAGATTCTCTGGATATTATGGCGAACTACAAATATACCATTGCTCTTCCGGCTCCTACGCTTTATATGCAATACGATTTGAAGTTCACGCGCCAGCACGTTGTAACTGCCCTTAAGATGCTCGGCTTTGATGCCGTCTATGAAGTGGCAAGAGGTGCTGAAATTGTAACGGCAGTAACGGATCAATATATGGAGGAACACCGTGAGAATCTTCCGCTGATTTCTTCTGCTTGTCCTGCTGTTGTAAGGTTGCTGCAAGCCCGTTTTCCCAGTTTGCTTCCAAGATTGCTCCCAATCAAATCGCCTATGGAGATTTCCGCTATGAATGCTCGGAAGGAATTTTGCCAGCAGAATCCGGGGGTTAAATCCAGTGAAGTGGGTGTGTTCTTTATTTCTCCTTGTGCTGCCAAAATGACCGGTGTGCGCAATCCTATTGAATTAAAGAAGTCCAACGTAAACGGCGTTTTCTCTATTAAGAGCGTATATTTCAAATTGTTGAAGCAGATGTCCAAGCTGAAAGAACCGGAAGACCTTTTGAAAGCCGGATATAAAGGCGTTCGGTGGGCTTCCATCGGTGGGGAGGCCAGAGCCCTAAAGACGCAGAACGTGCTTTCTGTAGACGGTATTCAAAACGTGGTTCGGATCTTTGAACAATTAGAAGACGACAAATTAGACGACGTAGATTTTATCGAAGCCTGTGCCTGTACCGGCGGGTGTTTGGGCGGTCCTCTTACTGTAGAGAATTTGTACGTAGCTCGAAATCGGCAGCGACAGCATCGTGATACAACGCCGACTATTTTAGAACCGGTAGCGCCGGAGGAAATGGAGAATTGCATGTTCGAAACCTATCCTCAATATTTAGACGTTACCACCTTGGATGCAGATCGCACAGAAGCCATCAAGAAACTGCGCCGTATGAATGAAATTTGCGAAGAATTGCCTAAACTGGATTGCGGTGCTTGCGGTGCTCCCAGTTGCAGAGCTTTATCAGAAGACATCGTGCGTGGAAAAGCAAATGTGACGGATTGTGTATTTGTCCTTCGGCAAAAAGTACGGGATCTGGCTCGGGAAATGATGATATTAGAGGGGCTTATGCCTTCAGATAGTTCCAAAGAAAAGGAGAATGAAGAATGACAGCACGTGAAGTAGCAGAGAAATTGAATATGACTATTTTAACCGGAAGCGGAGATAAAGAAGTTACCGGTTTCTACACTTGTGATTTACTCAGTTGGGTGATTTCCCACGCAAACAGCGGTGATATGTGGGTTACAGTAATGAATAACTTAAATATTTTGGCCGTTGCGTCTTTGGTGGACGTTTCTTGCGTGGTAATTCCGGAAGGAATTGAAGCCTATGAGAATCTTTTGGAGCGGGCGAAAGAGAAGGACATTACTTTAATCGCAACGAACAGAAGTGCTGCCAACGTCATTATTGAAGCCTCTAAATTGATCGGAAGATAAGCAAATATGGAGCGTCTGGCGGTGGATTTACATATACATTCCGCCCTTTCTCCGTGTGGGGATGACTTTATGACGCCCGGAAATATTGTGGGCATGGCGGTTGTGAATGAACTGGATGCTATTGCTATTACGGATCACAACAGCAGCGAAAATATTCCCGCAGCCATGGCCATTGCAGAGGAATATGGCATGATCGTCCTTCCCGGAATGGAATTAGAAACGTTGGAAGAGATTCACGTGGTTTGTTTGTTTCCCGACGTGGAATCTATCGTACAATTCCAAACCGCCGTATTAGCATCTTATGAACCGGGTGAGAACCGACCGGATATCTTTGGATGCCAGCAGATTTTTAATTCAAATGACCAGATTGTAGGGGAGTGCACCCGTATGTTATTGGCACCTACAGGCGTTTCGATTGATGACGCTATCTTGCTTGCAGACCGTTTTGGCGGCATTGCCTATCCGGCCCACGTAGATCGGGATTCTTACAGCGTGCTTACAAGCTTTGGCGCCTTGCCATACGCATATCCCCATGGGTTTGTGGAAATTTCTATGGATTGTGATCGGGAAGCGTTACTTAAACAATATCCGTTTTTGGAAGACTATCGTTTGATTCCGGCTTCTGATGCCCATTATTTGGAGAAAATTCAAGAAAGACGTACTTTTATTCAGGTAGAAGAACGCTCCCCAAGGGGCATTATAGCGGCGCTCAAGAAACTTGGGAAAGAATAAAAAATATTTTTCAAAAAGGTATTGCAAAATCTTTGCAACTTGTGTATAATAGCCCTCGCAACTGAATATTGTCGGTGTGTTGGAATTGGCAGACGAGGTGGACTCAAAATCCATTGTCAGCGATGACGTGTGGGTTCAAGTCCCACCACCGGCACCAGAGTAATAGCTTGAACATCTTTGTTCAGGCTATTACTTTATAAAGAAATTAAGGATTGTTTAGTATGGCAGAAGAGACCAATCTTCAAACGGAAACGGAAGCGACAAAGAAGCACGAAAAGGGCAAGCGAATTGCAAAACGCGTATTGCTGGGCATTGGTGCGACTTTGCTGTCTTTGATTGTTTTGTTTGTCTCTACTTTTTTATTTTTGTTGTACTCTCCGTGGACACGGGAATTCAGGGATCGGTACGTATTGATGACGTATATGACCTCAAATCCTTGGCTTTCCACCTTGTTCTTTTCCCAAGAAACCATTGATGATATTTTTGAGAAGAACGGTAGTAATCAACCGGATGAAATGGTGGATACGTCCATTGTGAACCCGGTTGTAACGCCAAAACCGACGCCGGAGTTGCAACAAACACCGGAGGCAACTTTGTCCCCGACGCAAACGCCAACTGCAAAGCCGACACCAACGCCGCCGAAACATACACCGGTGGCTCCGCCTGTATCGGATATTCCGTTTAAAGCATCCAATCGGTACGATGAAAAGGTCATTTATCACGATGGTTCTGTTTGTATCGTTGAATTTTCCGGAACCACTTCCTGGGGCGACTATACAGCCCGTATGATTCAAGTTCAAGATCCTTCCCGTGTGACACTGGGGGTTACCAACACCCTTGGAACCCGTGGACAGCATCTTAGCAGCATGTGCGAAACCAATGACGCGCTGTGTGGAATTAATGCCGGCGGTTTTGTGGACGAAGGTGGACAAGGACACGGCGGCACCCCGCTGGGTACTGTGGTGAAAGACGGTGTTTATAACGTATACACGGAAGAAACGGATCATACCTTGATTGGATTTAACAGGGACAATATCTTGGTCATGGGTAAGTTCACGGAAGAAGACATTGCAAAACATGAGATTCGGGACGCTATGAGTTGGCGTTATCCCGTATATTTGGTTTTAAATGGGGAGAAAGTGGAATATCAAGGCTATGCATACGGCTACGATCCCAGATCTGCCATCGGTCAATGTGCAGACGGCACAGTCCTCTTGCTGGTAGTAGACGGAAGTACCCGCAGAGGTTTTGATGGCGCAGACTTTGGGATGATGGCCGATATGATGTACGCCTTTGGCGCTGTAAACGCGGCCAATTTAGACGGCGGCACGTCCGCTACGATGGCGTTAAATGGAAGGGTGATCAACCGCGTATGTAACCCGCAAGTTGCATACAACGGACGGTGGTTGGCTACCGCTTGGCTTGTGAAGAATCAGTAAGGGGAGATTGAAATGATCAATTTGAAAAACAAAATCGGTTTTATTTGCGATATGGACGGCGTAATCTACCACGGGAATAAAATTTTACCCGGTGTGACGGAATTTATTACGTGGCTTTTGGACAACGGAAAGAAATTTGTTTTCTTAACCAACAGTTCGGAGCGAACCCCGCAAGAGTTAAGTATGAAATTAGAACGGATGGGTCTTCAGGTGACTGCGGATCATTTTTACACCAGCGCTATGGCAACAGCAGAGTTTTTGCACAGTCAAAAGCCCGGTTGCACCGCGTATGTGATCGGTGAAGCGGCGCTTACAAAAGCGCTTTATGATAAAGGCATTTATATGAATGACGTGAATCCGGACTACGTAGTGGTAGGGGAAACGCGTACCTACAGTTTTGAGAAGATTGAGAAAGCCATTGATCTTGTGTTGAAAGGCGCTAAATTGATCGGCACCAATCCGGATATTACAGGACCTACGGAGAAGGGCATTTTACCCGCTACGGGCGCCCTTATTGCCCCTGTGGAGATTGCGACAGGAAAGAAAGCGTACTTCGTAGGTAAACCCAATCCTTTGATGCTGCGCCACGGTCTGCGCATTTTAGACTGCCACAGCCAGGATATCGCATTTATCGGCGATCGGATGGATACGGACATCATTGCGGGCATTGAGTCCAACGTAGACACGGTGCTGGTGCTCTCCGGTGTTACAACACGCAGCGATATTGATAAGTATCCCTATTGCCCCAAGTATATTGTGGAAGGCGTAGGCGCGTTGGTGCAGAATTGATGTGGAGAATGAGGTATGTAAAATGCTCTAAAAAGGATATTTACATACCTGTTTTTTTCTTTTTACATACCGCAAGTGATTTTCGCCTTGAAATTTCACCGCAAATTTTGTATTCTTAACGCAGTATTGAATTTGCACAGGGAGTGTTTATATGCGCATTGGAATTTCTGCTTCTACGTTAGACAAACAAGGCTACGGCCGTTTTGGAGCGGCAACTTATCTTAAATTGAAAGAACACGGTTTCGATTGTACGGACTTTAATATGGCCGATACAGAAACTTTGTTATATAAAGGCGACTTAACACAAGCGGAAGAAATCCTTCGTAAAGAGCGTACGATGGCAGATGCGGCAGGAATTGAAATCCACCAGGTCCACGGCCCCTGGCGTTGGCCGGCACAAGACACTACAGAAGAAGACCGGAAAGAGCGCATGGAGAAAATGAAGAAATCTATTTATCTGACCGCTGTACTTGGTTGTAAGAACTGGGTCGTACATCCTATTATGCCCTTGGGCGTAGAAGATGCGGACACGGATAATGCTTTAAGAACGTGGGCTATGAACTTTGTCTTTATGGAAGAACTGCTTGAAACCGCCAAAGAAAACGACGTTACCGTCTGTTTGGAGAATATGCCCATGCATCAGTTTTCTATGTCCAAGCCCAAGGAAATTTTGAACTTTGTACAGCAAATTGGAGATGACCATTTTAAGATTTGCCTG
>JAGBGO010000033.1 GCA_017935905.1 Clostridia bacterium | reverse complement strand
GCCTAAAACGCGCCTTTGATGTTATACTAATCACGAAAAACAACTCCTTTGTGTTTGTGTTTTGTGTCGTTACTTAACATCATATCACATTTGAGTTGTTTTTCTCTTTTTATTTGTTACCTATCTATTGTACTATAACATTTTTGGACTTTTCAGCCGGTAAAATAGGTGGCTTCCACCCATTTTTAGCTTCAAAAAATCCAAAGCATTAGGGTGTCACAGCATCATAGGCATTTATAATCAAACGGATATGGGTGTTGTCAACATGAATATCTACAAGATAGGCGCAATTATTGAATCCAAAAAATGTGAATTCCACCGTTGCCTCACCGCCTTGAATCAATTCAATTTCCTTTTTATCGTAGCTACCGCGATTATCATCACTTTGATTGCTTCCAAGAGAAATCTTTACGCGCTTGCTTTCGTTTGCACGAATGCGCAATTTAAGATTATTATTTTGGGAAGCAGTGTCCTCAATATGAATGTTTTCGATTTCCACCCACTCTACAGCAGAATCAGATTTATATACCTGTGTTAAGGATACAGTCCCATTTTCGTAAGTCCCGGACCAATAATCATAGGGATGATAATACCATGCTTGTTGCAACAGTTGAGCCATTGTATCGGTCATTTTCAACACTTTTCCCGCTCCAAGATAAGTTTGCACTTTACATATTTCAGTCATTTCAGGATTCAATCGGAACAAACCAACATTACCGCAATCAAGCCAAACCGTACCTCTTTGAACCGGCAATGTGTACGCAGAATTGATTATGTCCTCCTCATTTACTGAAATTTCCGGGATAACCTCTCCGGTTTCCTGCAGTTTAGAAAGACAATCCATAACGGCAGCGCTTAAATCACAAGCAGAGATTTCTTTGTTTGTAATACCCTCGCCTTGCCAATTATGGCGAAACATTATGAATCCCGCTTCATCTCCTGAATAAGTCGGTATTCGATGAGGGTCGAGATACGTCCGAGTAGCACTGCAAATCGAACATCGGTCCATAACAACATATTCAGAAGTAGCGGTTTGTGTCCAATTATGCACACACATTTTGTTTACCTTGGCGTTATCACAACCGGTAAAGAATGCCACAAAAAGAATCATCGCAAGCAGTACACACGGTAACCGTTTCATAAAATACCCCGTTCTGTAAATATGTCTGTTTCTATTTCTTGTTTTTATTCTACCATATTGGTTTTCCTTGTGCAATAATCAATTGGGGTACAAAGGCCGGTAAAATAGGTGCACCGCACCCTATTTTTGAAGGAAAATACCCCAAAACAATTGAACAAACCGGCAAGTTATCTTATACTATAGAAAAGGAGGATTTTACATGCTGAAATTTATTTGTTATCCCAAATGCACTACCTGTCAAAGAGCCAAGCAATGGCTGGATGATCATAAAATCGAATATGATCTTCGAGATATTAAATTAGACAAGCCCTCGCTGGAAGAATTAACCAATTGGTATCAGCAAAGCGGCTTGCCCCTCAAGAAGTTCTTTAACACCAGTGGGCTGCTGTACAAGTCCCTTGACCTTAAAAACAAACTGCCTGAAATGACGGAGGAAGAAATGCTGAAACTCTTGGCAACAGACGGCATGCTTGTTAAAAGACCTTTATTGGTCAGTGACAAATTTATTTTAGTCGGATTCAAAGAAGCCCAGTGGCAAGAAATACTTTTTGGACTTTTCAGCCGGTAAAATGGGTGGCTTCCACCCATTTTTAGCCTCAAAAAATCCAAATCCATAAACAAACATAAAAAGCCCCGGCAGAAACCTGCCGGGGCTTTAACATTTTACCTTATCTCTTACTTGTAATACTTCGCAGCCGCCTCGAACATACGAATATCGTAGTTGCCGGGTACGTTCTTGTAAAGGCCGGAACCTACGCGCTCACTGTGGCCCATTTTACCGAAGACTCTGCCGTTGGGAGAAGTGATACCCTCTACGGCGAAAATCGAATCGTTGGGGTTGTACTGAACGTCCACGGTGGCATTGCCATCCAAGTCTACGTACTGAGTTGCAATCTGACCGTTCTTAGCAAGTTTGCGAACAAGCGCCTCGTCTGCCAGGAAGCGACCTTCACCGTGAGAAATAGGCACTGTGTAAACGTCGCCAACGTTGGTCAAAGAAAGCCAAGGAGACTTGTTGGAAGCAATTCTGGTGTGCACAATCTTGGATTGGTGACGGGCGATGGTATTAAACGTCAAAGTCGGTGCATCCTCGGTAGGATCTACAATCTTACCGTAAGGAACCAAACCCAACTTGATCAAAGCTTGGAAGCCGTTACAAATACCACACATCAAACCATCACGCTTTTCAAGAAGTTCTGTTACGCCCTCTTTCACAGCCGCATTCCGGAAGAATGCCGTAATGAACTTATCGGAACCGTCCGGCTCGTCACCGCCGGAGAAACCGCCGGGGATGAATACGATCTGTGCATCTTTCAAAGACGCAGCGAAACGCTCTACGCTCTTCTGAATACCTGCCGCAGACAAGTTGTTGATTACCATGATTTCAGGTTCCAAACCGGCATCCCGTACGGCCTTTGCAGAATCGTACTCACAGTTTGTACCCGGGAATGCAGGAATCAATACTTTCGGCTTTGCCACCTTGATAGCGGGCGCAGCCCAAGTATCAGCCTTATAAGAGAAGTTCTCTACCGGCGTATTGGTATCCGGAATGTTGCAGCTATATACGCTTTCCAACTTGTCCTCATAGATATCAGACAAAGCAGCCAAGTCAACTTTCTCCCCTGCCCAAGTAAACGCACGGTCTGCAGTAACTGTACCAACGTACGTACCAACGGCTGCGTCCTCTGCAAGTTCAACTAAGAACGCGCCATAATTGTAGCGGAAGATATCGGCTACGCTTAAATCACCGCTGAATGCAAAACCAAAGCCGTTACCGATGGCCATTTTAAGAACTGCCTCACCAATACCGCCCATGCCTAATGTATAAGCAGACACAGCTTTGCCGCTTCTAAGCAGCGCCGTCACTTGATCGTAAACCGCAACCAAAGATGCTGTTTCCGGCAAACCGTTCTCATCATAAGCAGGTGCCAACAATGCAACCTTGTTCCCGGCTTGCTTAAACTCAGGAGAAACAACTTCCTGTACCTTGCCGGTGGTGACTGCAAAAGAAACCAGCGTAGGCGGAACGTCTAAATCTTCAAAGCTGCCGCTCATAGAGTCTTTGCCGCCGATTGCGCCGTAACCAAGCTCCTTTTGCGCCTTGAAAGCACCTAACAAAGCAGACAAAGGTTTACCCCAACGTTTGCCGTCTTTGCCGGGATGCTCGAAGTACTCTTGGAAGGTCAAATATACGTCTTCTTTAGAAGCACCGGAAGCAATCAACTTAGAAACCGATTCAACAACCGCCAAATATGCACCATGGTAGGGGCTCTGCTCGGTAACAAAAGGATTATAACCCCAAGCCATGAAGGAACAATCGTCGGTGTGTTTCTTCTCAACAGAAATCTTCTGTACCATCGCTTGAATGGGGGTACGCTGATATTTTCCGCCGAAGGGCATCAATACGGTACCGGCACCGATGGTAGAGTCAAAACGCTCGGAAAGACCGCGCTTAGAACACATATTAAGATCATCGGCTACACGCTTGTAGTTCTCCTGGAAGCCGCCTTCAATCTGCTGTGCTTTCATAGCAGGGGCAGCCGGCGTAATGGTAATATGCTTATCTGCACCGTTAGAGTTTAAGAACTCTCTGCTGATATCCACAATCTTCTTGCCGTTCCAATGCATCACCAAACGAGGATCTGCCTGAACTTTCGCAACCGGGCATGCCTGCAAGTTTTCTTCACCGGCAAGTTCCAAGAAACGGGCTACGTCTTTCGCCTCAACCACAACAGCCATACGCTCCTGGGATTCACTGATCGCAAGTTCCGTGCCGTCCAAACCTTCGTATTTCTTCGGCACTGCATTTAAGTCAATTTCAAGACCGTCTGCAAGTTCACCGATGGCAACGGATACACCGCCGGCACCGAAGTCGTTACAACGCTTGATCATACGGCTTGCTTCTTCGTTTCTGAACAAACGCTGAAGTTTTCTTTCCTCAGGGGCGTTACCCTTCTGTACTTCCGCACCGCAAGTCTCCAAAGACTGGGCTGTGTGGGATTTAGAAGAACCGGTAGCACCGCCGCAACCGTCCCGACCTGTGCTTCCGCCAAGAAGAATGACAATATCCCCCGGAGCAGGACGCTCACGGCGTACGTTCTTAGCCGGTGCTGCTGCAATTACCGCACCGATTTCCATACGTTTTGCCGCATAGCCGGTGTGATAAATTTCATCGACAATACCGGTAGCAAGACCGATCTGGTTACCGTAGGAAGAATAACCGGCAGCCGCTGTGGTCACAATCTTTCTTTGGGGCAATTTACCCTTAATGGTTTCGCTAACAGGCTTCAAAGGATCTGCCGCACCGGTTACGCGCATAGCGCCGTATACGTAGGAACGACCGGACAAAGGATCGCGGATTGCACCGCCGATACAAGTAGCCGCACCGCCGAAAGGCTCAATTTCCGTGGGGTGGTTGTGGGTCTCGTTCTTAAATAGTAACAACCAGGGCTCTTTTACCCCGTCCACTTCAACGTCCATCTTCACGGTACAAGCATTGATTTCCTCGGACTCGTCCAGTTTGTCCATCTTGCCCTGTTTCTTCAAATAGCGCACAGCCAGCGTCGCAATATCCATCAAACAAACCGGCTTGGTACGTCCAAGATCACGGCGGGTTTCCAAATAATCCTCATAAGCTGCCTGAAGCAAATCATCTTCAAACTTCACGTCGTCGATCACCGTTAAGAAGGTGGTATGACGGCAGTGGTCAGACCAGTACGTATCGATCATACGGATTTCCGTAATGGTAGGATCTCTGTCTTCGGACTTAAAATAATCCTGGCAGAATGCGATATCATCCGCATCCATCGCAAGACCGTAAGACTTTACAAACTGTTCAAGGCCGGCACGGTCCAATTTAGTAAATCCTTCCAGCACAGCCACTTCCGTAGGAATGTCGTACTGAGTAGCCAGGGTTTCAGGCTTCTCCAGCGCCGCTTCTCTTGCTTCTACCGGGTTAATTACGTATTTCTTAATCTCGGCAACGTCGCTTTCGGACAAAGTGCCGTACAAAGCGTATACTTTTGCGGTACGAATCACAGGGCGCTCCCCTTGGGAAATAATCTGAATACATTGTGCCGCAGAATCCGCTCTTTGGTCAAACTGACCGGGCAGGAATTCTACTGCAAAAACGCAAGCCGCACCGGTTGTATCCAATGTCTCGCCTACCAAATCCAACTGAGGCTCAGAGAATACGGTAATCTTAGCAGATTCAAACAAATCTTCCTGAATATTCTCTGCATCATAGCGGTTGATCACACGCACGTCCGTAAGACCGGAAATGCCCAGCAGATTGCGTGCCTCTCCCAAAAGAGATTTTGCTTCGTTGGCTAACTCTTTCTTCTTCTCAACAAAAACGCGATAAACCATCGTCTAACCTCCTAATTAGTGGTGGAACAAACGCATACCGGTAAAGGCCATGGCCATACCGTATTTATTACAACAATCGATCACTAAATCATCCCGAATAGAGCCGCCGGGCTGTGCGATATAGGAAACACCGCTCTTCTTGGCACGCTCAATATTATCAAAGAACGGGAAGAATGCATCGGAGCCCAACGCAACGCCTTCGATGGTAGCAAGGTAAGCCTTGGCTTCCTCTTCCGTCAAAGGTTCGGGTTTCTCGGTAAAATACCGCTCCCACACACCGTCTGCACAAACGTCTTCTTCATTCTTATTGATATATCCGTCAATTACGTTGTCCCGATCCGGTCTGCCAATGGTATCTTTGAATGGCAAGTTTAATACCTTGTCATGTTGGCGCAAGAACCAAGTATCGGCTTTGCCCCCGGCCAAACGCGTACAGTGGATTCTGGACTGCTGACCGGCACCTACACCGATAGCCTGTCCGTCTACTGCGTAGCACACGGAGTTGGATTGGGTATATTTCAACGTAATCAAAGCAACGATCAAATCCCGAACGGCAGATTCAGGCAGGTCTTTGTTCTCCGTAACCACGTTGCTCAAAAGTGCCCGATCGATCACAAAGTTGTTTCTTCCCTGCTCAAAGGTAATACCGAATACCTGCTTGCGCTCCGTCACTTCCGGAACGTAATTCGGGTCGATTTGTACGATATTGTACCCGCCTTTGCGCTTGCCTTTTAAGATTTCCAAGGCTTCCGGCTCGTATCCGGGGGCAATCACACCGTCGGAAACTTCCCGGGCAATCATCTTCGCCGTAGTGACGTCGCAAACGTCGGAAAGGGCAACCCAGTCGCCGAAGGAACACATACGGTCCGTGCCTCTTGCTCTTGCGTAAGCGCAAGCCAAAGGAGACTCATCCAAACCTTCAATATCGTCTACAAAGCAGGCTTTCTTCAGTTTTTCAGACAAGGGAATACCCACCGCCGCAGAGGTGGGACTTACGTGCTTAAAAGAAGTTACAGCGGGAAGGCCCAAAGCTTCTTTCAGTTCCTTTACAAGCTGCCAGCTGTTAAAAGCATCCAGGAAATTAATATATCCGGGACGGCCGTTTAAGATTTCAATGGGCAGCTCCGATCCGTCCTGCATATAAATGCGAGAAGGTTTCTGATTGGGGTTGCAACCGTATTTCAGTTCAAATTCTTTCATTTTACCCGCAGCCTCCTTAATTGTTCTTGTTGATCATACGCTCTTCCACAGCGCCGGTTTCCAGGTCTGTATAGCGAACGTACAGAGAAATCTTGTTCTCCTCATCCAAAGACGTCCAAAGTGCGTCGGTCATAGCGTCGATACAATTGGGAATAGCTACCCGCTCCGGCTCCCCTTGGAACGTAGGGATGGGATTTCCGTCACACACGTAGGTATGGATGAAATGGCCTACGCCGGGAAGGGCCGGGTAGGTAAAATGGTATCTGCTGCAAGCGCTGCCCACGGCGTCCGCACTCTTTAAGATGCTCATTTCATAGGTGAAATCCTGATTTTCAAAGGTAATCATACCGCTGATACGGGGCGTGAAGTTGGGCGCATCCGGTTCAAATTCCCGGGTGCGAAGCGCCGCCTCAAAGGACTCCCCTTTTTGAATAAATTCGTAAATGGTATCCGTTTGGTTGCCGTTGGTAACGATCAATTTATTCTCGTGTTCCCGAACAGCCGCATAGATGATCAAACTGGGATCTTCTACTTTGGATACGTCAAAAGGCTCTGTAAAAATAGCGCCGTCGTGTTTTGCAAATACGCGGTTCCGGCTGTTGGCACTTCTGCCCATAATAAAGTAAGCGGAGCAAGCCTTCTTGCCGTCTTCCGTCTTACCGATTACAATGCCGCGGCCTACGTAAGAATTGCCGCGAATACGGTCTTGGACCGAACTGATTTCATATACGTTCATAGTGTCTGCAATCCTTTCTTAGTCCTGAATCACAATCTTCTCATCAGAAGCAACGATTTCGCCGATAACGTACGGATCTTCGCCTTTCTCTTTCAAAATTGCAAGCGCCTTGTCCGCATCTTCTTTGGCAACCACAATGCTCATACCAACGCCCATATTGAAGGTGTTGAACATATCTCTTTCCGGAATATTGCCTTCTTTTGCAATCAATTCAAAGATCGGCAGAACCTTAACAGCCTTGCGGTCGATCACAGCGCCCAAACCTTCCGGAATGCTTCTGGGAATATTCTCGTAGAAGCCACCGCCGGTGATGTGAGAAATGCCTTTTACCTTGACCGCTTCCAAAAGTGCCAGAACAGGCTTTACGTAAATCTTGGTGGGCGTCAAAAGGGTCTCGCCGATGGACTTGCCGCCCAAAGCTTCAACCGGTGCCTTTAAATCCCGGTTCTCTACGTCAAATACTTTTCTGACCAAAGAGAAACCGTTGGAGTGCACGCCGCTGGAAGGAAGGGCAATGATCACGTCGCCGGGCTGCATGGTCTTATTGTCAATAATCTTGGATTTATCTACAACGCCTGTAGAGTAGCCGGCAAGGTCGTATTCGTCCACAGGATAGAAACCGGGCATTTCAGCCGTTTCGCCGCCGATTAAAGCACAGCCGGACTGTACGCAGCCTTCGCTGACACCTTTAACGATTTCAGCGATGCGCTCCGGTACGTTCTTACCGCAGGCGATATAGTCTAAGAAGAACAAGGGCTTGGCACCAACACAGATAATGTCGTTTACGCACATAGCTACGCAGTCAATACCTACGGTATCGTGCTTGTCCATTAAGAAAGCCAATTTCAGTTTGGTTCCTACGCCGTCCGTACCGCTTACCAATACGGGACGGGTCATCCCCGTAATATCTAATTCAAATAAGCCGCCGAATCCGCCTACGTCGGAACATACGCCGCTGGTCATAGTACGGGCGATATGTTGTTTCATCAGCTCTACGGCTCTGTATCCGGCAGTAATATCTACACCGGCCTTTGCGTAACTTTCAGATTGAGATTGTGAATGCATGTTGTTTACTCCTTTCCGCTCCAACAATATGTACAAAGTTTACAAGGTTCTATTCCGATTGCCTTTATGATGCCTTCCAAAGTCTGGAATTCCAAAGAGGCAAACTTGAATTTATCACAAATGGCTTTTCGAAGATTCTTACCCCGCTCCGTAGTGCCGTCGGAATACTCCTCCAAATATTTGAAACCTTCCTCCCCTTCCAATTCCATAATCACGCGCCGCGCGATTAAATCCATGTCATTGGTGTTTCGGGAGAAATTCAAATATTTACAACCGTACATAATCGGCGGACAAGCCGACCGCATGTGTACGGATTTCGCACCGTTATCATAAAGGAAATCTACGGTTTCCTTTAACTGCGTGCCCCGCACAATAGAGTCATCTACAAATAACAAATTCTTGTCTTGAATCAACTCGTGTACCGGGATTAATTTCATCTTAGCCACTTTCGCCCGCTCTGCCTGTTTAGAAGACATGAAACTTCTGGACCAAGTGGGGGTATACTTAATGAAAGGTCTGGCAAAAGGCGTATGGCTTTTATTGGCATAGCCAATCGCGTGGGGAATACCGGAATCCGGCACGCCACACACAGAGTCCAATTCCTCTGCATTCTGCAAAATCGCGTCGTTCTCCGCCATAATTTCACCGTTGCGGCAACGCATAGACTCCACATTGATGCCTTCATAAGTGGATGTAGGATAGCCGTAATAAGACCACAGGAAGGCGCAGATACGCAGTTCCTCTCCCGGCGCAGCCAGTTGGGAAATTCCCTCCGAGGTAATTTCCACGATTTCAGCAGGGCCTAATTCCCGCACCATTTCGTAGCCCAATTTAGTAGCTGCAAAAGATTCAAAAGATACGCAGTAACCTTCCTCACTCTTGCCCACCAACACCGGAAGACGACCTACCCGATCGCGAGCGGCAATCAAGTGTCCGTTATTCTTTAAAATCAAGATAGAACAGGTTCCGTCAATGACTTCTTGGGCAAACCGAATCCCCTCGCAGAACGTGCTCTTCTGTCCAATGAGTGCGGCTACCAATTCCGTAGAATTTACAATGCCGCCGGTCATCGCGTTAAAATGGCCGGAACTACCGGATAAATACTGCTGAATCAAGGTATCGGCATTGTTAATCACACCAATGGTACACAGTGCGAAGGTCCCTAATTTCGAATGAATAATCAAAGGCTGGGGATCAGAATCGCTGATACAGCCAATTGCAGAAGTCCCCTGCATATCCTCAAATACGTGTTCAAATTTTGTCCGGAACGGGGAATTCTCAATATTGTGAATTTCCCGTTGCAGACCTATTTCTTTATCGTAGGCTGCCATACCTCCCCGCTTGGTTCCCAAGTGTGAATGGAAATCCGTACCGAAGAACACGTCAGCCAAACAATCGTGCTTGGATGTGGCTCCAAAAAAACCGCCCATTGCAACGTCCCTTTCTTTGTCGTCGTTGATTGTGTCTTATGCAAAGAACAATTCGGAAAGTGTCATCGGATCAATGTACTGACCGTCTTTGTACACACGCATATTGCCGGAAGCAATTTCATCGATGAGCATTACGTTGCCCTCGGAATCGTAACCGAATTCAAACTTAATATCGTAGAGAATCAAGCCCTTCTCTTTCAAGTCGTCTGCAACGATCTGCGTAATCTTCTGGGTCATTTCCTTCATATCGTCGTACTGCTTGGAAGTCATCACCCCAAGGTCAACCAAACCGTCTTTGGTAACCAAGGGATCGCCCTTCGCGTCATTCTTAAAGGTCATCTCTACGTATGCGGGAAGATCTGCACCTTCTTCAATGTAGTCGCTGTAACGGCGATAGAAACTGCCTACTGCCTTATGGCGGCAAATAACTTCCAAACCTTTACCGAAAACTTTTGCAGGAAGTACTTCCATAGTAGTATTGACAAGGTCTGCACTTACGTAATGCGTCTTAATACCGGCAGCGTTTACTTTCTCAAAGAAATAAATGGACATGCGAAGGTTTACGTCACCTACACCGTCAATGGTAAGTCCTACAGAATTCTCACCGGGATCAAACACACCGTCTTTACCGGTGCAATCATCCTTAAACTTTAACAAATAATTTCCGTTGTCCAATGCGAAAACGTCTTTCGTCTTTCCTGTGTAAACCAGTTTCTTCTCCATAATGCTCGTCTCCTTCTCGAATGTTCGTAAATATAATTAAACTAACTTAACCGTTTTGTAATTGTTCCATGATCCCCGCGTCTTTCGCAAGCACAGCTTGAGCGTCGGAAATCCGCTTCTTGTCTAATTTTTCTGCAAGTTCGCTGTCGCTTACTGCCAAGATTTGTGCTGCCAAAAGGGCTGCATTGGCGCCTCCGTTAATGGCAACGGTGGCAACGGGAATGCCGGTTGGCATCTGCACCGTAGCAAGCAGAGCATCCATACCGTCTAAATTAGAAGACTTACAGGGAATACCGATCACCGGAAGCGTCGTATTGGCAGCAATCGCACCTGCTAAATGAGCCGCCATACCGGCTGCCGCAATCAATACGCCGAAACCGTTCTTCCGGGCATTTCTCGCAAAATCTCTCGCCTCATCCGGCGTGCGGTGGGCGGAATATACGTGAACCTCAAAGGGAATTTCTAACTTAGTCAGCATGTCTGTTGCCTTCCGAATGATGGGCAGATCGCTGTCGCTTCCCATGACAATACCAATTTTCTTCATCGGATAACCTCCTCCAAAAACCTTTATAAAAATAGAAAAAGGGTACACTTACTCGATTTTATCTTCTGTAAAATGTACCCAGACGGTCGGCAGAATGCGGTGCCCTACGCGCCGCTTCGTTCTTCGTTTCGCTGTGGTGCTCCACAAATCCGTCAGTCGCGAAGAACGGTATTAAATTGACTTAACAAAAATAGCATATTATCGCCCTTTTGTCAAGGTAAAAACAGGCTCCAATCACGCATCAATGGTAGAAATTGTCAAAGTAGTTTCTTCCAATACGTCCAAGAGAACTTTTACCGTATCCAAGGCCGTAAACAAGGTCACGTTGTTCTCCGTTGCGTTGCGGCGAATTTCGAAACCGTCGCTGTACTGGCCGGCAGAACCGATGTCCTTGGTGTTGATGACATAGGCGATATGACCTTGGCGAATAGCCTCCGGAATATCCTCGCTGCCGTCGCCGATCTTACCCAACACACGGGTGCGAATACCGTTCTCCCGAAGGAATGCGGCGGTACCCTCCGTGGCTTCAATGTTAAAGCCCAGGTTGTAGAAACGGCGCATCAGCGGAAGCGCTTCTTCTTTGTCTTTATCTGCGATGGTGGCAAGGATAGTGCCGTAGTTCTGCAAGTGCATACCGGAAGCCTGCAAAGCCTTGTACAAAGCCCGGTTCAACTTATCGTCGTAACCAATGGCCTCTCCCGTAGATTTCATTTCAGGAGACAAGTAGGCATCCAAGCCTCTGATCTTGTTAAAGGAGAATACGGGTACCTTTACGTACCAACGCTTCTTCTCTTCCGGATAAATGTGGAAGATGCCCTGCTCTTTGAGACTCTTGCCAAGGATAACTTCCGTTGCAATATCTGCCAGGCTATATCCCGTTGCTTTAGACAGGAACGGCACGGTTCTGGAGGATCTGGGGTTTACTTCGATGACGTATACGTCGTCCTTCTCATCCACAATAAACTGGATGTTGTAAAGACCCACGATACCAATGCCCAAGCCCAGTTTCTTGGCATACTGTAAAATGGTGCCCCGCACCTTATCGGATACGCTGAAAGTCGGATAAACGCTGATAGAGTCGCCGCTGTGTACGCCGGTACGCTCAATCAATTCCATAATACCGGGGACAAACACGTCGTGGCCGTCACAAATGGCGTCTACTTCCACTTCTTTACCTTGAATGTACTTATCCACCAATACCGGCTTGTCTTCATCGATTTCAACGGCGGTCTTTAAGTAGTGGCGAAGTTGTTCTTCGTTGCCTACGATCTGCATCGCTCTTCCGCCAAGTACGAAGCTGGGGCGAACCAGTACGGGGTAACCGATTTCAGCGGCTGCCCGAATACCGTCTTCAATCTTAGTAACGGCTTTGCCTTTGGGTTGAGGAATCTTCAAGTCTTCCAGGACTTTCTCAAAGCTGTCCCGGTTCTCCGCACGCTCGATTGCCAGACAGTCGGTGCCGATGATTTTTACACCCCGCGCCCGCAAAGGCTCTGCAAGGTTGATAGCCGTCTGACCGCCCAGGGACGCAATAACGCCCTCCGGCTTTTCAAATTCGATAATATTCATAACGTCTTCCGGCGTCAAAGGCTCAAAGTACAGCTTGTCCGCCGTGGTGTAGTCCGTAGAAACCGTCTCCGGGTTGTTGTTGATAATGATCGCTTCGTAACCGGAGTTCTTAATGGTGGTTACTGCGTGTACCGTGGAGTAGTCGAACTCTACGCCCTGACCGATACGGATGGGACCTGCGCCCAGTACCACGATTTTCTTCTTATCGGTTAAAATGGAGGCGTTGGTGCCTTCGTAAGAAGAGTAGAAATACGGAATGTACGCATTGGTGTGGCACGTATCCACCATTCTGTAAATAGGGAAAATACCGTTTGCTTTCCGCAAATTGTACACGTCAATTTCTTTCATATCCCACAATTTGGAAATATACCAGTCACCAAAGCCCATTTTCTTGGCTTCTTTCAGCACAGTCAAGTCTCCGGGTTTCGCCTTAATTTCATTTTCCTTCAGCACGATGCGCTGAATGGCTTCTAAGAAGTAAGCGGTAATCTTGGTGATTTCATGCAGCTTCTCTACGCTGACGCCCCGACGCATAAGTTCCGCTACCGCAAAGATGGAGTCGTCTCTGAATTCTTGGATATAATCAAAGAGTTCTGCTTCTGTGTACGGTGTGAATTTGGGCAGGTAAAAATGCTGTGCGCCCGTTTCCAAAGAACGAACGGATTTCAGCATACATTCTTCCAAAGAAGAACCGATTCCCATAATCTCACCGGTTGCCTTCATTTGGGTTCCCAACGTATTCTGCGCCGTTGCAAACTTATCAAAGGGGAATCTGGGGAATTTGGCAATGACGTAATCCAAAGCCGGCTCGAATGCCGCGTTGGTGTTAGCAATGGAAATATCTTCCAAAGCCATGCCCACAGCGATCTTGGCGGTCACTCTTGCGATGGGGTAACCGCTGGCTTTAGAGGCCAGTGCAGAGGAACGGGAAACTCTGGGGTTTACTTCAATTAAGAAGTACTCGCTGGAATTTGGATTCAGTGCAAACTGTACGTTACAGCCGCCTTCGATCTTCAGTTCCCGAATAATCTTAATAGCACTGTCATTGAGCATCTTTTGATCGTGATCGCTCAAGGTCATAATAGGCGCCACTACGATAGAGTCACCGGTGTGAACGCCAACGGGATCTACGTTCTCCATGCCGCAAATGGTAATGGCGTGATCGTTGGAGTCCCGCATAACTTCGAATTCAATTTCTTTGTAGCCCTTTACGCTCTTCTCAATCAAAACCTGGTGTACAGGAGATAATTTGAAAGCGTTCATCCCCACTTCAATCAGTTCTGCTTCATTGTACGCAAAACCGCCGCCGGTACCGCCTAAGGTGAAAGCAGGACGAAGGACGACCGGATAGCCAATGGCTTTGGCAGCTTCCTTGGCTTCTTCTAAGGAGTAAGTAATTTGAGAAGGAATGGTAGGCTCACCAATGGACTGGCACAGTTCTTTAAACAGCTCACGGTCCTCTGCCCGCTCAATACTTTCGCTGCTGGTACCCAAAAGTTCAACGCCGCACTCTTTCAAAATGCCTTTCTTCTCTAACTGCATTGCCAGGTTCAAACCGGTCTGTCCGCCGATTCCCGGAACAATGGCATCGGGACGCTCATAGCGAAGAATCTTTGCAATGTATTCTAACGTCAAGGGCTCCATATACACCTTGTCCGCAATGGTGGTGTCCGTCATAATGGTCGCAGGGTTGGAGTTACAAAGTACCACTTCGTACCCTTCCTCTTTAAGGGCTAAGTACGCCTGGGTACCCGCATAGTCAAACTCCGCTGCCTGTCCGATGACGATGGGTCCGGAACCAATAATCAAAACCTTCTTAATGTCTGTTCTCTTTGCCATGAGATCTGCCTCCTTACTCCATAAAAAAACCGGCTATTGGAAGAGAAAAATGCCTTCCAAAACCGGTGTCAATCACAACTCCATAAACCCTTATTTTGTTTTGTGTAACGCGTTCTCATTGTAAAATGCTTCCCTTCCACACAACAAAAAATCTTGCTGACGGCATACTGTCAACAAGATTGGTTCTCACAAAAAGCCGATACAAGCGATGCTCTGTATCCCTGTCACTTTCTCTATTCAAACAACCTTGCCGGTATCACAGTACCGCCTTAAAGATTTATCTTCTCAAAGATACCACGATACCGGCAAATTGTCAATAGTGTTTTACGTAAAAAAGTAAGTTATTTATTGCCCTGTTGAATCAAAAGTTCCGCTTTGTCACGGATCAATTCTTTTGAAATCGGTGCCGTCTTGCAAGCCTTTAACTGATCCAGGATGCCTTGCCGAATGGCAGGGTTCATATCCAGCAGCATTTTTACTTGGATGACTTCTTCGCCGTCCGCCAGGGCTGTCGCCAAGAAATCATTGGTAATAAACGGCTCTACGGCGGCATAGCCAAACAAAGGATGCCGTGCAAATCCCTCTGCGATTGCCAAAGGATTGGACTCAAAGAACAGAATCGTAATGGCTTTTCCTTCTTGCTTTTGTTCCTCCGCAGAAAGCTTTTTGTCCTGCAAATATTGCTCTACAAAATCCGTAGCCGCTTGATTGATTGCATCTCCGTCCACGGGAATGCCCTGTGCGTCATACTGTGCACGGAACATTTTCTCCGCTGCAGAAATCAAGATCATCTTCTTGATAGAAAGCGTTTGAGGACCATGGTTTAACGTATCTCCAAATTCTTCATAGAATTTATCCGTTAAGATCTCATAGTCAGACTCTTCCACGAAATCCACAAATTCGCTGTCCATAGCATAAGAAACAAATTCTAAAAGTCGTTCAATACAGCTCTTAAACTCATCTTTCGGTGCAGAGAAAAGGTCTAAGTACAGTTGTGCTTGCTGCGCTTCTTCCGGCGTAGCCGCTTCTTTCAACTGCTTTTCAAACTCTTTACTTGCCTCTTTTGCGACTTCATAGAACCAGTCTTCATTGGCAACGTTATCCTTCAGGTGATCCACCAGTTCTTTGCCCGCCTGCATACGTTCTTTACCGGTAGTTGCATTCTTGAATTTATTCAATTTCTGCATCGTAACGTCTACAGACTCTGCGATCTCCGGCAAATCCAATTCTGCCTCGCCAACGTTGAAACCGGTCAAGCCGTCATAGACCCAATGGGCAGGACCTGCTTTGTACATATTAACAACCGGATGCTTGGCTACGCTGTTTAATACGGAAACTACTTTGGAATCGTTTCCAAAAGCCATTCCCGCAACCTTTGCGGCCGGCGTAATGTACGTAGCCATCGTACCATAGAGCGGCAGTAAAATAAGCAACGTGACTACAACCGTATCCACGGCGCGAACGCCTAAACCGCCCCACTTAAAGGCTTTCTTCTCAACTTGCAATTTTGTAGGACACACGCGGTTGGCGACAATCTTCAGGATAATCAAGAAGAGCAGTAAAAAGAATCCAAAAAGCACCATAGACAAAACATCTTGCACAATTCCGGTCAGCATACTCTTCGCCAATCCCTTGATGACGCCCATGGCGTTAAAGACGGAATCCGGAACCAAACCGGCAATGGTACCGGAAAGCAGTCCCGCAATCAAATTTGCCAAGAGCAAAGAAATCACCGTAGCCACCACCGTAGCACCCAAAGAGATTAAAGCTCTCCAAAGTCCTCTTTTGTAACCGGAGCGGAAGTAAATCAAACCCACAACCAAAGCCACCAACAAAAATGGAATAAATAATAGGAACGTTAATAATCCAGTGTTCATAGGAACTCCCCTCAAAAGAATAGTTACATCATCTTCATTTTAACACAGAAAAAACAAAAAGCAAACAAAAAAACCTTGTAAACCCAATCGTTTACAAGGCTTCTTCTTAATGGCGCGCCCGGCAGAGCTCGAATCCACAACCTTCTGGTCCGTAGCCAGACGCTCTATCCAGTTGAGCTACGGGCGCATAATCATCCGCATCACGCGGACAACGAACAGTATTGTACGACAGACTTTAGAAAAAGTCAACCCCTTTTTTCACTTTTTCTTCGAGGCATCGGCGGACAGTCCGGCGGTTGCCAAACGCCCCTTCTCACGGCACCAAAAATATTGGTGCGAAGCATCTCTTTATCATAAGGAAGTTCATTTAGAAGGTTCTTTACCCTCGCCCGTTCACTCTCCCGATCCATCGGACAAGGATTGTGAACTACCGGCACGTCTGCCAGCGTCTGGTACCGTTTAATTTCCTTCTCTTCTAAATAAAGGAATGGACGTATTACCCGCACACCGGCACGATCCAGCCAAGTCTTAGGTTCAAAGCAATAGAACCGTCCCTCAAAGAACAAACTCATCAAAGCCGTTTCAATAATATCGTCTCTGTGATGGGCAAGGGCCACCACGTTACACCCCATTCTTCCTGCGTAATCGTTGACGGCACCGCGGCGTAAATTGGCACACAAAGCGCAGGGATTGGGTTCTTTCCGAATGTCAAAAACAATCTTGGCAATCTGGGCATCCGCAATTTCCAAAGGAACATTCAGTTTCGCACAGAATTCCTGCATAGGCGTAAGGTCCATGCCCTCAAAACCTAAGGATACATGGACCGCCTTCAGTTCAAACTTCTTCGGGTAAAAACGTTGCAACTGTACCAGCACCGCCAGCAACGTCATACTGTCTTTTCCTCCGGACAGTCCGACACAAACCCGATCCCCTTCTTGGATCAAATCATATTCCTGCACCGCTTTACGGGTAAGGCTAAGCAGGCGTCGCATTTGTGTCTTCTCCGTCTGTGCCATAAATTATTTCTCGTCCTCCGTCTCGGTTTCAGAAGGATCGAATTCCAAATACTCGTCCACTACGGCCTGAATCGCTTCCTGGTTTAAATTTTCAACCTTCAAATCAGAAGCTGCCACCAAATCGTCTACCAATTTCTTTAACTCCGCATTCTTGTATGCAGTCGTCACAGCCTCTTTCAGCGAATCCGCCGTCGTACCGGAACTTGCCGTAATACCCTGCTGGGTATTGTACTCCAAAATACCTTCCACAACAACAATTTCATAACCGGATTTCGTTTCAAACAATTTAACTACGTTCTTGCCAATGGCAGTTTGCTGAACCGCCCACTTCACAATATCCTCATCTAAATCTTGGTTGCCGACCCGCAAGTCTACCAAACCAAGATCATAAGGTGCTTCTTCACTTTCAGACCATGCCTCCACCAAAAGCTCGGGGCTGTCACCGTCTTTAATCTTTTGCACCAATTGGTTTGCTACAGCAGTAACGGTAGCCTTCTTGTCCGCAGAAATAGCTTTGCCGTCCTCATCTAATAAAGACAAATAAATATGGCGCACCGTAACAATGCGGAAATCATCTTTATTTTGATTGTAATAATTCCGAAGATCTTCTTGAGAAGGCTTCATTGCTTCCATTTTCTTCTCGGAATATTCGGAGACTACGTGTTGCAAACGATTGAAACGCTTATATTCATTCACGTTCATACTAATCAAATAGTCTGTAGCTTCATCTCGCGTTTCAAGTCCCAGGCTGGCACCTTGATAGGATAAATACTGATTGATAAACGTATCCACTTCGCTATCCAGGGAAGCAAGTTCTTTATCTGTAAGCGGTTCACGTTCTCCCATAGCCGCGCCGTAGGTAATCATAAACTGGCGGTAAAGTTCCACTGCGTGGGTCTTGCATTTCTCTAAATACGTGACGCCTTCATTCTTATAAGGTTTCTCCAACAACGCAAGCAGCGCATCATACTTTTCTTGTTGAGAAAGATCCTCATCCGTCGTATAGTCCGGAAGCACGATTTCCGCAAATGCATTGGTAAAGAAATACATATAGTCCGAACTCCACAACTTGGTTTCACCGATCGTACCTACGTACGTTTCGGAAGCTTTTGCATCCTCCGGTGCAGGTGTTGCAGAAGATTGGGGCAAAGGATTGGATCCCTCATAATTTCCGGTAAGCACCTGACGAACAAAAGAGTCAATGACTTTATTGTCTCGATTTTTGATTGCGTACTTCTTCTCCGTGGTTAAATCTTTCAGTTCTTGCTCCAACATCACAGCTCTGTAATCCAGGTCAACTACGTCCTTTACCGAAGCGTCATCAAAACCCAACGTCCAGATTTTCTCACATTTCATAATGTGATAGCCGTATTCCGTTTCAACAACGTCCAACGTATCCGTAACCGTATCTTGTTCCATAGCCCAGTCCAAGAATTCTTCCACAAAATTAGAATTCTCCGTTACGTCATAATAACCATCCTCATTGGGTTTGCCCTCTTGGTCTACGTCATCGGAAAGCGCTACGATTTCATCCATCGTCATGGTTCCGTTCTTGTAGGCAGCCACGTAACCGTCTACTTCCGCCTTTAATGCGGTCAGTTCGTCCTCCGTCAACCCCTCCGTCATAAATAAACTGTGCCGAACGCGAACGGTGCGAACGCACAATGCTTCATAATCTTCCAAGTGCGCATCAAAAAACGTGCGAAGATCCGAATCTTCCACTTTCATAGCGTCCATCTTCGCTTCGTTGTAAGCGTTCAGGCCCATGCTAAGTGCAGCAAATTCCAAATAATCTTTCATAGGAAGACCGGTTACTGCAATACAGAACATATCCACGTCTTCCTGTTGATTGTACGATGCATATTCTTCCAATTCCACCTGAATATCGTTCTTCTCTTCCTCGATTTCTTTCTTGGTGGGCCATTCTTTGCTCTTCTTACCAAGCTGAACATTTGCAACGAATATCTGGCACTGTTCCAGCGTATCCTCAATCAGTTGATCGTAATAGGATTTACCTTCTGCATTCTTCGCCTTCTTCAGATCGTCAATAAATTCCGGTTTGGGCATCTTATCAAAAGAAATTCCCTCCGGTGCCTCTTCTATCAATTGCTGTACTTCCATGGTGTAAAGCGCCGCAAAAATCGGGCGGGTAATCGCCATTCCGTTTACTTTTGCTGCAACTTTCTCTTTCCCGCTGCAACCGACCAAAACAGTCACAACCATCAAGCAAGCAACAATCAGGGCAATCCATTTTTTCTTGTTCATCTGTCTCCCTCTTCTTTCTATTATTCGGTCAATAACCGGTACATTTCTTTCGCATCGTCTTTCCGCACAGTTTCCGAAACCCGAAGAATTTCAAATTTCGTCTTGCCGGATCCGAATCCGATTTCCACAACGTCTCCTACGTGTACTTCCGCACTGGCTTTCGCCGGGCGGCCGTTAATGGTCACACGGCCCGCATCGCAAGCTTCATTGGCAACCGTGCGCCGTTTAATCACTCTGGAAACCTTTAAGAATTTGTCAATTCTCATGCCAAAATCTCCTTCTCAATATACGCCTTCAAGGCAAGTTCCGGATCAATTCCGCTTTGTTCACAGATCCGGGCAACTTCGTACAAATATCGTCCTGCTTCTTGGGCATCGTAAAATGCCTCCGGAACGCCGCTTGCATGGGGCACCGCCGCCTCAGGCTGATTCTTTCGAATCTTCTTGGCAACTTTTGCAGCCCGCATCAGCGCCGGCAAGACTTGCGGAATATCCCGCAGTTCTTCTTCCAAAGAATGGAAGCCTTTCTCGACTTGCTTACGCTTGTCCCAGTTGTCCAGTACCTCGCCCGCTGTATTTGCCACGTCCTCCCCAAACACGTGAGAATGGCGGAACAGCATCTTCCGGGTACAGCCATCCGTAATATCGTTAAACTGAAAAGCCCCTTCTTCCTCCGCAATAATGGAGTGGAAAATCACCTGAAGCAGTACGTCCCCTAGCTCCTCGCAAAGTTTCTCCCGGCTTTCTTTCTCAATGGCGTCCACCGTCTCATAGGCTTCCTCAATCATAGGTTTAATCAAAGAGGCATGGGTCTGTTCCCGATCCCACGGACATCCCCCGGGAGAACGGAGCAGTTCAATCAAACGGTATAAATCTTCAAAGGTATACGGTTCGTCTTTCCCTTTCTCCTGCCACTCTACCATAACCAAGAAATCCTTTCATAATGCAGTTGCGTTCAAAACGCCAATACTTTATAATAATAACACAGTTAAAGGCGGTTCACAACCGAAATTTATCTGGAATGTTCTTATAATAATACGGCGGTGTAACGAAAATATGGCAGATATAGGGCAGTTTATGGCTATGGCCATCGAAGAGGCAAAAAAAAGCTTACCGGAAGATATTCCTGTAGGTTGCATCATCGTGCGAGATGGCCAAGTGATTGCCAAAGGCCACAACACCCGAGAGATTTCCGACTGTGCTACAGGCCACGCCGAGATCAACGCCATTGAGAATGCTTGCCGTGCTTTAGGAGACTGGCGGCTGGATGGATGTTCTTTGTACGTTACCTTAGAGCCCTGCCCTATGTGCGCCGGCGCCATTCGCGGTTCCCGTTTAGATGCCGTATACTTCGGCGCACCGGACGTAAACGAAGGGGCCTGCGGCTCCGTTTGGAACTTGCTTCCGGAAAGTGTCAAGGTTTATTCCTTTATACTCAAGGAAGAATGTACCGCCATTTTACAGGAATTCTTTCAAGCACTCAGGAGGAACGAATGATGTCTGAAATCAGAAAAATTCAAAGTTTTACCGTTGACCACCGCATTATGGAGCCCGGGCTTTACATCTCCATGACCGACGGTGACATCACCACTTACGATCTGCGCACCCGAAAGCCCAACACAGGCGACGTAATGGACAATGCCACCATGCATACATTTGAACATTTGTTTGCCACGTACGTGCGCAATTCCCCTATGGCGTCTTCCGTGGTCTATTTTGGTCCTATGGGCTGCCAAACCGGATTCTATCTATTGATGCGAGGCAAAGATGGGAAACTTCCGGACAACACCCGTGTTTTAGAAACCATCCGTCTTGTGCTGGGACAAATTTTGAACCACCAAGGCGAGGTATTCGGCAAGAGCGATATTGAATGCGGCAATTACCGGAATTTAGATTTAGCATTGGGACAAAAGGAGGCGGCCCGTTATTTAGAGGTTCTGGATCGCCGCCCCGTAACGTTTGCGTACCCTACGAAGGAGGATTTGTAAAATGATTGGTATTATCGGTGCAATGGACGTAGAAATTGAAGCCATTCGCAGTTTAATGAAAGACCGTCAAGACGTAGTGATCAGCGGTGTACGCTATTCAGAAGGCACTTTGAAAGGTGTTCCCTGCGTGGTGGCCGTTTGCGGCATCGGCAAAGTATTTGCTGCTATTTGTGCCCAGACGATGATTCTTACTTGGAAACCGGATTTACTTTTGAACGTAGGTGTTGCCGGTTCCCTTTCCACCGGCCTTTCCGTTGGCAACATTGCCATCGCTTCTTGTGTGGTGCAGCACGATATGGACACGTCCATATTGGGCGATCCCGTAGGGATGCTTTCCGGTATTAATTTAATTAAGCTGCCTGCGGACGTGGATGCTTCTGCCAAACTTGCAGAAGCCGCCGTTTCTTGCGGTCTTACGGTGGAAACCGGTGTCATTGTGTCCGGCGACCAATTTATTGGAGATCATGACAAGAAAGAATGGCTGCGCAGCACCTTCGGCGCGATTGCTTGCGAAATGGAAGGCGCCGCTATTGGACACGTAGCTTACGTAAACAGTGTTCCTTTTGCCGTACTTCGTGCCATTTCCGACTCGTATGATACGAACGCACCCCAAATGGACTACGAAACCTTCAAACAAATGGCCGCAGGCAACTCCATCAGGGTGCTGCGATTGTTTTTGGAAAAATAAAATTGGGCGTATAGCGAAAATTTTTCGTATACGACCAAAAATTGGGCGCATGGAGAAAAAATTCTCTATGCGCCCAAAATTTCGCGTCATATTCAAATTAAATCATAAAATCTTTCTCAGGGAACTTGGGTTCGCAGGTCAGTTGAATACCCATTTTACGCAAAGTTCCTTCGTCGCCGCTTCGAAGCAACTGGGTCGAATGGAAATCGCAGCCCTTGAGCTGTTCCACACAGTTCAACGCTTCCTGCACCGTAGGATTGGTAACCGCACAAATGGAAAGGGCAATGAGTACGTCGTCCAGTTTCAGCACCGGGCTGGCGCTGCCCAAAATTTCAGATTTCAACTTCAAAATGGGCTCCAGAATCGTGGGGGAAATCAGCAAAATATCATCATCTAACCCTGCCAATACTTTAATGGCATTGAGCACGGTACTTGCTGTGGCGCTGGTTAAAGCCGTCATACGTCCCGTTACAACCCGGCCGTCTTTCAGTTCGATAGCAGCAGAAGGTTTGCCGGAGGCAAGCAGTTTCTCCCGGGCCACAGGCACGGTCTTCCGATCTTCCGGTTCAAGCTCCAGTTGCTGCATAATGACACCGATCTTTTCTAAGGTCTCCGTCTTCTCCCCGCCTAACTTGCAAGCGGCGGCAGTCTTGTAATAGCGGCGAATAATCTCCTGGCAAGACGCTTCCCGCACGACTGCGTCATCTACAATACAGTAGCCCGCCATATTCACGCCCATATCTGTAGGCGAACGGTAGAAATTGGCATCGCCGGTAATGCGGGTCAGAATTGTCCGAAGTACCGGAAAAGCCTCTACGTCACGGTTGTAGTTTACCGTCGATACGCCGTAGGCTTCTAAATGGAAGGGATCGATCATATTCACATCCTGCAAATCCGCAGTCGCTGCCTCGTAAGCCAGATTCACCGGATGTTTCAAAGGCAAATTCCAAATGGGGAACGTTTCAAACTTGGCGTATCCTGCCATACGGCCTTGCTTGTGTTCATGATACATTTGAGACAAACAAGTCGCCAGTTTGCCGCTGCCCGGCCCCGGTGCCGTTACCACCACCAAAGGACGGGTAGTTTCGATAAAATCGTTCTTGCCGTACCCTTCATCGCTGACGATTACGTTGATGTTTGCCGGATAGTCTTTAATCGGTCTGTGAATATAATGGCGAATACCGATCATATCCAGTCTTGCCTGGAAGGCTTCAATTCCTTGCTGGCCGGTATACTGTGTAATCACAACCGCACTGACCAAAATATCCATTTTGGAAATCAAGCCGATCAGACGGAGTACTTCCATATCATAAGTAACACCGATATCGGCGCGCACTTTGTTCTTCTCAATGTCTGCAGCATTGACGCAAATAATCACTTCAGCTTGTTCTCTGAGCTTATGTAACAGTTTAATCTTTCCGTTGGCATCGAAGCCCGGAAGCACCCGTGCTGCATGAAAATCATCAAAAATCTTCCCGCCGAATTCCAGGTACAATTTATTATCAAATTTGGAAATCCGCTCCAAAATTTGTTCCGTTTGCTTCTGCATATAAAGTTCGCTGTCAAAACCCAATTTGCTCATGGTACTGCTGCCTTTCCGGATCTTTCGGTCACAAAAATATCACAAAGTCTATTGTACAATTCCCCGCCCTCAAAGTCAAGACAAATCCTGTGCATTTTACCCCCATCCCGGCATATATTGACAATAAAAGGAGATGTTCCCCCTTGTCCCTCACAATTACCATCCTGCTCACCCTGGGCGTTATTTTCGTGAACGGCTGGACCGACGCCCCCAATGCCATTGCCACCTGTGTGGCCACTAAATCCATGGGCCTGCGCCCCGCCATCGCCATGGCCGCGCTGATGAACCTGCTGGGCGCACTGACCATGACGGCGTTAAACCCTTTCGTAGCTTTTACCATTTACAATATGGTCGATTTCGGTACCAACACCCAAAACGCTTCCGTGGCCCTTTGCGCCGCGCTGGTGGCCATTGTGGTGTGGTCCATTGCCGCTTGGGCTTTTGGCATTCCCACCAGTGAAAGTCACGCGCTGATTGCAGGGCTTACGGGCGCTGCGGTGGCCCTTCACGGAAACCTCTCCGGGGTCAGCGGCAAGGCGTGGCGGAGCGTACTGATCGGGATGATTCTAAGCGTCGTGCTTGCTTTCTTGCTGGGTTTCTTATGTGCCCGGGTGGTGTCCCCTGCTCTCCCTCGCCCTCAATTCTTTCGGCGAGCCCAGATTGTGGGAGCCGCCGCCACAGCGTTCATGCACGGCGCCCAGGACGGTCAAAAATTCATGGGCGTTTTCCTGTTGGGCGTTCACTTAGCTTCCGGCACTGCGGCTTCCTCTTCCGGGGTAAAAGGCTTTCCCATCCCCCTTTGGCTCACCCTCCTTTGCGCTACGGTGATGGCGCTTGGCACCGCTATGGGCGGCAAAAAGATCATTGACTCCGTGGGTTCCGGCATTACCGACCTAACGCCGCGAACCGGTTTCTGTGCAGATTTAGGAGCGGCATTATCGCTACTGACCGCCTCCCTGCTGGGACTTCCCGTCAGCACCACCCACGCCAAAGTCACAGCGATCATAGGGGTCGGCGCGGCGGAAAAACCACGGCGTGTCAACCTGCGGACGGCAAAAGAGATGGTGCTGGCCTGGGTGTGCACGTTCCCCGGCTGCGGCTTGCTGGGGTTTGGGGTGGCGAAAGTTTTAATGTGGGTGTGGTGAGGGACGGTAAAAAGCGCGAAGCGGTGAAGCGCCTCTGGTTCAACCGTTGAAGCCGGGGGCGGAAAACCAAAAGGACTTCACTTGCCTTCAAAAGACAATTTAGAGCCACAATTTTTAAAAAAACGTGGCTCCGTTTAGGTAAAACGTGTAAAACATAGTCCAAAACAGCCTTTGCGCCACTGGGAAATGGCTCTTTTTTTGAAAAAATCGGCAAATGGTGCCTTTTTGAATTTGACACTCCGCCTTAAATATGATAAGATAACCGGCGTCGCTTCGGGATGTAGCGCAGCTGGTAGCGCGCCTGGTTTGGGAGCTAAAGGTTTCAGCCCGATTCCCCCGTTTCAAAAACGGTGAAAAAGCGAGAAAAACAGAGAAAAAGCGAGCTTTTGCAACATCGCATTTTCAGCACATAGTAGTTTGACCACAATTTTGACCAGTTCTGTGGAATCCGCAAATTTCTATGTTTTTACAGCCTATCGAGGTGTAGCGCAACTGGTAG
>JAGBGO010000032.1 GCA_017935905.1 Clostridia bacterium | reverse complement strand
GGCATCTATGCCCAAAAAGAATTAGATTCGGCAGTAAAACACTTGATTTTTTATAAATTTTCATTTTTTTTGGGCAATAGAAACAAAAAACTGTTCCTATTGCCCAAACACTTAAATTCACCATTCTGCCAATGTTTCCAAAAGCGCCTGGCATCCGCTGTACACGTCCGACCAGGTACGGTCAAAGTTTCCTGTGTACCAAGGGTCTGCCACGTCCCGCGTTTCTCCGGCAAAATCCAGCAAAAGTCGAATCTTGCCTTCCGGGTCTCCCCCATAAATCGAGATTGCTCGTCTTACGTTGCTTTTGTCCATACAGATATGCAAATCATACGCCCCGTAGTCTTTCCGGGTAATTTGACGGGCCCTTTTACCGGAAACCCCTTTGCTGATCCCGTGTAAAGAGAGCATCCGCACCGTACCCGGATGTACGGGATTGCCCCATTCTTCGTCGCTGACACCGGCAGAAGCAATTTCAAACTCCCCTGCCCGTCCGGCCTTCTCCACTAAATCTTTCATTACAAACTCCGCCATGGTAGATCTGCAAATATTGCCGTGGCAGAGAAATAAAATCCTTAGCATACCCATTTTACCCTTTCACCCGAAACGTTTCCCCGCACTTGGGACACTTCACTTCCAATGTCCCCTTGCCACGCGGCACTCTTAAATATGCCTTGCATTTACTGCAGCGAATATAGCGCCATTCCTTCCGCTCCTTAAACATTTTCTTCCGCAGAGCAAAAAAACCTACGAATGCAGCGTTCTCTTGGCGGCGCTTATACACGTTCTTGGAAAAACAACGAAAGTACGCATAAATCACCAAAGCAAAGAACAACAATGAAATCCAAAACAAATCGAAAATAGCTGCCACAATATAAACAACCAAGCCGGCAATCAAACATACGTTTGCCAACGTATCCATACCGTTACGCCCATACATCAGACGTCTGAACCAATGCATCACGAAAGTTTCCTCCCTTTTCCCTTTGTAAAATGAACGTTCAATAAAACGATGGCACCAATGACCAGAATCATCCCCAAACTACTCAGCCACGTAATTGGCTCGCCGTAGAGCAAAGCCCCTACCAGCATAGCACAAACCGGCTCGATTACCACGATAATCGCCGCAGCGGAAGGTGAAACCCGCTCCAGACCCTTTGTGTAAAGAATGTACGGCGCCACTGACGTGAGCAACATTAAAAACAGATAGAAGATACCGTCCCACTGCATCGCACCCAAACTCCGTCCCAAAACCGGAAAATCTGCAAAAGGCGCCATGCCTGCCATCGCAAATAAAAACGTGTACGCCGTAATGGTGAGGGACTTGTACCCCCGGTTTAGTGCCAAACGGCTGAAAATCCCGTACAAACCGTATCCTGCCCCGGACAACACACCAAGGAGGATGCCCCGCGGTGTAATGCTGCTGCCGTCCGTAAACATACCGGTCACCAGGCTGCATCCTGCGATTGCCAGCATACAAGCCAGCACCTTTTGTACCGTCACCCGTTCTTTAAAGAGTATCACGGAATACAGCAAAACGAAAATCGGCGATAAATACATCATCGTGCAGGCAATGGACAAGGACGTCTCCGTAATATTGGTAAAATAGCAAAAGTTAAACAATGCCAAAGACAGCACGCCGGTGCCCATAAAGCACCAGATATCTTTCAGCCGAACTTTCAGCAAGCGACGGTCTTTCAACAGCAAGAACAAGATGAGGACAAGACCTGCCAACGTCACACGGAGCCATACAACCCCAGGAGAGGACATACCAAGGCCGGTAAAATACCGCACGTAAATCCCTGTCAATCCCCACAATATACCGCTTAGAATCACTTGAATATAGGCCGCGGTCATAACGTTCTTCCTTCCGGAAGCAGCAAACCTAAATGAGGTTCAAAATTCAATCCAAAACGGGTATCTGCGCCGCATTCTCCCGTTGACTTAATACAAGTGGCTGTAAAGGTTACGGAGGCTTCTAACGCTTGCTTTAAAGGAACGTTTTGAAGCATTTTCCCCAAAAGAACGCTGGCAAATAAATCACCGGCACCGTGGAACGTGCCGTCAAACGCCCGAGAATAGGCGACATACGTCTCGTCACTGTTCTTGTCATAGATTGCAGCCCCTAAATGGCCTACGTCCGGGTAAACACCGGTGAGCACAATTTTGCTCGGACCCAGTGTACTGAGGTCGTGCAAAACTTCTTCCACAAAAGCCATTTCATAAGGACCTTCCCGATACGGACGCCCTAAGAGAAGCAAGGCTTCCGTAACGTTTGGTGTAATCACGTCCGCTTTCTTGCAAAATTCCCGCATACCGTCTACAAAAGCCATATCGAAGGTTTCATAGAGTTTGCCGCCATCACCCATCACCGGATCGATGTACACAAGGGTTTCATCCCCTTTCAGTTGATCAATGACGTTGGATACAATTTCCAGTTGCTGGAAAGATCCTAAGAAGCCGGTGTAGATGGCGTCGCAGGTACGGTGCAATGTCTTCCAATGACGGACTACGGGTAAAATATCTTCTGTTAAATCCCGATACGTGTACCCTTCGAATCCACCGGTTTGGGTAGAGAGAATGGCCGTGGGGATTACGTTGGTTTCAATCCCTTGTACAGAAAGGACAGGCAAAGCTACAGTGAGGGAACAACGGCCCGCACAGGATATATCATGAATCGCGATGGCTCTTTTCTGCTGCGTTTCCACGTGTGCTTCCCTCCTTCTTTCCCACGCTTTGCAACTTACCCGAATTATAGCACAGGACCGAAAAGTGTCAAGTTGCATTTCCCCGGTTTTTCTACTATAATAGTAGAAAACTTTGGCGTGAGGAGGTCCCGGGTATGAAGAAGCGAATCCTTTGTATGATATTACTGGTGTTCTGTTTGTTGATGAACACGGGAGCCTACGTGTGCGCCCAGAGTGCAGAGCCCAACAACACGTTAGCTTATATTGTGTATGAGCAAGACAGCAAGCAGATTATTTTACAGCAGAATATCCAGCAACAGACGGACGCTTCCCTGCTGTCTCGTATGATGTGCGCTTTGGTGGTGTTGGAGTCCTCCATAAATGGGCAAACGGTCTCTACGTCGGATTACGTTACACCGGTTTCCTATAGCGTATCTTCCGACGGCAAATATAAACTGTACGCATCCAGACAGTACAAAGTAGAGGATTTGCTGAAAGCAACACTGCTGGGCAATGCGGATAACTGTGCCAGAGTGCTTGCCTACCATATCAATCCCCGTACAGATTTCTTCGTTTCCTTAATGAATCAAACAGCGGCCAGAATCGGTATGACGCAAACCTTTTTTACCAGCCCCGACGGAAATGAGAAAAGTTTGCAGCGAACCACGCCCTACGACACCGCGTTATTCTATGAATACGCCTTGAAGAACACGCAATTCAAGCGCATTTTGACCAACGAAGTAACAACCCTGTGGGACGGTATGCCCCTCTTAAATACGTGCAGCATCGCCTTCTCTTTGAAAGAAGAGTTTGCTTCGCCTTCCACCGGCGGTGTATATACCGGCGTTTCCCAAGGAACAGGTTCCACGCTAATGATGCACATTACGCTGCCGGTATCGTCAGGGGCAGACCCCGAAACAACGTCGGAGATGAAGTTAATTGTGGCGTTCTTCTCCCAAGGCAATGAAGATGCTACAGAGTACGCACACAATTTAGTAACGGAAATACAGACCAACTACCGAAAGGTTCGTTTTTTGAAAGCCAATCAGGAAATCGACACGAGATCGGTTGCCGGACAAATTTTGAAATTGCTGGCAGGTACCGATTTATTCTGTGTTGCACCCTTGGAAGTAGATGCAGCCGGCTACGTGCAAAACGTGAGTTTCACGTTTAACATTACCAATCAAGGTGTGATGATACAAGAATTAGACCCGCCCATTTTGGAAGGACAGTCTTTAGGAACTGCCAATTTACTTTTGCGGGACGGTTCCGTGCAAAGCGTTTCCGTGGTTGCAGGTAGCACCATTCAAACCGATAACCAAGCGGTGAACAAGTTATTGGCCATTTATGAGGAATATCAACCCTTGTTTATCTTAATTTTTGTATTGCTCTTGATTGCGGCAGTCATTCTGCTGACCAAACTGATTTACTTCATTCAAATGAAGCGACAGAAATAAGCATCGATTGCTTGTTTGTTTCACCCCAAATAACTTCTACTGTGACGGGCACGTTGGACTTCACCGTGATTTCCGGCTTCTCGTCCCCGTGGGTCCGTTTGCCGCAGATCAATGTCAGTTCGCCTTGATCCCCAAAAGGATACTGTTTCACGCCGTGCTCTTCTAATAAATTGACGTGCCACGTAATACGGTTCTGAACCACGTCCGGCCGAATACCGAAAACAAATTCAAACAGGATAGAAATAGCAGACAGACCGGTCCAACCCACAAAGTCTTTCTTGGCAGGGGTTCCTTGCGTAATCTGCCCTGCCTCATTGGGCTCTGCCGTATAGTTTTCATACAGGGTATGATCCCGGCGGTATAGGTCAACTACAGCCTCTACGTGTTCCCGGGCAATTTCGTAAGCCAGATCATTTTTCCCGTACTGTGCAAGTCCCTTTAGTACCATATAGTTGGTAGGTGCCCATACAGCGCCGCGCCAGTAGCCGCCTTCTGGCATATAGGCAGGGTGACTCTTTGCAAGAGAGGGCACTCTGTGGGGTGTCTTAAACTCCCCTTCATCTTCCAAATAGGCAATCAGCGTTTCCCCACGCTCCGTAGGCGCACAACCGGCGATCAAGCTCCAAAAAGCCCCCACGTGCCGCACCATATTGTGCCGACCGTCCTTCCATAAGTCATAGTAGAAGCCGGTAGATTCGTGCCATAATTTTTGATTTACAAGGTCCGTTAATGCGTCTCGCTCAGCGGTTAATTCCGGAATAAATACTTCCCGATTCAGCACAGTTGCCATTTGAATCAAAATATTACAAGTCAGTATTTCTTGCATACATGCATCCACCCAAATCATGTGGCCGTGGCTGAATTCCGGCGAATACCCTTCCATCATACGGGGAACGTTGTCCATGCCACATCCCCACCCGGAGGAAAAATATGACCCGTCCGGCCAGGTGTGATGTTCGCGCATCCATTGGTGGTATGCCAGCAAAGGCGGAAAAACTTTTGCCAAACGTTCCCGGTCGCCAAAGTTCAAAAAGTATTCCCATTCGCTCCAAGGTAAAACTTCCGGTCCGGTGGCAGAGGGATCGTGGCGAGAAAAGCGGTCTTCTCCGGTCTTCTCGCAAATTTCCCGGCAAATAAATCCGTCCGGGTGTTGGTGGGCATACAGATTGTCCAGCGTCTTTTGGAAGTTAAAAATCCGGTTGGCATATTTACCAAACATTAAGATAAACGCGGAGTCCCACATAAACAGGCAGTCGTTGAACGCCGTATCAATAAAATTCGACACAAACCCACTGCCGGGTGTAGG
>JAGBGO010000031.1 GCA_017935905.1 Clostridia bacterium | reverse complement strand
TGTTCACCTACGAAACGGACAAGGCTACTTTTGATGAAGAGTCCAAGTTTGCAGGTACCGTTCTTGCAATCTTTGCGGAAGAGGGCGACGACGTTCCCTGCTTGCAAAACGTTTGCGTAATCGGACAGCCCGGCGAAGGCTTTGAGGAATTCAATCCCAATGCTGCCGCTGCTCCCGCTATAGAAGCCGCTCCCGCTGCTACACCTGTCGCTGCACCTGTTGCTGCTCCCGTAGCTGCTGCACCCGTTGTCGCTGCAGGCGAGAGACATTTCGTATCTCCCAGAGCAAGAAACTACGCTTCCCGCGTTGGCGTAAATACAGATTTCGTAACCGGTATCGGCGCTGAGGGCCGCGTAATGGAGAAAGACGTAAAGGACTTCGTGGCCGCAGGCGGAAATACCACCTACGCTGCAAGCGCTGACGCTTCTGCTTCCATGACCGGAACTGCTTTCTGCGGCAAGATCGGCGTTGCAGATCTCAATGCACCTGCTGCCGCTACAGCTGCACCTGCCGCTGCTCCCGCAGCCGCTCCCGCGCCTGCTGCTTCCGATGCAGAATTCGAAGACGTCAAGATTCCGAATATCCGCAAGGTTATTTCCAAGTCTATGCACGCTTCCCTTTCTACCATGGCACAGCTCACATTGAACGCGTCTTTCGATGCTACCAACATTTTGGAATTCAGAAAGCAGCTTAAAGATGTTCGTGAGAAGATGGGCATTGCAAACATCACCATCAACGATATTATTCTGTACGCAGTATCCCGTACCATTTTGGCACACAAGGATCTGAATGCAAACTTCATCGAAGACGGCACTGTAATGCGTTACTTTAAGAACGTTCACTTGGGTATCGCCGTTGATACGCCGAGAGGCTTGATGGTTCCCACTTTAAAGAACGCAAACTTGAAGTCTTTGAACGACATTTCTGTAGAAGCAAAAAAATTGGCTACCGACGCACAGGCAGGTACCATCAATCCGGATACTTTGAAGGGCGGCACGTTCACCATTACCAACTTGGGTACCATGGGTATCGAGTCCTTTACACCGGTTATCAACCCGCCTCAAACTGCAATCTTGGGTGTAAACACACTCCAGACCCGCGTGAAGAACGTTGGCGGCGAGATGAAGATGTATCAGGCAATGACCTTGTCTCTTACCTTCGACCACAGAGCATTGGACGGAGCACCGGCTGCAAGATTCTTGCAAGAGCTTTGTAAGAACTTGGAGAACTTCTCCATGCTTTTGATTAAGTAATTCATTCTCGAAAGGAGTAAGAACCATGGTATATGATTTAATCGTAATCGGTGGCGGACCGGCCGGATATCTGGCTGCAGAGCGCGCAGGACATGCAGGGCTCAATACGCTTCTGATTGAGAAGAGATTTATCGGCGGTGTTTGCTTGAACGAAGGATGTATTCCTTCCAAGGCATTCTTGTATTCCGCAAAGATTTATGACGGCGCTGCCCACGGCGAGAAATACGGCGTAACGGCAACCGGTCTTAAATTGGATCACAAGTTTGTTGTAGGCCGGAAGAACAAAGTTGTAAAGACTTTGGTAAGCGGTATTCAGGCAAAACTGAAGAAGAACAAAGTGACGGTTGTTATGGGTGTTGCAACCATTAAGGGCCGCAGTGCTGAAGGCTTCCAGGTTGAAGCAAACGGCGAGATTTACACCGGCGCAAAGCTTGTAATCTCCACAGGTTCCGCACCTGTAACGCCTCCGATTCCCGGCGTGAAGGAAGGTTTGGAATCCGGATTCGTACTCACCAACCGTGAGATTTTGGATTTGGAAGAAGTGCCTGCAAACTTTGCAATTATCGGTGGCGGCGTTATCGGTTTGGAAATGGCTTCCTATTATAATACAGCCGGTTCCAAAGTAACCGTTATCGAAATGATGGATAAGATCGCAGGTCCTACGGATCGTGAAATTTCCGAAATCCTTTTGAAGAACTACGAGAAGAAGGGTATCACCTTCAACTTGGGTTGCAAGGTAGTCGGCGTTGAGCCCGGTAAGGTTATTTGCGAAAAAGACGGAAAGACTTTGGAAGTTCCTGCAGACAAGGTGCTTCTCAGTATCGGCCGCCGTGCATTCACAGACGGTTTGGGACTTGAGAACATCGGTGTTGAAACCGAGCGTGGCAAGATTAAGACGGACGACAAGGGCTGCACCAACATCGCAGGTGTTTATGCAACCGGTGACGTAAACGGTTACTCTATGCTGGCACATACCGCATACAGAGAGACTGAAGTTGCCATCAACAACATTTTAGGCAAGAAGGACACCATGCGCTACACCGCAATCCCCGCTGTTATCTACACCAACCCCGAAGTTGCAAGTGTAGGTGAGACGGAGGAAACAGCAAAGGCGAAGGGTATTGACTTTGAAGTTGCAAAACTTTCCATGATGTACTCCGGCCGTTACGTTGCTGAGAATGAAGGCGGAGACGGTATCATCAAAGTGCTCATCGATAAGAAATACAGAAACGTAATCGGTGTACACATGATCGGCTACCATTCTTCCGAAATCATTTACGGCGCAGGCGTGATGATCGAAACCGAGATGCGTGTTGAGGATATTAAGAAGCTTGTATTCCCCCACCCCTCTGTTTGCGAAGTAATCCGCGAAGCAATTTTTGAGTTTGACGACTAATAAATATATTAAAGAAAGAGGTTTGAAATTATGCCAAAGTCACAATTTATTGACCAAAAGACCGTGCGTCAAAGCGGCTGGATTAAGTACCAGGATACTCCTGTAAACCAGTACAACTTGACCATCGAAGAAGAGAAGAAGATCTACACGAAAGATGACTTCCTTCGCATTTACCGCGACATGAAGATCATCCGTGAATTCGAGATGATGCTCAACAGCATTAAGACCACCAGTTCTTACAACGGCATCGAGTACAGCCATCCGGGCCCGGCGCACCTTTCCATCGGACAGGAAGCTTCCGCAGTAGGTCAGGCTTACTTGCTGGATACCAACGACTGGATCTTCGGTTCTCACAGAAGCCACGGCGAAATCATCGCAAAAGGTTTGTCTGCAATCGAGAAACTCAGCGACAAAGAATTGATGGAAATTATGGAAACCTACTTCGACGGTTCCATTTTGAAGATCGTTCAAAAAGATCAGAAGACTGTTAAGGAATTGGCAATCGACTTCTTGATGTACGGTACACTTGCTGAAATCTTCGCAAGAGAGACCGGTTTCCACAAGGGTCTGGGCGGCTCCATGCACGCTTTCTTCTGTCCTTTCGGTATCTACCCCAACAACGCAATCGTAGGCGGCAGTGCTACTATCGCAACCGGTTCTGCATTGTTTAAGAAAGTAAACAGAAAGCCCGGTATCGTTATCGCCAACATCGGTGACGGTGCTATGGGCCGCGGTCCTGTTTGGGAAGCACTTTGCTTCGCTTCTATGGACCAGTACAAGAAGCTTTGGGAAGGCGATATGAACGGCGGACTTCCCATCATCTTCAACATCTTCAATAACCAGTACGCAATGGGTGGACAGACCAACGGTGAGACCATGGCTTACGAAATCGCTGCCAGAATCGGCGCCGGTGTAAACCCTGAGCAGATGCATGCTGAGCGTGTTGACGGTTACAATCCTTTGGCCGTTATCGACGCAATCCGCAGAAAGAAAGAAATTCTTGCCAAGAAGCAAGGTCCCGTTCTTTTGGATACCCTTACCTACAGAACCACCGGTCACTCTCCTTCTGATGCTTCCAGCTACAGAACCAAAGAAGAGATCGATATGTGGTATGAAGGCAATGCAACGGATGAGTTCAAGAACAAACTCATCAAGTCCAAGATCGCAACCAAGGCTGCTATGGAGAAGATCGACGCTGAAGTTGTAGAGTTGATTACCAAGATTTGCCGCATGGCTGCTGACGTAAACATCTCTCCCAGAATGGACTTCATCAAGAATCCTCGCCAAGTTGAAGACATGATGTTCTCCAACGAGAAGATGCCCAAGATGCTGGACGCAAAACCGGATGTTCTGATGCCTCTCGAAGAGAACCCCAGAGTACAGAAGATCGCCAAGAAGGAAAGATTTGGTTTCGACGCAAACGGCAAGCCTGTTTCCAAGAACAAAGTATTCCAATTCCGCGATGCTGTATTTGAGTCCATCATCAACAAGTTCTACGAAGATCCTACCTTGGTAGCATACGGTGAAGAGAACAGAGACTGGGGCGGCGCATTCGCTGTTTATAACGGTCTTACCGAGGCTCTCCCCTACCACAGATTGTTCAACTCCCCCATTTCCGAGGCAGCTATCGTTGGTACTGCAGTAGGTTATGCAATGAGCGGCGGTCGTGCATTGGTAGAGCTTATGTACTGTGACTTCTTAGGTTGCGCAGGCGACGAAATCTTCAACCAGATGGCAAAATGGCAGTCTATGAGTGCAAACGTGCTTAAGATGCCTTTGGTACTTCGTGTATCCGTTGGTTCTAAGTACGGCGCACAGCACTCTCAGGACTGGACTTCTCTTTGCGGTCATATCCCCGGCCTCAAGGTTTGCTTCCCTGTAACACCTTACGATGCAAAGGGTCTTATGAACTCCGCTTTGAACGGCACCGATCCCGTTATCTTCTTTGAGAGCCAGAGAATTTACGATATCGGCGAGCAGTTCCACGAAGGTGGCGTTCCGACCGACAACTACGAGATCGAATTCGGCGAGCCCGACATCAAGTTGGCAGGTTCCGATATCACCATCTTGACCGTTGGCGTAACCCTTTACAAGGCTTTGGAAGCAGCGAAGATTTTGAAAGAGAAGTACAACATCTCTGCAGAAGTTATCGACGCTCGTTCTTTGGTACCGTTCAACTACGAGAAGTTGCTTGAGTCCGTTAAGAAGACCGGTAAACTTGTTCTTGCATCCGATGCTTGTACAAGAGGTTCCTTCCTTAACGATATCGCTCAAAACATCACCGAAATGGCATTCGATTACTTGGATGCACCTCCGGTTGTTGTTGGTGCGAAGAACTGGATTACACCGGCTTACGAGTTTGATGCAGACTTCTTCCCGCAGGCATCTTGGATTTTGGATGCTATCGACCAGAAGATTATGCCTCTTCCGGGCCACGTAACCACCCCCAACGTTAACTTCACCACCAATGAGAAGTTAAGAATTGCCAAAAAAGGAGTTTAATCCACTATGTCAAGCGAGAGACGTGCATCCATTTTAGCCATCATTGAAGACGCCGGAGAAGCGTCTCTCGCTGAACTTTGCACAAGATTCAGCGGCGTATCGGAAATTACCATACGCCGCGATCTTATACAATTAGAACAAGAAGGTCACATTCTCCGCACACGGGGCGGTGCTGTCAGTTTGAAACGTTTAGGCAGCGGTATTCCCCATCCGGGAAGCGGCGAAGAGAATGAATATTTTCTCCGCGCCCACCAAAATCAAGAGGAGAAGATTGCCCTTGCCAAGAAAGCCCTCTCTTTTGTAGAGAAAGGCCGTTCCATTTATTTTGACGCCGGTTCTACCATTATGGCACTGGCACACTTATTGCCTGATGAGGCGATGACCATTATCACCAACGGCACCAACGTTGCCCAGGAACTTGTAACCAAACCCAAAATCACAGTGATGATGCCGGGCGGTACCGTAAACCACAATACGTTATCGGTTTCCGGATCTACTTCCATTTCTTTTATTCAGAATATCAATATTGAATATGCTTTTATGTCTGCTTCTGCTTTTTCTTTGGATGCCGGTTTCTCCGTGTCCAATATCTACGAAGCAGAACTGAAACGGGCTGTCATCAATCGAGCCAAGAAAGTGGTTATGCTTTTGGACTCTTCTAAGTTTGATAAGAGCCTTCTTTTCACTATGGCGGAGCTGGCTGACATTGACTACTTGGTCTGCGACCGCGCCCCCTCTTTGGAAATTCGCAAAGCCGCGAAAGCCGCAGGGGTTCAGATTATATAATTTCCCTAAGATTATAAAACGCCTCTTATATATGCCTACTTCCCAAAAATGAAAAAATGTTGATTTTGGGAAATAAGGCAAAAAGAGACATTTTTGAATATTTTACCGCCTACACGCGCATACTACCTCCGTAAAATTCTTTTGGAGGTTAGAATGATGATACGAAATGTACGCATCCGCACAACAATCTGTTTACTCACCCTTTGCGCCATTCTTTTTACCGGCACGGTGTGGAGTTTTGCCACCGAGGATGAGATCATGCCGATTTCGCAAGACGAGATTACGGAAATTACCGAGGAAACCAACGCACACGTTGTTCCGGAATCCTATTACGGCAACGCGACAGTCAACGTGACGGCACTGAATTTACGCGCAGGTCCCGGCACGGAATACGATATCGTAGGGGTTTTGGCACAGTCTCAGCCCATTTTGATGATCGGTAAATACGAAGGTTGGTATGTGGTCTACGACTACGAAAGCGGTAAGATCGGCTGTGTCAACGGCTATTATATCACTCCGGTCAGTGAAGACTCCATGGACGATCCAAAACTCCCCGGAGAAGATTCCCCTTCCACAGGTGACGGCACCGGGCAAGATACGCCTCAAACGCCGGACGCCTCTACCGAGGGCATCAGCGAGGACGCAAAGCGGTTATTGGGTTTGGTCAACGACATTCGCACCCGCCACGACGTAGGTGCGGTTGCCTACAGCCACGCCCTTTCTAAAGCAGCACAAGACAAGGCAGAAGATATGGTGGCCAATTTGTATTTCTCCCATCAGTCGGAGATTTACGGCACACCTTTTGAAATGATGCGGGCATACGGCATTACTTTTACCTGCGCCGCAGAAAATATCGCCGGCAACCAAACGGTGGACGGTGCCTTCTACGCCTGGATGAATTCGGACTCCCATAAAGCCAATATTATGAACGGAGATTACGACCGCATGGGCATCGGCGTTTGTGTCAGTCCCATTTACGGTAAAATTATCGTGCAAATGTTTGCAGGAAATTAACGAAGGATTCTCACCGAAATTCCGGTGGGCAAAGAAACGTTTGAGCAGGAAGCACTTGCTCAATGGGTTGATCATGAAGCCGGCGGGCGCCTTGATAGTCGTCTGCCGGTTTGTAACAATACGCCCACAGGGCTTGATAACGATAGCCCAAAAGGCGATTTCGGGTCTCTACCCCATATTTCCCATCCCCTGCCACAGGATAGCCTAAGAAGGCCATGTGGGCTCTGATTTGGTGGGTTCTGCCGGTAAGGAGCATAACTTCAACGTGAGACGTATCTTGCTCCACATTGTAGGAAATGAATCGAATGGCCGTGCGGATCGGCTTGGTGCCTTTGCGGGGGGCTCCATAAATATAAACCCGCTTACTCCGGCTATCTTTAAAATGGTGGGCTTCATACAGGGTAAAATGGTCATTGGCGGAAATCATCTTACGAATATCCCCCAGCACCACAGCCCGATAGATTTTTTGATAGTATCGGTTAGACAAGCAAGCGGCGATAAGCTCCGTGTACGCCGGCTTTTTACATAAGAACAAAAGGCCGCCGGTATTTCGGTCCAAGCGGTGACACAAAGCACAATCCGGATACGTTTCCTGCACTTGCGAAAGCACGGAAGGTACTCCGGGTTCGTCCGGTTCCGACAGCAACCCCTGGGGCTTCTTGCAAAGCAGAATCCAATCATTCTCATAGACTACTTCGTAAGAAAGGGGTTTGGGCACTGTAATATACGCCGTCACTTGACTGCCGGCAGACAAAGGTACGTTTTGTCCGATGCGTTTCCCGTCGATACGAATATCTTTTTTGCGTAGCGCCTTATAGAAGCTACCTCCGGGCAAGTCCGGATATCGCTTCCAAAGAACACGATCTAACAGGATACCATCTTCTGACGGTGCAACGGTAAATTCAATCATACCCATACTCCCAGTTTAAATACAAAAGGCCTGCGACGTACGCAGGCCCTTCTTTCAATTCAATTGAATCTTATTTCTCGTTGCTGCCGCCTCTACCGGTTTCACGGAAGTCTTTCAGCATATCGCTGAAGGTAGCTTGTGCAGCATCCCACTCGGTAGCCTTCGCTTCGCATGTAACCAAGAAGAACCAACCTGCTTCAGAAGCCTGCGTTACAAGGAATGCACCCTTCCAGTCTTCACCCTCGTTTACGAAGGAGTACTCAACTTTACGCCACTCAACCTGAGGAATGTAACGAATGTTCTCGTATTTTGCAGTTCCGTCTTCATCGTTAGAAGTGATCACGTAAGTATCTCTGGTAACTTCTTCAAAGAAAACTTCGTTGAACTCATAAGTAGAAGTACCTTGGCTTGCATCCAAAGTGTTCATCAAGTTCTTCATCCAGTCGTTGGGTCTGGAAATATCGCTGCCCGTGTCATATTTGTAAACGTTGTATACTACGTTTGCATTGGTCTTCGATGTAAGTTTTGCAAGCAAGAAGCCTTCACCCTTGCGGCCGGTTAAGAAACCACGGATTGCAACGCCGCCTTCGCCTTGTGTGTAATCCCAATCTTCAGGATAGCCCTGGCTGAAACGATAACGATCATTTACCAACTGATTCTCAAACACTTTCTCGTCTTTAGGCTCTTTGTCGCCGTCATTACAAGTGAACATAGACATCGCAAGAGCTGCGATCATTACTAATGAAAGTGCTGTTCTCAATACTCTCTTAAAATTCATAGCAATTAACCTCCAATAATGTAAATATAATTACAATAATTCTATCTAATTTTATCAAAACTTGAAAGTACAGTCAACCGACAATCCCCTCAAAAAAAAGAAATCATTATTAACTTATTGTTACGATTATGACAAATTCAAAACCGTCCACTTCCCTTTACGGCTTTCCGATATCCCGGTGCGTCAAAGACACAGGCATTTCCGGTGTAGAAAGTCTTCGGCAAATTTCATTGGAAATGGCAACGCTTCTGTGGTGGCCGCCGGTACAACCGATGGCGATCACCAGCACTTCTTTTCCTTCCTCCTGATAGCGAGGCAGCAAGAATTTCAGCAAATCCTCCAACTTCTGTAAGAAAGCGTCTGCGCCTTCGCTGCCAAGCACGTAAGAGCTCACCGCCTCATCGTTTCCCGTGTATTTCCTAAGCTCCGCCACATAATAAGGGTTGGGCAAGAAGCGTACGTCGAACATCAAATCCGCCTGTTCCGGCACTCCGTGCTTGTAGCCAAAGGAAATCACGTTCACTTTCATACGGTTTGACGCATCCTCCGCAGCAAAAAGTTCGTGAATCTGTTTCTTCAATTCCCAAATCGACGTATTGGTGGTATCGATAATATGATCCGCATGTTCCCGAAGGCCGGACATCAATTGCCGTTCCCGCACCACCGCAGACAGATTGTCTCCGTCCACCGCCAAGGGGTGCAACTTTTTATTCTCCTTATGCCGGCTCACCAGCACCTTGTCCGCACAATCCAGGAACAGGATTTGCACCGCCACGCCCATGGTTTTCATCTTATCGGTAAAATGGTACAAATCTTCTACAAAATCCCCGCCCCGCACGTCCATTACCAAGGCGAATTTATGTAAATTCATTTCATTTTTCTCATAAAGTTCACCGAATTTCGGGAGCAGCAACGTAGGGAGATTATCAATGCAGAAATAGCCCAAATCCTCCATAAACTTGGTAACCTGCGTCCGGCCCGCACCGGACATACCCGTAATAATTACAAATTCCATCCGTCATCTTCCTTTATCATCTTAATCTCAGGTTCCAACAAAATACCGCTGTCCGCCTGTACCCGTCTTTGCACCGCTTCAATGAGTTCAAGCACTTGGGCGCAGGTGGCATTGCCTGCGTTAATCACAAAACCGGCATGCTTCTCCGACACCATAGCATCCCCGATGCGAAATCCTTTCAGTCCGCTTGCTTCAATCAAACGACCGGCAAAATCCCCTTGAGGGCGCTTAAACGTACTGCCGGCACTGGGATATTCCAAAGGTTGTTTTTCCTTCCGCCGCAGATTCAGTTCCTTCATGCGGGCTGCAATCTGTTCCCGGCAAGGCTCCGGTTGCAAGGTAAAAAAGGCGCCCAGGATAATGCTGTCCTTCTCCTGATAAACAGAGTGGCGATAGCCAAACTTTTGTGCCTCTCCCGTATACGTTTTGATATAGTTTGCTTCTCCCGCCGCCAAAGCGTCTAAATCCAGATACCGGGAAGTCGTCACACATTGGGAAAGTTCTCCGCCGTAGGCCCCCGCATTCATCAGCACGCCGCCGCCAACGCTTCCGGGAATACCGGAGGCAAACTCCAGTCCGGTAAGCTGACGTTCACAGGCATAAGCCGCCGCCTTCGCAAGGCTGGTTCCGGCTTTGGCGTAGAAGGCACAAGGATCGTTTTCATCCGGCTCAATGCCGGTAAAATGGTTGGCAAGTTGAATAATGCAGCCTCGAAATCCTTTGTCATCAAACAGCAGATTGCTGCCGTTTCCAATAATCAATACGGGCGTGCCGCTTGCTTTACAAGCCGCCAAAATCTGCACCAGTTCCGTTTCCGTTTCCGGCATCACAAAATAGTCCGCCGGTCCTCCAATGCGGAACGTGGAATGACGGGACAAAGGCTCCATGGTAAAAGCCCGCTTCTCCCCTGCAATTTTCAGCAACGTTTCCTTCATTTGTTTGCCCTCTCCGTCCTTAATGATAAGGATCCACCTGCACACTGCCGCCTTCCAAAGAGCCACCTTCAAACACGCGGCGGTTCAACTCTTTTGCCGCATTATACCCCATCATCTTCTGGCGATTATTCATAGTCGCCACTTCTACGATTACCGCAAGGTTACGGCCCGGCATAACCGGCACCGTTACACAAGGCACCTGAATGCCTAAAATATCTTTATAATGATCTTCCATTCCCACACGGTCATACTCTTTACCTTCAACCCGGTGTTCCAGTTCAATGACCAACTGAATATTCTCCGTGAGTTTGACGGCACCTACGCCGTATAAACGTTTCACGTCTACAAAACCCACACCGCGAAGTTCGATCAAATGCCGAATAATTTCCGGGGACGTCCCCACCAACGTTTTGTTGGATACACGGCGGATTTCCACTAAATCATCGGCAATCAAACGGTGACCCCTTTTATTCAATTCCAAAGCGGTCTCACTCTTACCTACGCCGCTTTCCCCCACAATCAAAACGCCTTCTCCGTATACTTCAATGAGCCCTGCGTGTACGGTCTGTCTGGGTGCTAATTGGACACACAAATACCGATTCAGTTCGCTGTACAGCGCCGTGGTAATTTCCTGTGTCTGCAGCACAGGAATATTGTACCGTTTGGACGCTTCCAGAATTTCCGAAAACGGCGCGATGCCCCTTGCAATAATCAAGCAGGGAAAACCGTATTGAAACAATCCGTCAATCTTACGCTTCCGGTCCTCTGCTTCCAAGTCCCGCAGATATTGCATTTCCACTTTGCCGGCAAGCTGAATACGGTCGTTGGCAAAGCCGTCTAAGTAACCGGTTAATTCCAAACCGCAGCGGTTCAAGTCCGGGCTATGTACGAATACCGTATCAATCTGTTCTTCTCCGGAGAGCACAGCAAGGTGCATTTCCTCTACTATTTTACGCAAACACACGCTATATTGATACTCATTTTCCATCAAATGCGCCCCCTTACACCAAAACAAAAATCAACAGCAGTACCGCAGCACCGATCATAATGCCGGCTCCCACCCGCTTGTAAACGGTCATATCCTCCCACTTAGGATCTTCCTCCGGCCGTTTCCGTCCTACGATATGCCAAAGTTCTTCCGCATAGAAAATAATCAATGCGCCGGCCCCTGCAATCACCGCTACGACCACGGCTTGAGGAATGGATACCAGCGGGCTGCTTCCGAACATCATGGTCAAGAATACGTTCTTGGAAAAACGCTCAAAAGGTTCCTCTTCAAACGACGCGTCAAAACCTTCTGCGTACGCCCAGGTAACCTTGCCGTCTTTCAAACTGTTTCCCGTAACGGAATATACGTATCCGTAGGGTTCCAACTCGTAGTCTTCCTCTTTGGGCGGAATCCGTTCATAAATCGTAATCACTCGGGTGCCGTCGTCTTCTTGCTTTAAGTGGCCTTCCATTACACGGTCCCCGACAAAATAGAAGGAATATTGAACCACGCCGTCTTCTGTAATTTCCTGAATATAGCGAACCCGATCTACAACAGCGGTACGCTTCGCGTCAATCTGCCGGGTTAAAAATGCCAGCAAACTGAGGGACAATAAACAGGCCATTAAAATTGCAAGGTTGCGTCCTTTGTTCATATTCCTCGTAACTCCTTAATCCAATGCATTCCGAGCTTCCGCTTTCGTATACAAATCTCTGGCGGTTTCCGGACTGTCCTCGCCGGATTTATTCTTAACCGGAGCAAATTCAGTTTCTCGCTCTACCCGCAGAATGCCCATTTCATCGTATTGGCTAAATGCGTCAAAGATAAAGGCTTCGAATTTGTAGGCGTTGGGGCTTTCCGGCGTAATAACTTCGCCGTTATCGCCTACGTACGCCGCCTTCTTCACCGCTACGTGGTACGGAAGACCTTGGTTGCCCATAGCTTCTAATGCGTCAATGCGGAACATATTGCAAAGAATGTGGGCGTCGCCGTATACAAAAGTACCTTTCTCATCCCGAAGTTCTGCCATTTCGTCGGAAATCTCCGTGTATTCTACTACGTAGGGTTTCCCATCTCGCTTACAAAATACGCCGGCCTTCTCTTTTGCATCTCGCTTAATCAAAGATTTGCCGCCCAAACGGTAGCCGTTCTTGGCAAGGAAACCCACGAAAGTAGGATCGCACAACTTCACCAGCACGTTATCAATACCGCCTACAAAAATCCATTCCACGCCCCGTTTACGCATATCTTCCACAATGCCGCAGGCTGCCATGGCCCGGAAAATGCCGCCGTGTCCGTCGGCGCCTTCTTTCATAGTGGCTTTGCTGTCCATCACAATCTTGCCGTCAAAATCAATCATCGGCAGCATAAATTGACGGAAGAACAAAATATCTTCTTTGTTGTAACCAAAGTAATCGTGGGCTTCAAAGAAGGCTACGGTATCGTTGTGATTCTCCCGGCTGGTCATAATATACCAGGGAATAGAGCGGCCGCAGGCTTCGCTTCTTCTCTTTAAGCGGTCGCATTGAATTTGGAACAGAGACTCGCCGCCCGGAAGACCAATATCGTAAGTCCCTTTGGGGCCGTTATGTCCCAAACGGGTGCCTTGGCCGCCTGCCATTGTAACGGCAGCGAAACGCCCTTCTTGCATAATCTTGGTGCCGTAGGCTTCCCAGGCTTGCAGTACCTCTTCGGAAACCGTTTGTTTATCGGTTACGGCAATGGGCGTAATGGCGCCTTCCCCGGAAACTTCCCCTTTCTTAGCCATTTGGTAAAGACCTTGCATCTGCTCAAAATCTACGTTTGAAACTGCTTCAACCAAAGCATTTTGCTGGTCTTTCGTAAGTTCGTCATAATAACGGAATAAGTGGTCTTGGCCGTATTGTTCAGCACGTTTTTTCGCTTCTATATAATCAGTCATAACAATCTCCTTTATGTAAACAAAATTCCAAGATATATTGTACCCCAATTGCATTTGAAAAACAAGGGGAATTAAGGGAGTGCGGTATGTAAAAAAGCCAAAAAAGGATATTCGCATACCGCAAAATCGAATTTCACATACTTTTAAAGCGATATTTTACATACAGGGCAAAATATGCTATCATTATTTTTGTTATGCGACACGTAGATCAAATCAAAATTTCAATAGACGAATTAAAAAAAGGCGAAGCACCGGAGGATTTGGTGCGCTGCAAAATGAAGCAAGCAGACAAAATCCGAATCACCAAGCAATCTTTCGATTTTCGAAACAAACAAGATCCTTTTATGGTGCTGTCGGCGGACCTTTTTACCCGCAAGGAAGACATTCCGCCCTATCCTACCCAGGAAGAACTTTGGCAGCCGCTTCTGCCCACCATAAAACCCACCGCACACAGGCCTATTGTCATCGGCACCGGGCCTGCAGGACTGTTTTGCGCCTTGTATCTCGCTAAAGCGGGACTTGCCCCCATCGTATTAGAGCGAGGCTGCGACGCAGAAAAGCGCGCACAAGACGTGGAAAATTTTTGGCGCGGCGGCAGATTAAACCCCAATTCCAACGTGCAATTTGGAGAAGGCGGTGCCGGTACGTTTTCCGACGGCAAACTGACCACGTTAGTAAAGGAGAAGAACGGTTTAGGCCGCTTGGTTACGGAAACGTTTATTGCCTTCGGCGCGCCGGAGGAAATTCGCATTGCCAGTAAACCCCACATCGGAACGGACGTTTTACGGGAAGTGGTGGTCAATCTGCGAAAAGAAATCATTCGGTTGGGCGGCGAAGTGCATTTCCAGACCACCGTAACGGAGATTTTACAGCAAAACGGACGGATTTACGGCGTGCGGGCCGGAGCGCGAACGTTTGAAAGTACCCACGTCTTTCTTTGTGTCGGTCACAGTGCCCGGGATACCTTCCAAATGCTTCGGGAAAATGGCGTAGCAATAGAGCAAAAGCCTTTTTCCATGGGACTGCGCATCCAGCACCCCCAAGCATTGATCGACGGGGCGCAGTACGGTCCCCACGCAGATTCTCTGGGCAAACATTACCCGGCAGATTATAAACTTTCCTATCACACCGCTTCCGGCAGAGGCATCTATACGTTTTGTATGTGTCCCGGCGGGTTCGTGGTAAATTCCGCCTCGGAAGAAGGAGGCGTGGTGACCAACGGTATGAGCAATTATAGGCGAGACTCCGGGGTTGCCAATTCCGCCGTTTTGGTCAGCGTGACACCGGAGGATTTTGCGCCCTATGCCAGTGGGCCGGACGATGTGCTGGCAGGGATGCGGATGCAACGATATTTCGAGCAACAAGCCTTCTTGGCAGGTGGCAAGGATTACGCCTTGCCATGTCAAACGGTAGGAGAATTTCTCCGGGTAAAAAAGGCGGAAGACCCTTACGAAACGGCCATTTTAGGGCATCAAAAAATGACGGACCTAACCGCCATTTTACCGGAATATATCGTATCTGCACTAAGAGAGGGTCTGCCGGTCTTTGACGCCAAACTCCGCGGATTCGCCGATCCCAGAGCAATGCTAACAGGCATTGAATCTCGCACTTCCTCTCCCATTCGCATCTTGCGAGATAGCCAAACCGGGCAAAGCAATATCGCCGGTCTGTACCCCGTAGGAGAAGGCGCCGGCTACGCAGGGGGCATTATGTCCTCAGCCATTGACGGCATTCGAATCGCCCGGAATGCTTTTTGCCTTTTTTCTGAATGAGCTAAAGTAAATGAGCACAACGGTAAGAATAAACACGATGATGCCAAATATAAACGTTTTGAACATAGGTGCGGCCTTTTCATACCATTTGTAAATAAACAAAAGAGGAAGCCACGAACTGTTGAAACCCATATGGGCGAATACGGCGTACCAAATCGACCCGCTTTGCTCTACAAACCACACCAACACCATAGAAAATACAAAGCAGTACATCGCCTGCAGAATATTGCCGTGGAACAGTCCGAATATCGCCGAAACGATGATTGCAGAAACGGCGATACACACTTTGGTATTTTTGAAAATCGGAGCTTTGCGAAGGCAGTGATACGTAACGCCTCTGAAAATCAATTCCTCCACCAAAGGTGCCGCTAAAGATTGGGCAATCAACATTAAAAGCAAATTGCTTTCGCTGAGCATCCCCACGCTTTCTGCATTGTCCGCAAGCCATTTTTCCGGAAAAGGGATCAAAGTGATCAAATTAGAAAGAAACAAGTTCATTGCGACGCCAAGCAAGTACGTGCCGGGTATCCATACGAAAGGATTGACGCGAACAGGAAAGCGAATAAAGTCAGGGAACGTGCTTGTGGGGCGAATCACTTTGTAAATAAGCAGTCCGGCGAACACCAGTGCTGCGTATCCAATGGCAGAAATCAAAAAGAGGTCTGCCAAGTGCTGCGTCGTGTACGCCTCCATAGCTTCCGGATCTCCGCCTTTCAAAAAACCGGCATATAGCGCAAAGAAAAAGCCGGCCAGCGTTTGAAAAATAAGGTAGCCGATCAGCACACCTGCACTAACAGCAACAGCAATTCCAATTCGAGAAGCACGCTTTTGGGTCATTTCTTATTCCCTTCCTAAGAAAAATGCCGTAAAGAAACCGGCTACACACGTAACGATCGATACGACAACAGAACCCACGCCAATCGAGAGCGTAGGTAATTCCATACTGATTAAAAGAGCCGCCATAGAGCCGATCAAAAGACCGGTAATACCTACGTACGTGGCCGTTTTGAATTTGCGCATCAGCAATTCCGTCAGTTTTGCAATCGTCAGAACACCAAATACAATACCCAAGCCCATGGGGATAATGGATACAATCGAACGAATCATTAAATCTGTATCGCCAAATTCCATAAGCCCGGAGATGGCTGCCATAACGTTATCATACAGCCCGATTAAAACCATTACCAAAGAACCGCTGATACCGGGTACAACCATCGCGGCCGCACCTAACATACCGCCAAAGAAATAGAAGAAAGCATTGCCGACACTCATTGGCGGCAACGTAGTTCCCACCACGTCTCCTTCTAATACGTACGTGTTCACAATGGCCAAAACCACAACGGCAGCCATAGCAATCAGGAACGGAACGGCGTGATAGAACTTAACGCGCCCCGCTTCTTTGGTTTTCTTTACGATCAAAGGAATACTGCCCACAACCAAACCTACAAAGAAAAAGTTGGTGGGAATATAATAATTACCTAAGCAGAAATTCATCACTTTGCTAAGGCCCAAGACGCCCACGACAGCACCCAAACCAACGGGAATGAGGAATTTCAAATTCTTCTTAAATTGCTTAAATAGCGTGTTGATTGCTTCAATCATCCGATCAAACACGCCGGTGATGACCGCAATGGTACCGCCGCTGACACCGGGAATCACGTTGGCAACGCCAATCATAATACCTTTCAAAAATAAAATCACATTTGCGGCAAAGCCTTTACGTTCTTTACGCTCTTTCTGTTCCTCCACTTGCGTCTTCATCCTTCCGTATAAATTCAATCTTGGCGACTGAAACTTCGTACACTGTCTTCTCCACGGCGGTGCCGTCGGGGAATTTCTTCTGGTAAATGCGGCTTTGCATGCGGCCACTGATGCGCACCTGATCGCCTACCACACGTTTGCCGCAGAAACGGGCATTCCGACCCCAGCAAATACAAGGTATGTAGTCGGATTTGTTGTAACCGCGGTTGACCGCCAGCAAAAAGTCGGCAATTTCTCGGTTAAAAGGCGTGGTACGATAAATAGGCGGCTTACAAATAAAACCATTTAATTCCACTAAATTCGTATCTTGCTCCGGTATTTCCTCCGGGAAACGAACTTCACGGGCAAATACGGTAAGTAACAAACGAACGGCATTTCCTGGGGTGGCTGAATTGTAAGAACGGAATTGACCCTCCACCTCAATGCCTCTTCCGATTTGATATTCGGACAAGTCCGTCAACCGTTCGGAAACGGTCACGGGAATGGTATCGAAGCTATCGCTTAATCTACGCACCTTCACGTTAAAACAATAAAAGCCCTCTCCGTACACTTCGTGGCTGAATACCGGCTTATCTATAATCACGCCGGACACCGATGCATAGTTATTGTCGCTCCGGCTCCCTACTATATTCATAATGAACTCCCTTCGATGCTTTTGTATTTCTTTGATAGCAGTATATGCATCATCTTTCGTACAATAGAACATACACATTGGGAATTATAATATAATTCGGGTTGTTTTTCAATGCTTTTTCAAGAACATTCAACAGGAAAGTTGTTTTATCGTGCGGAAAAAGTCACAAAATAAGGTTATGATAAGAACGACGAACAAGAAAGGATGCTGTTTTATGTACGATGATCAAAAAAATGTAACGGTGATTGTGCCTGCAAGTCAGACACCCCATACCGATTCATATAATCCTTCCAATCCCGCCGCCCCTGCTTCATCTCCTTCCAAAAGAACCATAGGCATACCCGGGGTAGTAGCCGTTTGCCTGCTTACAAGCATCGTAACGTGTCTGCTCTGCCTGTTGATTTACAACTTTATGGGCGGAGATGAAGGCGGCACCAAATTAACGGGTCCCGGGGTGACCCAGGGCACTACACTGTCAAACCAAGGAGGTGCCAATCAAACCGGCGACGTGACCATTCAAGTGGAGAACGTGACTTCTCCCGCGACTGCTGTTGCGAAAAAGGTGCTGACCTCTATTGCCGGTATTCAAATCACCGCCACCGCAAACTCCTGGCAAGGATCCTCTACCTACGTAGCCGGCGAAGGTTCCGGTGTGGTATTCTCCGCAGACGGATATATTATTACCAACTACCACGTCATTCAGGATATGCTGACCTCTACGGGGGATGCTGCCTCTAACGTTTCCTTAAACGTTTATCTGTATACAGATCCGAACACTGCCATTCCGGGCAACGTGGTAGGTTACGATATCGGTGCAGACCTTGCCATTGTAAAGATTGACCGCACCGGTCTTACACCGGTGGAACTCGGCGATTCTGACGCACTGCAAGTAGGCGATATTGCCATCGCCCTTGGCAATCCCGGCGGACTGCAATTTTTAGGTTCCGTCAGTCAGGGCATTATCAGCGGCTTAAACCGGACCATTCAAACGGAATCCGCCTACGAGAATTTAACGTTGATTCAAACAGATGCAGCCATTAACCCCGGCAATTCCGGCGGCGCTTTAGTAGACGTATCCGGCAAACTCATCGGCATCAACAGCGTCAAATTAGTAGCAGAAGAATACGAAGGTATGGGTTTTGCAATTCCCGTAAACGACGTAGTGGCAATTTGTACGGAACTGATCAAGAACGGCAATCAGAAGACACCTTATTTAGGTGCGGAAATCAGCAGCGATTACACCGCGGAGTATCTGGAACGGTTGGGTTATCCCGGCGGTATTTTAGTAGAATCCGTGGCAAGCGGCAGTCCGGCAGAAACCGGCGGTATGAAAGTAGAGGACATTATCGTATCTTTTAACGGCACCACCGTCCGCTCCGCCTCTGATTTGCGCAATGCCAAGAATGAAGCAAAGTCCGGAGATACCGTCATCATTCGCGTTTACCGATTGACCAAGCGCACCTATTTCGGCCGCTGGGAGGGAGAATATATTGACATTTCCGTAACCCTTGGATAGAATTTCAGTAGGAGGAAACGCCTATGTTGAAATTCGTACGGAAATATACGTTCATTCAAAAAATAATTTGTTTATGTATAGTGCTCTGCATAGCAGGTACCACATGCAGTTGTAACTTACTGAACCGAATGCTTTCTTCTTTGCTCGTACCGGAGCGAAGGACTGTTGCATTCAGCGAAATGACGTACACCCGTCCCGATTTCAAAGCGGTCCAATCCGAAATTGAAACGTTAAAGAAACAAATTGAGAAGGACAACGTTTCGTACAAGAAACAATTGGCAGGTTTGAGAAATTTCAACCGGGCATACTGGGATTATTACTCTATGTACTCCTTGTGTTACGTACACTACGCACTGGATACTACCGATTCTTATTATAAAGATGAATACGCATTTTTCGGAGAAACCAATCCAAAGATGCAATATTTACTGGAGGATTTATTCGTTGCCTGCAATCAATCCAAACACAAGAAACGTTTTGAAGCAGATTATTTTGGAGAAGGATATTTAGACGCGTACGACGAAGGCAGTTCCTATTCGCCGGAATTGGTGGAATATCTGCAACAAGAAGCCAAATATCTGCAACAATATCACGATGCGTCTGCGGACGACACCATTACCTATTTAGGACAGAAACGTCCATTTTCCGAACTTATGGAAGAAGCCCGGACAGAAGCGGAGCAAGAAAAGATTTTGTCCGCCTACAAAGTTCAAACCAACAAAAAGTTAGGCGAAATTTATGTGAATTTGGTCAAAACACGGCTTCAGATTGCCAAACTCCTGGGATACGATTCCTACGCAGCCTATGCCTATGAAACATTGGAGCGGGACTATACGGCGTCTATGGGCGCCCAGTTTGTGAATCAAGTGGAAACTTATTTAGTACCGCTTTACAAAGAATTAACCAAAGACGGCGTGGGATATCCGGAACTACCCGCATTGTCTTGGCAGCAAATCAGCAAAACTACCGGAAAAGCATTGTCCGGAATTGATCCTGCCGTCAAAGATATTTATACCTATTTGGAAGAATATCAACTCTACGACGCAGCACCTTCTTCGGGTAAGATTGCACAGGACTTCACCACGTATATTGAAAACTACGACGCCCCCTTTATGATCATCAATCCCCGGGGCAACTGGACAGACGTGCTGACGTTTGCCCATGAATTCGGGCATTTTACGGATATGTATCTGAACTACAACACGAACTACTCTTTAGATTTATCCGAATGTGCTTCTATGAGTATGGAGTATTTGATTCTCCCCCAGATTGCCAAAGAGAACGCCGAATTAAGCCGGAAGTTAAGTGCTTACAAGATGTATGACACCCTTTCCGTGTATATTACCCAAAGTGCGTATACGGCATTTGAGCAAAAAGTATATCAATTAAGCCCGGAACACGTAAATTTATCGGAGATCAATAGCATTGCCCGAGACGTAGCACAGCGTTTCGGCTCGGAAGAACGCAGCAATTTCGAATACACGTGGGCGATGATTCCCCACTTCTATGAGAAAGCCTTCTATTGCATCAGTTACTGTTTTTCCAATGACGTAGCCTTCCAGATTTATCAAAAAGAATGTGAACAGGCAGGCAGCGGTGCAGACGTTTATTTGGATTTAATTCAATGGGATGCCCAGCAAACGTTTCTGGAAAATATCCAGCGCGTAGGCTTAGTGGACCCTTGTGCCAAAGGTCGCATGCAGGAAATGCGGGATTTTCTGGCCGATTACTACGGCTATAGCGACCAGGCAGCCGCGGCATAACCGTCACTTCAATAAAAGATTGAAATAAAGTGCGGCCTGTTCCTCTTCCGTTAACGTGCCGTCTACCATTTTAATGTGGGCACAATACCGTTGATTTTGAGATAGAGCGGACCCCTTCGGGCGGTCCGTTTCGTCTTCTGCGCAATAAGAAAGCTCGCCCGCCGCGTTTTGGAAGAAGGTCATTTTTCCGTTTCGCCGCAAATCCTCGTAAATAAAGGCAAGTTCCCGGCGCGGCCACAGGATTGCGGCAGGTTTAGCATCGAGATGTTGGGTGCGCAGGCGGTAAAATGTTTCAAAATCACCCGAGCATTTTACCCATCCGGTCTCCTCCGGCAGCGCCCAATCCCCCGCTTCTCTTGTAAGAAGAGGCTTCATACCAAAGGCCTCCACCACCCCTTTCGAGGTATCCAATGCGTGTAAAACCATTCCGTGAATCCCCCGCTCTATACAATGCTTCCAAACAAATTCCAGCATAGCGCGCAGGTTTCCCTTCCGGCGATGATGGGGGTGGGTACACATAGCATAAATATACAACAGTTCTCCCGTTTTGTCCCCCACCCGATAAGTACAGGGAAGCATATATAAAGCGGACTGTACTTCTCCGTCTTGTTGGATGCAAACGCCTTGTTCCGGGCGGAAATAATCCCGCAGAAACGCGGCGGCAAACCCGTCCCCGTCCTCGGGAAAACAGGTTACCCACAAATCTTTCAAGGCTTGCTTGGAAACGTTGGTGGTATATTGTACTGTGGCGGTTGTGCGGTCCAAAAAGGTCATCCTTTCCAAAAGTAGTCCTATGCGTCATCATATAGGAGTGCAAAACCTTTTGTCAAGGTTTTATTCCCGAAAAATTTCCTTGCGAAAGTGCCCAATCCGTGATAGAATAGATTGTACTTTCATATAGGGATAGAACGACATAACATACTTAAAGGGGAACCAGTCGTGGAGAAATTCATTGTTGAAGGCGGCGTCGCGCTGAAAGGCGACGTTACCGTAAGCGGCAGTAAGAATGCCGCAGTTGCGATTATTCCGGCAGTTTTACTTTCCGACCTGCCTTGTACAATAGAAAATTTACCGGACATTCTTGACGTTCGTTTGATGATTGAAATTTTGGAGAAGTTGGGTGCTGACTGCGAATGGTTGGATCCCCACACCGTAAGAGTAGATGCATCCGGCGTGAAGGATAGTTCCGCCACTTTTGACGTAGTCAGCAAACTGCGCGGCTCCTATTATTATATGGGTGCTTTGTTGGGACGTTTCGGTAAGATGAACGTTGCCCTTCCCGGCGGCTGCAGTTTGGGCACACGCCCCATTGACCAACATTTGAAAGGGTTTCAGGCATTAGGTACGGAAATTCAAGAGTCCCGAGGTGAGGTACAAGCCGTATCCACCAAGGAAGATTGTTCCCTTACCGGTGCCAATATTTATTTAGACATTGTTTCTGTGGGCGCTACCATCAATTTGATGTTAGCCGCTTGTCGCGCCACGGGACAGACGGTTATTGAGAACTGTGCCAAAGAGCCTCACGTGGTAGACGTGGCCAACTTCTTAAACGCCATGGGCGCCAAGATTCGCGGTGCAGGAACCGACACCATTAAGATCACCGGCGTACCTCGTATGCCCGGCGGTATTACCTATTCCATTATCCCAGACCAAATTGAAGCAGGTACCTTTATGATTGCAGCGGCCGCAACAGGCGGAGACGTAACCGTACGGAACCTGATTCCCCGCCACCAAGAGTCTTTAACCTCTAAATTAGAGGAAATGAACGTAGGCGTAGAGGAAGGGGAAGATTGGATCCGCATCTATGCCAAAGATTCTATGAAATCCACCAACGTGAAGACACAGCCTTACCCCGGTTTTCCCACGGATATGCAACCGCAAATGACCGTACTGCTGGCCCTTGCACAAGGTACCAGTAACGTAACGGAAAGCGTAACCGACTCCCGTTTCCAATATACGGAAGAATTACGCCGTATGGGTGCGGATATTTTAGTTGCCGGGAAGATGGCCATTGTAAACGGCGGCAAGACCTTAAGCGGCACCTCCGTTCGCTGCCCTGATCTTCGAGCAGGTGCAGCCCTTGTCATCGCTGCCATGGCCGCAGAAGGAGAGACAGAAGTAACCAACCTTCGTTGTATCGATCGGGGTTATGACGAATTTGACGACAAACTTCGGGCGCTGGGCGCCAAGATTCGACGGGTTCGGATTGAGACACCGGATTTATGATGAAATTTTGCAGTTTATATAGCGGTAGCCACGGAAACTGTATTTTCTTAGGTACAGATCACACCAAAATTTTAATTGACGCAGGGATGAATGCCAAGCATATCGAAAATGCTTTGGCTGCTATTGGGGAGAACCCCAAAGAAATCAGCGCCATTCTGCTCACCCACGAACACATGGATCATATTCAAGGTGCCGGTGTTTTCGCCAGAAAGCATAAGACGCCGATTTATGCTACGTTTGCAACCTGGGAAGCCGCTGCGCCCTGCATCGCCCCCCTTGCAGAACAGCAGCGTTTTGGCTTCAATCCTTCCGACGGACTGTTTCAAATCGGTGATTTCCAAGTGCAAAGTTTTTCCATTTCCCACGATGCCGCAGATCCGGTGGCTTACACGTTCTATGCTGCTGACCGCCAAATCTCCATTGTGACGGACTTGGGATTCGTTTCTCAGGAAATCCGCACTTTCGTGCACGGAAGTGACGCGGTGCTGCTGGAGTCCAACCACGATAAAGAAATGTTGACCAAAGGCCCCTATCCTTGGCCGCTGAAACAACGGGTTCGCGGACCCCAAGGACATTTAAGCAACGAAGAAGCGGCAGAGTTTGCTTTAGAACTTGTACAAGACGGTACGAAAATTATTTTTCTCGGCCATTTAAGCCAAAACAATAACACGCCGGAATTAGCGCTTTCTGCCACCTGCGAGAAACTATACGCCCATGGTTTTGGCATACTGAATGCGCCGGAAATTGTTTCCGGTCCTTTCGTACACGTTTCCGTGGCTTCCCAAGACCGGCAAAGCGAGGTAGCAATTTTATGATGCGTTTTACCATTTTGTGCGTGGGTAAATTGAAAGAAGAGTATATGCGAAAAGCCGTGGCAGATTACGCCACGCGCCTGTCTAAATATGCCAAGGTTGAAATTGTGGAAGTGGCAGAATCAGATATTCCCGGAGAGGGCGACGCACTACTGAAGCGGCTGGCACCCGGTTCTTGTGTGGTGGCTATGGATCTTCACGGTAAAATGATCGATTCCCCCGCTTTGGCTTCCTGGATCGCACAAAAAACGTTATCCGGCACGTCCCATTTTACCTTCGTCATCGGCGGCTCCGACGGCATCGATCCCCGCATCTGTCAAATGGCAGACCTGCGCCTTTGCCTCTCCCCCATGACCTTTACCCACCAAATGACCCGCCTGATCTTAGCGGAGCAACTGTACCGTGCTATGAAGATTAACGCAGGCGAGAAATATCACAAATAAAAGTCGTACAACCGTACTGGGTTTCCAACACCCAAGCGGCTTTGCGCGCAGCGCTTTCTCTTTGGAAGATACCGTAAATACAAGCGCCGCTCCCCGACATCAGCGCGATTTCCGCACCGTTTTCCGAAATGGCATCCTTGATCTTCGCCAGTTCCGGTTTCATGGCAAATGCAGGTACTTCCAGCACGTTTCGAAGGTGCCGGCAAAATTCCTCCTGCTCCCCTGCCCGAAGAAGCGCCACCAGGGCGCTGGTATCCGGATGTTTGGTTTGAGGAATTTCCATACTGTCGTATTTCTGATACACTTCTTTGGTCATCATGCTAAAACCGGGATCGCAAATCAGCAGCGTGCCACGGTCTAAAGACGGTAAAAGGGTTACGTTTGTACCGGTACCTGCTGCCAGTCCCGTGCCGCCGCCCAACACTTGAAACGGCACGTCAGCGCCTAATTGTGCGCCCAAGGCCATCAGTTCTTCTTTCTTAACACCCAAGTTAAAATGGGCATTCAATCCTCTCAGCACCCCGGCCCCGTCTGCACTGCTGCCACCAAGACCGCCGCCAACCGGAATTTTCTTTTGAATATAGATTTCAATAGCGTCCGTGTCTTTCGTAATCTGCGGATAAGTTTCAAGCATCAGGTTTGCCGCTTTCCACGCAATATTCTTTTGGTTCGTGGGAAGGCTCCGGTCATCACATTGAAGGGTGATGGTGGGTCTTCGGGTATTGCCTTTCTTGACCGTAGATGTAATGGTGATCTTATCCCGCAATGGAATGGTATGCAGAATCATTTCTACTTCGTGATACCCGTCTTGTCGGGTGCCTGTTATATCTAAAGAAAGGTTAATCTTCGCATATGCGTCAATTTCAGTCTTACGGGTTTCTACGGGTTTCATGATGCAGGACTCCTTTGTTCGGTGTATAGGGAAAGGATAGCATATTTGGGTAGATTTTTCAATGCGGGTAAAATGGTTTTCTCTCCGTTCCACGGAAGGGCTTTCATCTTTTTCTTCTACTTCTGCCAAATAAAATGAATTTTTCATAAGAAATTGTCCGAAATTCACTTTTTTTGGGCGTTTTTCTCATTTTGGAACCATCATTTTACGAAAACATTCATCTATAAAAGAGATTTTCGAAATTTATAGTGAATCCCAGATTTCTTTCCCTACACATTGTGCTTCCTGTGAAAATATGCTATAATCCAAAGCGTTGTGCCTGCATAGTTAAATGGATATAATAAACCCCTCCTAAGGGGATGTTTTAACGCTCGCCTTTGCAAAAAGGTAAATGGTCATAGGTTTGAACTGTATCGTATATGCGCTTGTACCTCAGCAGGATAGAGGG
>JAGBGO010000030.1 GCA_017935905.1 Clostridia bacterium | reverse complement strand
TTCTTCTCTTGTCGCCCTTTCTCTGAGGACCATCAAGGATCATCTGGTCACCGGTGTAAGCGTGAACGGTGGTCATGATACCGGACATAATCGGAGCAAGATCGTTGAGTGCTTTAGCCATAGGAGCCAAGCAGTTGGTGGTACAAGAAGCTGCGGAAATAACCTTATCCTCAGGCTTCAATGTGTTGTGGTTTACGTTGAAAACGATGGTAGGAAGATCGTTGCCTGCAGGAGCAGAAATAACTACCTTCTTAGCGCCGGCTTGAATGTGAGCCTCTGCTTTAGCTTTAGAGGTGTAGAAACCTGTGCACTCTAATACTACGTCTACGTCCAACTCACCCCAAGGAAGGTTTACAGCGTCCTTCTCAGCATAAATGGTGATGGTCTTACCGTTAACGGTGATGGAACCTTCGCCTGCTACTACGCTGTCAGCGTATTTGTATCTACCTTGAGCGGTGTCATACTTTAACAAATGAGCAAGCATATCAGGACTTGTCAAGTCATTGATAGCTACTACTTCATAACCTTCTGCATCGAACATCTGTCTGAATGCAAGACGACCAATACGGCCGAAACCATTAATCGCAACTTTAACTGCCATAGGAATATACCTCCAAGTAATAAATTTTACAATATAGGATTATATATGATTTTTTTGGAAAAAGCAACCTTTTTGCACAGAGAAAAATACAGTATTTACAGAAATGTTGCACTTTCCGGTAAAATGGAGCTTCGTACCTACTGTTCCCTGCAAAAGAAGAAATATCCGGCAGTGGATTTAGGCTTTCTTTTTCTTCTTTATCAATATAACGACAGCCACGACAATGCCGGCAACCAAAACAATGCCGCCAAACAGAATTGCCAGAAACGCGCCAACGCCGATGCCTAAGAACAACCCTTTACTTTCTTGTTTCTCAGGACCAATCGGTGCATCGGTAGCTTCCGTGTCACCTGTAGAATCGGACGGAACATTTGTAGCCGGAGCATCAGTCGCCGGTGCCTGGGTTTCAGAATTGTCAGGGGATTGTGTCTGTCCGGGTTCCGAAGTAGACGGAGCCGGCACTTCGTCGTCAAACAGACCTTCCCGAACCGTCAAATTCTTAATGCTCCAACCCGCGTTAGAACCGCCTCGCAAACCGATATGACCGTATTCTCCGATACAGTTTGCCGTATCTTCCAACGTGATCAGTTCCTCGTCTCCTACAAACACGGTGACATCGTCTTTGGTAATTTGGAAAGAAATGGTGTACCACATTTCCTCTTCATACAAATCGTAGAACATGGTATCGTATTCGTAGTTTTCAAAAGTTTTCCCGGTGTGCTTATAATGCAACATAGAAAAAGAACCGTATGCGTTTACCATAGATACTTGGTGGAACGGCAAGCCGGCTTTGGGCATACCAAACAAGAAGTCCATTTCGTCCGCAAAACGGCCTTCCTCTTCAATATGTAAGAGGAAGTCAAAGGTCACCGTAAAGGTGTCATACGGAATCGGCTCCCAGGTATACATATAGTCGTTACCGGGGTGAAGGGGTACTTCCATTACGTATTCACCGTCAATTTCCTGGTAGATATTACCCGGATTGTCTGCATTAGCAAAATACCGTCCGCAGATTTCTTTATTCTTAAACAGGTCTGCCGGGAAAATCGAATCATGGCTTCCATCTTCCTGTTCTGTAATTGTGATTTCGATGGCCGTTTTGTCAATGGCAAATTCACTGTCGCTGCAAACCAAACGAACGGTGTATTTCCCCGGTGCCAAGCCCACCAAAGAGATCGTAGCCGTACCGGAAATACCCGCATAATAAAGACTGTTCCACAACTGACGGGTTTTGACCACCTTTCCGTCTTTATCGTAAATCGCAACGTCCAGCGTGCGGTCTTCCAACGTGTGTACAATACCGCTAAATGAAACGTTCAAAGTGCCGTTCTTGGAAATTTCCCGGTCTGCAATTGAAATCGTCGGTTTCATTCCGCTGTTTGCGGTAACGGTGAAAGAATAAGTAAGATTACTCTTCTCCCCTTCCGTAAAGTTCGCCGCCACCGTGTGATCGCCGCCCTCCGGCAAATACATAATCTTCATCAAATAGCTGCCGGGCTCTAACGGTGTAAAACGGTTCCGACCGTTCATGCCGACGGCAACATTGGGGACGAACATATTTGACGCAATGCGGGCGGTGGCCGTCATGGCCAGCACCATATTAGAAGCCTGCTGCGTTCCCTTATAGAAACAGATCCAGCGGGTTGCATCTCCTTCGTGGAATTCGTATAGAATTTCCATATATTCTCCGGATAAATACGTAGATTTGTCCAGTTTAATGTACTCTTCCCGTTCCGTGCCCCATACAGTCGCAGGTAATAAAAGCGTAACACAGAAAACCACTACCAATAAAACAGAAATAATACGTTTCATATTCGCTCCTCCAAAATTGTATCCATCTATTTGCATTTTACCCGACCGTTAAGTTCTTGTCAACCAAATGTCCCTCGAACTCCAGCCCGTCGTAATCCAGTTGCCGCATCGCTTCAAAAGCCGCCACGGCAACGGCATTGCTCAAATTCAAGGACCGAAAATCCGGCCGCATGGGAAGGCGCACGCAATGTTCATAATTAGCGGCCAGCAACGGTTCCGGAAGGCCCTTGGTTTCTTTGCCGAACACCAAGTAGTCCCCATCTTTGTATTGCGCATCGCTGTGCCTTCTTGCACCTTTGGTGGTAAAATAGTAGAAAGCTGCATTCTTGTCCGCTTTCGCCTGCACTTCTTCAAAGGAATCGTAGTACGTAATATCCACCAAATGCCAATAGTCCAAGCCCGCCCGTTTCAAGTGTTTGTCCGTCACTTCAAAGCCCAGAGGACGCACCAAATGAAGATGGGCGCCGATCCCGCCGCAGGTACGCACGATATTTCCCGTATTTTGCGGAATTTCCGGTTCCACCAAAACAATATTTAAACCTTTCACTTTGTAACCACCTTTCCGATGAGCGTCTTTTTGATTTTTACCGCCTTGAAAGGACACAATTCCTGACAGCAGTAACAACGAATACATTGATTCAAATCAATTTTCGCCTGTTTTCCTTTCTCAATTTGAATAGCCTTCACCGGGCAGCACCTTGCGCATTCTCCGCAGGAACGACACTTCTTAGTAATAACAGGTCTTGGCTTTAGCACCAACTCAAGCATCTTTCCTAAGAAACCGTCGCTAAAATGAAGATTGGCACAATCGTCGTTGTATTTAACCACAAACTTCTTACAAACCACCTGTTCAAGGGGCACTCCGGTAACTTGAATTTCTTTCCAGTCCTCCGGGAGTTTCCCCCGGCGCGCCATTGCCCGCATCATAGGAATCCGCTTCGGATCCGCTTGAATACAGGAAAGGGCTACCCGGTCGGCTTCATAGCCGTTTTCCGAAGAAATCAGCACACCGGTTTGAATCTTCTCCCCCGCCGTAGGACCGTCTTTGTGCATACCTTCAATACCGTCAATAATATTGAGCGTGGGCTTAACCGCCTCGTAAATATCTAAAATCGTATCTGCAAAGGCATCGTAGCTGGGCATCTTGCAGTGATATTCTGCCTTGGCAACGCCGGCAATCGCGCCGAACATATTCTTGACAGCACCCGTATAGGTCATCATCCCGTGAGTTTTGAGTTTTGCAATATTGATGATGCAATCGGCCTGCACAAGGGGCGTCAGCACGTCCAACTGTTTCAGATATATCCCTTCCGGATTCTGTACGTGGGAAACGGAAGTGTCGAAATTAAGTTCTGCACCGCTGTCTTTGGCGGCTTCTTCCATGCCACACACCCGATACAGAGATTTCAGTACCGGTTTCTCGTAAAGACCACCGGGACTTTCCGCAATAACTACCCGGGCACCTGCCTCTACCAGTAATTTTGCACAAGCCCATACTAAAGAAGGATGGGTGGTAGCTGCTTCTTCAGGACGCTTCTTGGCAACCAAATTGGGTTTGATCACCACGCATTTTCCCGGCGATGCAAATCGGGAGACACCGCCGTGGGCCTGAAAAATAGCCTCCATGTGGGAAAGCACCGTATTTCGTTCGTATGTATCACAGGCTTGTAAGAATACCATACACTTGCTCCGCTAAATTTCTCAATGCCTGACCTCTGTGGCTGATAGCATTCTTTTCTTCCGCCGTCAGCTCTGCAGTGGTCTTACCAAATTGTTCTACAAAGAAAATAGGATCGTAACCAAATCCCCGTTCCCCTTTTGGGCTTCGGGTAAGCGTGCCTTCAATCCGGCCTTCTGCATATAAGGTCTGCCGTTTTTCACCGTTTAACACAATGCCTACGATGCTGCACACAAAAGCCGCGCTGCGTTGGTCATCTGGCACCTGCTCCATATCTTTGAGTAGTTTCTGCAAATTATCCCCATCCGCAGAATTTCCGGGCACGCCGGGCTTTTGGGCGTACCTGGCAGAATACACTCCGGGTTTGCCGTCCAAAGCGTCTACACAGATACCGGAATCGTCTGCCAAAATCACCATTTGGTCATATCCTTCCGGATACCCTTTTGGATGCTGCGCCAAGAAATCCGCAATCCCCACCGCTTTGATTTCTGCATTTTCCCGGAAAATCTCTCCGGTTTCTTCCGGGGCTTCATAGGCTGCACCTGCCCGCTGGGCTAATTCTTTTTCCGCAAATACGTCAATCTCCCAGTCTTCGTGACGCGCCAAAATTTCTCGGAAAATTTCTTTAAATTCCCGCATCTTGTGAGCGTTTCCCGTTGCGGCTAAAATGGCCATTTTCTTTCCCATCAGCGCTTCACAACCTTTCCTAATATAGCATCTTGGGAAACCACGCCGATGTCCCGGCTATCCATACTGTGATTCCGGTTGTCCCCCATCACGAACATTTGGTTCTTCCCCACGGTCCACGTTCGACCCAGCCAATCCTTATAATCCGGTACTTCCTCGTCGTAAACGTAATCTTCTTCTAATAAAACGCCGTTTCGATACACGCCGTCCTCCCGAATTTCAATGGTGTCTCCGGGAAGTCCGATTACGCGCTTAATCCAGTATTTCTGCGGATGATTGACGCGAAATACGTTGTAGGTAATAACGTTGTATTGCAAAGACTCCTTTAATTCTAAGAAGAAATTCCGATTCACGTTATCCGAATCAAACACGAGAATGTCCCCGTATTGAAGATCCCCGAACCAATAAGGAAGTCGGGAGATATACACGGTCTGGCCACCTTGCAAGGTGGGCTGCATAGAGCGGCCGTCCACGCGGCTGGCTCTGAATACGTAGGCGTTGATGAAAACGGCAATAATCAGCGCCACCAAAATAGTTCCGGTCCAACTGAATATTTCTTTCGTTACTTTTTGTTTGTACCAAGGCGTCTTCACCGGTGCCGGTATTTCGTCCTGAATTTCTTCCTGAATTTCTATAATCTTGTCCTCTTCCATTACTTTCCCTCCTTGGGTTTGGGCAGCGAGCGGATACAGCCGCAATATTTCTGCCGATACAACCCGATTTCCCGGGCTTCTTGTTGCCCTTTGCGAAAACCGGGGCGAAAATCGCAATGTAAATAGGTAATCCCATATTTTGCCGCCATTTCCCGGCAAACAGCCTCCATCAGCTCATGATTCTGGTAAGGGCTGACAAACAGCGTGCTGGTGAAACCGTCAAAACCGTGTTCTTTAGCGTAAGCCGCCGTCATTTCCATGCGCACGCGATAACACATAGCGCAGCGGGCAGGATCTTCCTCCGTATAGGCTTCCCACTTTTCCTGATCATAATCCGGCAGAAATACAACGGGAATATTCTTGTACGTGCACGCCATCTGCGTACTCTCTTTCCGCCGTAAAAATTCTTCATAGGGATGAATATTGGGATTGGCATACAGGCCCACAATCTCGCTTTCCGGGAAACGGGCACGCAAATCATCGATGCAGTACAAACTGCAAGGACCGCAGCAAATATGCAGAAGAATCTTTCCTGTAAAATGTTCCATATCTGTCACCCTTTCAAATGGGCTTTGCCATCAGCGAAGAAAAACTGTGGCAAATCGCAATAGCCAGTGCGTCCGCTGCATCGTCCGGTTTTGGAATTTTGTCCAATTTCAACATAACCTTGACCATTTGCTGCACCTGTTGCTTCTCCGCCCGACCGTATCCCACCACGGTGCGTTTCACTTCCAAAGGCGTGTATTCATAAATCGGAATGCCTTTGTCGGCAACCGCGGTAATGGCAACGCCTCTGCCTTGGGCTACCTGAATGGCGGTGGTGGTATTGCTGTTAAAGAACAGTTCTTCCACGGCGCAAGCATCCGGCTTGTACTTGGCCAGTAAATCGTTTAATTGATTGCGGATTTGAAGCAATCTCCACGTAAAAGGTGTGCCGGCTTTGGTGCTTACAACACCGTACTCCAGCATCTTCAAATGATTGCCTTGGCTTTCAATGACACCGTAACCGGTGATTGCAAATCCCGGGTCAATCCCTAAGATAATCACGTTGTCTCACCGCCTGCATCAAATAAACTCAATTGTTGGGGACACTTGCAAGGATCAAAAGGAATGCCTAAATGCTGATACGCAAGGGGCATCACCATACGGCCTCGTGGTGTCTTACTAATAAAGCCCAACTGGAGTAAATACGGCTCGTATACGTCCTCAATGGTGGTGGCATCCTCTCCCGTAGCCGCCGCCAACGTATCCAATCCCACAGGACCGCCGCTAAACTTATAAATCATGGTGTTCAGTACGTTTCGGTCTACGTTGTCTAAGCCCAATTGGTCCACTTCCAGTAAGTCCAAACTGGCTTTCGCTACGGCGCCGGTAACAATGCCGTCAGCACGAATCTGAGCGAAGTCCCGAACCCGTTTTAATAAACGGTTGGCAATACGCGGGGTCCCTCTTGCCCGCATGGCAATTTCTTTCGCACCGTCTTCTTCGATTTCCACTTTCAAAATACCGGCACTACGCTTTACAATACGGGTTAATTCGGAAATGCTATACATTTCCAAACGGCTGATGACACCGAAGCGATCCCGCAAAGGCGCCGTTAACAAACCTGCCCGGGTGGTTGCACCCACCAAAGTGAATTTCGGTAAATCCATACGCAAAGAACGGGCCGCAGGTCCTTTGCCGATAACAATGTCAAAGGCAAAATCTTCCATGGCCGGATATAAAATTTCCTCTACGGAGCGATTCAAACGGTGGATTTCATCAATAAACAGTACATCAAATTCATTTAAGTTGGTAAGAAGGCCTGCAAGATCGCCGGCTTTCTCAATGGCAGGGCCGGTAGTCACGCGAAGATTCACACCCATTTCGGAAGCAATAATGCCGGCGAGTGTGGTCTTGCCCAGTCCGGGAGGTCCGTAGAGCAATACGTGGTCTAAGGGTTCTTTCCGCTGCTTGGCAGCCTCAATAAACACGGAAAGATTGTTCCGTGCTTTCTCCTGTCCGATATACTCTTCAAACCGTCTGGGACGAAGGCTGGCTTCCTCCAAATCTTCCGGGCATTGGGTAACGGAAAGTAAACGTTCATCTTCCATGCGAAACATCCCCCACTTAAATATTCTTCAGTGCCAAACGCACCACTTCTTCCACTTGCATACCGTCTTGGTAAACTTTGCGCACCGCATCCGAGGCTTCTTTGGAGCTGTATCCAAGTACCATCAAAGCCGCCACTGCATCTTCGCTGATATAGCCTGCCGGAATCGGGCCCGGTACGTTTCCGCCGGATGAAGTAATATCTCCTTGGAGATCTTTGGCAATCTTGTCCTTCAGTTCCAAAATAATACGCTGGGCCAATTTAGGACCCACGCCTTTGCTTCGGCTGATTGATTTGTAATCTCCCGTCGCTACCGCTAAAGAGAAATCGGAAGGAGACATCGCCGCAAGAACGCAAAGAGCGACTTTCGGGCCCACGCCGCTTACAGAAATCAACATTTCAAAAGAGGCCAACTCGTCCCGGGATGCAAAGCCGTAGAGCGAAATGTCGTCTTCCTTGACGCTCATATAAATATAGAACGTCACTTGCTCGCCTACGTTTCCCACTGCCATTGCCCCTTGAGAGGACGTATAAATTCTGAAACCTACCCCGCCTACGTCCAGCACACAGTAGGATTCCGTACGATATTTCAATATGCCGCTTAAATACTCAAACATACGCTTCCTCCAATCTTTATTAGTATAGCATATTTCTTCCAACTGTGCTATACTTACGTAAAAGTATTTTCCCTGCGAAAGGAGGCACTCTTTTGGCCGTTCAATCTCCCCTTGCACCCTACGTCCACCCCATTACGGTCGGCGGTTTGACGCTTTCCAATAATATATTTTTGGCGCCCTTAGCCGGTGTGACGGATTTAGCCTTCCGTATTCTTTGCAAAGAGCAAGGTGCAGGCTTGGTGGTATCGGAGATGATCAGTGCAAAAGGTGTCCACTACGGCGGCAGCGGCAGTATTGAACTGGCTCGCTCCGACGTGCGGGAAGCCCCTTTAAGTGTCCAGATTTTCGGCAGCGAACCGGATTTAATGGCAGAGGCCGCCGCTCGTTTTCAAGACGAAGGTGCCGGGATGATCGACATCAATATGGGTTGTCCTATGCGTAAGATTACCGGAAACGGCGAAGGCAGTGCTTTAATGCGCAGTCCCGCTTTAATTGAGCAAATCGTCGCCCGTGTGAAAGATGCCGTATCCATTCCCGTTACGGTGAAATTACGAAGAGGTTTCACTGCAGATAAAGAAACGGCTGTAGAATGTGCCCTTGCAGCCCAAGCAGGCGGTGCAAGCTGGGTGACCGTACACGGACGTTTCAGAGATGAATACTATACCGGCAAATCAGATTTAGCCTGCATTCGTCGGGTGAAAGAAGCCTTGCAGATTCCGGTCATCGGAAACGGAGATATCGTAGACACACAGACTGCTCTGCGCGCCTTCCGGGAAACCGGTTGCGACGGCATTATGATTGGGCGGGGGGCATTAGGAAATCCTTGGATCTTCCGGGAATTGCGCGGGCATCAAGGCACACCTACTTTAGCGGAGAAGAAAGAAATGATTCTGCGTCATTTGGCGCTTGTAATGGAATTTAAGGGCGAAACGTTGGGGGTGCCTGAAATGCGCAAACACGTGGCTTGGTATTTGAAAGGTCTGCACGGTTCTGCCCGAGTGCGAGACGCTGTGTGTCGTTCTAACAAACAGGCAGAGATTCAAAAGATATTAGACGGGTATTTTACGGAAATTGAGGTGTCGGTATGAAAAAATGCGTAAGATGGATTTGTTTGCTGCTTTGCGGGTTCCTGTTAACCGCCTGTTCTCCGGACGGAATTTCTTCAGGAAACAGCACCGGCACCAACGTGAAGTACCGCAGTTTTCAAACGGCGCGTGCGGAATTTTCCATGGTGTTTCACGTGTCTGACAGCCAATTTGAAAACAGCACCGGTATGACGGTAACCAGTATGTTTAAGGGTGCCTTTACGGTGACACCCAAAGATACGGGCTATACGGTGACCCTTCCGGAATTGCAGATTTCCATCGTGGCGGGAGACGCTTCTTTAGAGTTTCACAACGGCAACACCTATACAGGGGAAGCGGCCGTTCGTGCCCTGCCTTTTAAAGCATTAACGGAAGGCACTTTTACCGCCATCCCAACCGCCCAGGGCAGATTGGAAACCTTAGAGGGCTTCCAGGACGTACTGACGCAGATCCGCACAGAAACGGCACCCTACGGAGAAAAGATTACAGCACAAGCGGTATCTTCCCTGAACGAATTTTTGAATGAGAATACGCTATGCTATCTGTTAGAAAAATTGCTGTTCTCCGTTCCGGAAGGCACTTTGCGGGTAGGCGACACCAAAGAACGGTATTTTGACGGTTTGGCCCCCTACTCGTATTCTATGAAAGACAAAATTACGTATACCGGCAGAAGCGGCAAAGCCGATGTGTTTGCCATGGACGGCGTGGTAAGTTCTTTATCAGTGGAACAGGCAGACAGTTTGCTTTCTTTGGGTCTTCCCTATTACGAAATGTCCGGCACCACCGCCGGCACCTGTACTTTGTACACGGAAGGCGAGCTGCTGCGAAGCGGCTCTTCCAGCGGTAACGCTACAGGCATTTGTTATTTTCCGGACAAAAAACCGGAAAACGGTTCTCAAGTTGCGATCAGCCGGCAGATGACCTATTCCGTAAAGATTGTGGAATAAGGGAGGTACTATGGCAACGCACACGTTCTTACCGGTCAATCAAAAAGAGATACAAGCCTTGGGCTGGGAAGCACCGGATTTTATTTATGTCACCGGGGATGCTTACGTAGATCACCCGTCGTTCGGTCCCGCCATTATCAGCCGGGTGTTGGAATCCAATGGTTTTAAGGTTGCTATGATGCCACAACCGGACTTCCGCAATCCGGAGAGTCTGCGGGCAATGGGTACACCTCGACTGGGTTTCTTAATTTGCGGCGGCAATATGGATACTATGGTCAATCATTACACCGTAGCCAAGAAGAAGCGGGATCGAGATGCGTACTCTCCGGGAGGTAAGATGGGCCTTCGTCCCGACCGCGCTACCATCGTATACGGAAAGATCCTGCGAAAATATTTTCCCAACACCCCGATTATTATCGGCGGTATCGAGGCAAGTCTTCGCCGCATGGCCCATTACGATTACTGGAGCGACACGGTGATGCGTTCCATTTTGATTGATTCTTGTGCAGACCTGCTTTCCTACGGAATGGGCGAGCGCTCTATTGTGGAGATTGCAAAAGCTTTGGACGAGGGTAAAATGGTGCGGGAAATCACCGATATTCGCGGCACCGTGTACAAAACCAAGAAACTGCCGGAGAATTTCAGCGGCATTATGCTCCCCCATTTTACCGAAATCACCGCAGATAAGAAGACTTTTGCCCAAAGTTTCTATACTCAGTACCAAAATACGGATCCATTTTACGCACAAACCTTAGCGGAACCCTACGAGAACTGCTTTATTGTGCAAAATCCGCCGTCTATGCCCCTTTCCCAAAGTGAAATGGACCGGGTGTACGCCCTTCCCTACGTGCGAAGAGCCCACCCGATGTATGAGGCCGCCGGCGGCATTCCCGCGACGGAAGAAATTCAGTTTAGTATTACCTCCAGCCGTGGCTGTTTTGGTGCTTGCAGTTTCTGCGCCCTTACGTTCCACCAAGGGCGGATCATTCAATCCAGAAGCCACGAATCAATTCTGCGGGAAGCGGAGCGTTTAACCTGGGAGCCGGATTTCAAAGGCTATATTAACGACGTAGGCGGTCCTACCGCCAATTTCAGAAAACCGGCTTGCAAGAAGCAACTGACCAAAGGGGCTTGTAAAGCTCGCCAGTGTTTATTTCCCGACGTGTGTCCCAATATGGAAGTGGACCACAGCGATTATCTGACGCTGCTTCGAAAGCTTCGCGCCCTGCCTAGAGTGAAGAAAGTGTTTATTCGCTCCGGCATTCGTTTTGACTATTTACTGGCGGACAAGAAGCACGATTCGATTATCAAAGAGTTTTGCGAGCACCATATCAGCGGCCAGTTGAAAGTGGCGCCGGAACATATTGCAGACCCGGTGCTGTCTCTTATGGGAAAGCCCAAGAAAGCGGTGTATGAGCGTTTCTTAAAGTCTTATGCGGATGCCAACCGCGCCCTTGGAAAGAATCAGTTTGTCGTACCTTATTTGATGTCCTCCCACCCGGGTTCTACCTTGAAAGAGGCGATTTCTTTGGCGGAGTATTTGCGGGATATTGGCTATCGACCGGAACAGGTGCAGGATTTCTACCCGACGCCCTCTACTATTTCTACGTGCATGTATTACACCGGGTACGATCCCCGCACTATGAAGAAAGTGTACGTGCCTACCACGCCTCACGAGAAGGCGATGCAGCGGGCATTGATTCAGTATCGGAATCCCAAGAATAAGGAATTGGTGACAGAAGCGTTGCGCCTTGCCCACCGAGAAGATTTAATCGGAACCGGACGTCATTGTTTGGTGCAGGGCAAGCAGTATCACCGCTGGAATGAAAAGCCAAAGCCAAGAAGGCGTTAACGTTTATTTATATGTTTTAATATCCCCGCGCTCTGCGGAGTAAACCTTGTCTGCGATGCATAAAGCAGAGGACCGATGGGAAACCAGCAGCACCGTCTTGTCTTTCCGCTGATTATGAAGCGACCGCAGAATCACAGCCTCATTTAAACTGTCCAAATTGCTGGTAGGCTCATCTAAGAGTAAGAAAGGTGCCCCGTGCAAGAAGGCTCTGGCAAGGCCCAGGCGCTGACGTTCACCCCCGGACAAGCTGTCACCTAATTCTCCTACCTGCGTATCGTAGCCCATAGGTAAGCCCATAATAAAGTCATGAACGGATGCTTTCTTGCAGGCCGCCTGAATTTCTTCCAAAGAAGCCTCCATTTTGGCAATGCGTAAGTTATTCAAAATACTGTCATTGAACAAATACGTATCTTGGGTGACCAAACTTTCCATATTGCGCAAATCCTGGGTATTGATATTTTCAATAGAAGTGCCGGAAATACGCACACTGCCGGAATCCGTTGTGCTAAAGCGCATCAGCAGTTTCAGCAAAGTGGACTTGCCGCTGCTGCTAGGGCCCGTAAGCCCCACGATGGTATTCTCCGGAATTTCCAAAGAAGCATTTTTCAGTACCGGATATCCTTCCGAAAAGAACGTAACGTTTTCTACTTCTACACCGTGAAAATCCACTTTAGGTGCGCCTTCAATATCCGGGGCCGCAGGGGTTTCGTCTAAAAGGTCCAAAATTCGCTTGCCGGAAGCAAATGTCTTAGACAGTCGGCTGCCCAAGGCGGCAATTTCCAGACAAGGCTCGAAAGAGCCAATCAAGCAAATGGAGGTGATCAGCACGCCGGTGAAATCCAAATCGCCGTTTCGGTACAAAAGCGCTGCAATTATAACCATACAAAGATCAAAGAAAACCACGCAGGCTTCCGTAACACCGCGGCTGACGCCTTCTATGCGCCACATCTTCTTTTCCGCCTTCAAAACCGGTTCTGTTTGCCGATTCATTTCCGCAAGACGCTGGGCACTGCCGCCAAATTGAAGAGTTTCCGAAAGTCCCCCAAGGCTGTCTAATAAGTAGCCGCTTAAAGCACCGGACTTTTGGCGAAGTTTCGCGGCCGTTTCTTTGCTGCACGTAGCTGACACGTATGGAATCACAAATCCCACCACGCCGTAGGCTGTCAGTGCCAAAAGACCCAGCACCGGGTGGAAGGCACCCATAAATACGGATAGCGTTAGCGCGTAAAATGCCGTGCTGACCGCCGGCACCAACGTGTGGCCATAGAATGTTTCCAATTGTTCCACATCCGCCATAATAAGAGAAATCAAATTACCTTTCTCCCGTCCCGAAAGTTTCGCCGGTGCCAGGGTGCGGAGGGTAGCAAAAATACGGTCCCGCAAGATGTGCATACCGGTATAGGCGGTACGGCTGCCAATCACCGTTTCCCCATACCGGAACAGTCCCCGGAGAATACCTAAGATCACAAGACCTGCGAAAAAACCTGCCGGGTGAATCCCTTCGGAATGGGTACAAAACGCCGCCAAGCCCCAAGCACCCAGCGCGGGAATGGCAGCGGCGCACAAGGCGCCCAAAATGCCGCACAACACCGCAAGCACAATAGAGAAACGAAGGGATTTCACCAACCGTAGCAAACGAAAGGCAATATGGATACGACTTTCTTTTTTCATTTAGGCGTCCCCTCCTTCCCGGCTACATTCAATGCGATGCTGCAAATGCCACAAGTCCGAATAAAGACCCTTTTGCGCCAGCAAAGCAGCATGGGTGCCCCATTCTGCCACCCGTCCTTGCTGCATCACGTAAATTCGATCTGCGTGCATCACGTTTGGAAGACGGTGGGAAATCAAAATCACCGTTTTTTCTTTGCCCAATGCGTAAATGGCTTCCATGGCATAATGCTCACTCTGCCCGTCCATATTGGAGGTGGCTTCGTCAAAAATATACACGCTGCTGTCATGCAAGATTGCCCGTGCCAGACTGATTCGCTGCAACTGTCCTCCGGACAGATGTAAATCGTCTTCTGCCATAACGGTTTCCAAACCTTGCCGTCTTCGTAAAGCGTCACCGATTTGCATCCGATCCAGCACTTGCCAAATTTCTTCATCGCAAGCAGAAGGCTTCGCTAAAAGCAAGTTTTCTCGTACCGTGCCATGGAAGAAATAAGGTTTATGGCCCACGTAGGTGATTTCTTGAAGTAACGAAGTTTCGTCAATTTCCGAAATCGGCACGTCCCCGGCAAGCACCGTACCGGTATACCCGGCGTGGCGATCCATTAAAATATCCGCCAACGTAGACTTGCCGCAACCGGATTCACCTACAATGGCCGTCACCGTACCCTTTGGAAATTCCATATCAATTCCACGTAAGATTTCTCGGGCACCGTCATAGGAGAAATGCAGATTCTTACAGGAGAGGGTACACGGTGCAGGAAATTTCTTACCCGAATGACTGCGCTCCGAAAGCTCCAACAAACTGCGGATTTTCTCCCCTGCCGCCCTTCCTTTCAAGGCGTGGTGGAAATGTTCCCCCATCACCCGCATGGGCAGGAAAAACTCCGCCGCCAATACTAAAATATGTAAACTGGCTTCCAGATGAAGTTTATGGGTGGCAAACCCGGAAATCGCCAGCACGGCTGCCAAAGCCATTCCCAGGCAAGCGATCAAGTCCATGACCGTAATCGTATCCATTCGCAACAGCGCCACTTTCAGTCCTTGCTTGCGAAGCGTTTCGCTTTCCCGGTTCATCGCCCGGTGACGCGCTTCATCCCCACCGTAAATTTTCAGCGTGGTAAGTCCTTGAAGATTTTCCAGAAAAAGATGACTGACCCGTGTATATTGCGTCCAATAAGCACGGTGTTGCTTCTTGGCGATGGTTCCCACCAAGGCAATGGCAAAGGGAATCAAGGCAACCGAGAGCAATAAATAAAGGGCCGTTTCAAAGTGAATCGTCCACAAATACCCAAATAAAGTAATCGTGGCAAGGACGCCATAGAAGAAGTCCGGAATCAGCGTCCCGTAATATACTTCCAATTGGTCCACGCCTTCCACGGCATCTTGCAAGAGGGCGCCTGTAGGCACTTGTTCTTTGTACGATGCACCCAGGCGAAGAAGTTTTTGATAAATCTCGCCCCGGACTTTTCGCTTCATAACAGAAACCGCTTTAAAACTCAATCGGGCCTCTATCACAGGACAAAGGAACCGCACCGCCAGTACGCCGAATGCAATAAAAATGGTGCGCAAGAAAGCAGTTCGGTCAGCGTGGCCTAAATAGAGTTCTTCCAAAAATATGGTCAAAATGGTCATCAACACCAAATTGGCAACTAAAGCCAGCCATTTGACCCATACGCTGATTGCGATGTAGAGACGTGTACCTTTCATACTTCGCCTCCCGGATTGCCCATTAAATCGCGTTTGCGTTGCATCATTTCCCGGCTTCGTGCCACATATTCTTCCACGCTTTTTACGTTGAAGGCCCGCTCTATCCGATCCCCCTCCACCCGCTTAGAAACGCCGCCGGCACCGATGGCCAAAATAGTTTGATCTTCTTCCATAATGTGGATATTGTAAGGGCTGTCCTTCCCCGGCTTGCAATAAGCCGCATTTTCGTGGTTGCCCAGCATATTCTTTTGGCGATACATATAGAACGGATGCATCCCCATCTCTTTACAAACCTGCCGCGCGCATGCCACCATCGCCCCTACCTGGGCGTTTTCCAACATAGCCCGTTTCTCATCCCGTTTTAGATCCGCAGCCCGCTTGACGCTTAACGTGTGCACGGTAATGCCGTCGGGTTTCAGGGCTCGGATGGCGGAGAGGGTGCGGGTAAAATGTTCCAGATTCTCCCCCGGAAGCCCTGCAATGACGTCCATATTGATATTGTCCATACCTACGCTGCGTGCCATCTGGAAAGCGTCCACAATTTGGGCTGCTGTGTGATGGCGACCGATGAGTTTCAGGGTCTCGTCCTGCATGGTCTGAGGGTTGACGCTCATCCGGGTGACGCCGGACGCTTTGGCAATCTGTAATTTTTCCAAAGTAATGCTGTCCGGGCGTCCTGCTTCTAAGGAAAATTCCTTTAGATGCGGATTCTGCCGGGTAAAAATGCGGGTTACGTCCTCCATATACCGCCTGAATTGTTCGTTGGATAATGAAGTAGGCGTGCCGCCGCCTAAATAAACGCTTTCAATTTCCAAGCCCAATGCTTGGGTAAGTGCGTACGTATCTTCCATTTCTTCCCGCAGCAAATCCAAATAGGTGTCTACGACTTTTTTGTATTTCCCAATAGAATTAGACGGGAAAGAGCAATACAAACATCGGGTAGGACAAAACGGAATGCCGATATAAATGCCAATCCGTTTGGGATTCGTTTTTTGTTCTTCTAAAAATTCATGCTGGGAGAGGGCGGTTTCCAGCGCAAAATCCGCCTTTTCTTCGGACACACGGTAGAAATCCATCAAGTGTGCTTTGGCAGCTTCCGGTGTTTGCCCTTTAGACAGCAGTTGATTGATGATTTTGGCGGGACGAATGCCGGTCATACAGCCCCAGGGAGAACGGTAGCCGGTAAATTCCACCATGGTATCGTAAATCATTTGTTTTAAAATACGGTGATCTTCTATTTCCGGCACAAAGACAGTTTGAAGCAATTCTCCATTATCCGAAAACTGTTTCAACCACGTTTGAGACTGATTGGGAACCAACTCCGGGAAACAATTTCCGTCCCCGAAGATTTGCAGCGCCTCGTATGGGTGATAACCGGGATGTTCCCCGGGAAATCCAAACTGTATCCGCATAATCAGAAATCCATAAAGGGATTCTCCCTCGCCTCTCTTCCAATAGTAGTCGCTATACCGTGGCCCGGAAATACTGTAAGTTCCGGATTCATCTGATAAAGCCGATCAATAGACGCTTCCATTTCGTGGACGGAGCCTGCCCCTAAATCGGTACGGCCAAATCCGTCGTAGAATAAGGTATCCCCGGTAAACAAGTAGGCGTCTGCCTGAATGCAAATGCCCCCCGGCGTGTGTCCCGGGGTATGGAAAATGTGCAACCGGCCTCTTCCCAGGGGTAAAATACTCCCCTCCGTAACCAAACGGTCCCCTTGACGAAATCGTCTGGCAGGACCAAATATTTCAGAAGCATTCAAACGTGGAATCGGCAACATTTCGTTGTCCAGTGGGTGCAAAACCACTTGGGCGTTTGGTGCCCGCTTTGCGTATTCCTCAAAATAGAAAATATGGTCGTAATGGGCATGGGTCAAGATGATATATTGAACGTTCAGCCCTTTTTCTTCTAAGAATGGCCACACCAGTTCCGTGGGGTTGCCTGCATCGATCAAGGCACATTCCAGCGTGTCTTCATCCCACAAAACGTACGTATTAGAGCCAAGCAGGCCTTGTGTGAAACGTTTATACGTAAACATTTTGTGCGTACCTCCCTCAAAACGTTTTGAAACTGTCTAATAAGATGGTCACCGGACCGTTGTTTTGAATTTCCACCTGCATATCCGCCTGGAAGATGCCTGTTTCCACGCGGAAGCCGGCTTCCTGCAATTTTTGGGTAAAATATGCGTACAACAAACGGGCTTTTTCCGGAATTTCCGCCATAATATACGAAGGACGGTTGCCTTTCCGCACGTCTCCATAAAGGGTAAACTGACTGATCGCCAAAATTTCCGGCTGCTTGTTTGGGAATGCATCAAAGGCGTTTAAGTTCATCACGCCCTGGGCGTCGTCAAAAATTCGAAGTCCTGCCAGTTTCTTGACCAAATAATCGGCATCTTTCTCCGTGTCTTCTTTGGAAATACCCAAAAGAACCGTCATGCCGGGGCCAATGCACCCGCAAACATTTCCGTCTACCGTCACTTTAGAAGACAGCACTCTTTGTACTACTGCGCGCATCTTTCTCTCCTTCTTTACACTTTACCGAACGGAACGACTTACGTCCAAAACGTTTTCAATCTTGTACAGTTTCCGAATCAAGCGATCCAAATCTTCTCTTTCCGTAATCTGAACCGTGATGTCAAACAAACCGTAATTGTCCCGTGTCTTCCGCGCATTGATCGCCAGAAGGGGCAGTTTACTGTCTGCAATCACGTTGGCAATTTGAATCAACAAGCCGTCACCGTCAATGGCTTTAATCGCAAGATCCACCGGGTACGCTTTGCGACCGGCGCTGGCCCACCGCACGTCAATCATACGGTTATCTTCACTCATGGCGAGAATATTGGGACAGTCCGTTCGATGCACGGAAACGCCTCTGCCTCGGGTAATGTAACCTACGATAGAATCGCCGGGCACCGGATTACAGCAGTGGGAAAGACGAACCAGACAGTTGTCGATGCCTTTTACAATAATGCCGTTCTCCGAATGGGATTTCTTCTGTTTCTCTTTCTCCCGGTTCTCGCTCTCGGTGCTTCCTTCTTTGCCGCCTTCCAATTTGGCGAGAATTTCTTCTTCGTTTTCTTTCTCGTTCTGGCGACGCTGGTATTCGTTGTGCAACTGTCCCACAAATTTCTGGGCACTCAATTCACCAAAGCCGATCACGTTGTACATATCGTCCAGAGAGCCAAAACGGTGTTTGCGTAAAATAGGTTCAAACCACTCCGGAATCAACAATTGGGCAGCCGGCACACCGAGTCTGCGCATTTCGCTTAATACGGCGTCCCGACCGTTCTCAATATTTTCTTCTCTGCGTTCTTTCTTAAACCACTGACGAATCTTACTCTTGGCTTCTGAACTCTTAACAATATTGAGCCAATCTCGGCTGGGACCCCGTCCGGGTTGAGAAGACGTAATCACTTCCACAAATTCGCCGGTCTTTAACTTGTAGTTTAAAGGCTTAATTTCGCCGTTAATCTTGGCACCGATCATATTGTTGCCCACGGCGCTGTGAATGGCGTAGGCAAAGTCAATGGGTGTCGATCCCTTCGGAAGACATTTCACATCGCCTTTTGGGGTAAACACGAATATTTCGTCAGTGAATAGGTCCATTTTGAAGGTTTCTGCAAAGGCGTTAGGGTCTTCAATTTCCTTTTGGTTATCCAAAAGATTGCGCACCCATTCCAGTTTACCGTCCATCCCGTTCTTACGACCGTTCTTGCCCTCTTTGTATTTCCAGTGAGCAGCAATACCGATTTCAGCGGTCTTATGCATTTCCCAAGTACGAATCTGGGCTTCAAAGGGCTGTCCTTCAGGACCAATCATAGTAGTGTGCAAGGACTGGTACATATTGGGCTTGGGCATGGCAATATAATCTTTGAAACGACCGGGCATAGGCGTATATAACTCGTGGATAATACCCAGCACGGTGTAGCACTCCTGTACCGTATCCACAATCACGCGAATGGCCAACAAATCGTAAATTTGCTCCAAAGATTTATTCTGTTTGATCATTTTCTTATGCACGCTGTAGAAGTGCTTCGGCCGTCCGTCTAAGAAGGCGTTGATGCCGGCTTCTTCCACTTTTCCGCGAATGGTATCCAGCACGTTATGGATATAATCTTCCCGCTCATTTCGTTTTTGGCGAATTTGTACTTCCAGTTCCCGGTAGGCTTCCGGCTCTAAGTACTTAAAACAAAGGTCTTCCAACTCCCATTTGATCTTAGTCATACCCAAACGGTGTGCAAGCGGGGTGTAAATTTCCAAGGTTTCTCTTGCTTTCGTAATTTGGGCGTCTGTATTGACGTACTGGAGCGTCCGCATATTGTGAAGGCGGTCTACCAGTTTAATTAAAATAACGCGGATATCTGAGGCCATAGACAGGAACATCTTCCGCAGATTCTCCGCCTGTAATTCCTCTTTGGTGCTGGTGGGAATGCGTTTGAGCTTCGTGACGCCGTCTACTAAATAAGCGATTTCATCTCCAAAAATTTCCCGAATTTGATCTAACGTAACGGACGTATCCTCCACTACGTCGTGAAGCATACCGGCAATAATAGACGGAAGATCCATATCCATGTCTGCCAGCATACAGGCAACGGATACCGGATGAATGACAAAAGGCTCCCCGGATTTCCGTTTCTGTCCTTGATGACTTTCATCCGCCAAACGGTAAGCACGCTCTAACAGACTCAAATCCGCTTCCGGATTGTGCTTCTGCAGTTTCTCTAATAATTTCTTGAAATCGTTTTCATAATCGACAGAAACGTCCACGCGCTCACCCTCTTAGCCTGAAATACGGGCTAATTCTCAGTTCCGGGATGCAATGGCGCGATACAAAGAAGATGCAGCAAGATCGAATTTCTCCTGTGTCTTCTTAAAACTATACGTGTTCTCAGAGGATTTCACGATTAAACCAACATCGGTAAAAACAGAAATCGCAGACAAAAGTCTGTACCAAGAACAAGATATACCGGCTTTGCACAAGCGTGCCCACATTTTCTGTAAATCTTCCCGGGTCCACTGGGCACCTAAACTGACAATCGCCTTATAGACTGCCTTCATAATGTCACGGTTTAACGTGAATCCTTCAAAGGTAGTATACGCGTTATTATACAGACATTGTGCCCTTTTTTCAAGGGAAATATGGAAATCCTGTATATCTATAATGCGCAAAGAGGGCCGCTCAATGCCATTCCACTGATTTATCTCCAGCGTACACAGTACGCTACACCGGGAAAAGCCCTTTACAATCGCCACTTGTGCACCTTGACCAAAGGCAATTCCATCTAAAAACAAATCATTTCCATAAAGGTCTTGACCCTTAAACGAAGCCCGTAAATGTTTCCCGTCTTTCCCCGCCATAGCAACTTTACTCACAAATAGATTGGTAATGATAAAGATCGGTTGTGGATTGCCTTCCCCAAAGGGTTCCATGCGAGAAAGCTCTTGAATAAACGGCACCGTCACTTGATGGGGTTCTAAAACACCGTCTGCCAGAACGTGGGGCGGTGTCCATTGGGTGGCATAAACCTCGCGGGCATAGCGGTTTAACGTTTCAATCAACTTGGGAATTTGCGACTCCGGAAGCGTAAGCCCCGCTGCCATTTCATGGCCGCCAAATTTTTCAAATATTTCTGCGCAGCCGGTTAAGGCCTGATAAATGTCAAAGCCGGGAATAGAACGTGCAGATCCTTTCCACAACGTTTTGGTCTCATCACTGCTTTCATCTTTCGCAAACACAAAGGCCGGTTTGCCGTACTGTTCCACCAAACGAGAGGCTACAATGCCGATCACACCGTGATGCCAGGCTTCGCCGAATGCAATTACGCACGCGTCTGTATCCCCACTGATCAAATGGCCTTGTTCCATCGCCTCTTTGTAAATTTGTGCCTCTGTGGCTTGCCTTTTCTGATTTTCTTCCAGTAATTTTGTTGACAAGGTTTCCGCCTTGTCATAATCTGACGTCAGCAAAAGTTCTACTGCCCGCCCGGCGTGGCCCAGTCTGCCTGCTGCATTTAACTTTGGAATAATGCGAAAGGCTACATCGGTTGCGGATAAGGGCTTGCCGGTTTCAGGGTCATATCCGCTCCTTCGCAGAAGTGCATCAAGACCGATCCAAGCGCCCTCTCCAATACGGTTTAGTCCCCGGCGGACAAGGATGCGGTTCTCGCCGGTCAGCGGCATACAGTCCCCTACTGTGCCCAAGGCCACAATCGGAAAATAGAGATTCAGCTCATCTTCAAGGCCAATGCATTCGCCTAAAGCCCGTACTAACGTATATGCAACCCCTACGCCGGCAAGATCCGTATACTGAAATCCGCTGTCCGGGATATGGGGATTGAGCATCACGCTGCATTCCGGCAATTGCTCCGGACATTGGTGATGATCCGTGATGATAACGTCCATCGACAGTTCCCTTGCCCGTTTCACAGCGTCTTTGGCCGCAATGCCGTTATCCACGGTAAGAATCAGAGACGTACCGCGTTCTTTCAGCCGTTCCACCGCCTGCACAGTGATACCGTACCCTTCGGTAAAACGATCGGGAATGTAATAATCCACATTTCCCTGGAGAAAATACCGCAAAAAATGAACTAAGATTGTGGTTGCGGTAATTCCGTCCGCATCGTAATCACCAAAAACCGTAATGGTCTCTCCCGTATCACAGGCTTCCAAAATCCGTTCAACGGCTTCCGGCATACAAACAGGATTGGAAGGGTCTTCCAGCGTAGCAGCATCGGGTTGTAAATAAGCGCTTCGCGTCTCCGACGTAATCCCCCGTGCTGTTAAAAGTGATTCAAAACTATATGTATCTTGGTCTTTTCGTACCAACCATTGTCTGTCAAACATTTCGTACTCCCCCTACGAATTCTTTTGATGTAAATTAAAATCAAACCAAAACGTGGTTTCTCCGCCCGGAATGCTGCGCACAGAAATACCAATTCCGTGGCGTATGGCAATCTGCTTAGCAATCGCCAGACCCAAACCCGTTCCATTCTTGTTGGTTTCTGAGCGAGATTTATAAAAACGTTCAAAAACATAGGGTAATTCCTTCTCCGAAATACCCGGACCTACGTTGGTAATGGAAACCGTGCCCTGTTTGAACGTAACCCGCACCGAATTTTTGATATCGCTTGTAAATTTAATTGCATTGTCCAGTACGATTAACAACATCTGGCGAATACGATCGTAATCGCCTTCGTAAACTTGTTCAATGGTATCATACTCAAAATCCACAGCAAGACGCTTGTTGTCTGCCACTCTGCGACCGCTTCTTACACTGTCACTGACACAGTCAAACAAATTAAATCGTTGGATATTCATAGAGAATCCTGCGTTTTGAAGGCGAGACAAATCCAGCAAATCGTTGACCAGACGCTGCATATACATACTTTCTTTCAAAAGTTCGCCATGATATTTCTCTACCATTTCAGGTTCTGTGACCACGTGATCGCAAAGTGCCTCTAAAGATCCCCGCATAACGGTAACCGGCGTACGAAGCTCGTGGGAGATATTGGCCACAAATTCCTGTCTTAATTGCATCAAGTGAGCACTTTCTTCACCGGCTGCTTGTAGTTTCTTTCCCATATCGTCTATGGTTTCCGCCAACATACCTACTTCATCATCGCTGCGCACGTTGGACTGGGCCGTATAGTCGCCTTCTGAAATCAGCAAAGCCGTTTGATTGATTTTGACCAACGGTTTTGAAAACTTCCGCACCACAATCGCCAAACATCCACACCCGATGAGCATCGCCATTAAAATACTCATCATCAGCACCCACAAGCCGCCTTGAAACGTTTCCGTAATCACGGAAGATGCTTTGTGAATAAGTACAACACCCATTACACTGCTATCTTCCCTTAAAATAGGCACGCCTACCGTAAGGGTGCGTTTCCCCATTAAAGTAGAAAAAAGCGTGGTATTTCCCTCTTTCCCTTGGTAAATATGGCGAATAAACGTTTGAATATCCCCTTGCAGGTTAGAAAAATTGGTGTCGTTGTAATGCTTCGTTCCATCTTGAGGAAGCAGAAAAAGCATATCAAAAGAATCCCCCTGACTGTTCGGGGCAACCATCCATACAGTAGAATCTGTAAGACCTGATACCAAACGGCTAAAAGTCTCCCGGCTTAATTGGAAACCGCCCCCACTGTCAGAACCAAACTCGTCCGTACCACCGGGCGTGGACGGATAATCTCCAATAATAATAGACCCTTGATGCTTCGCAAGGGCCGCCATCATATCTCGAATACTGTAGGCGGTTCGCTCCATATTCTCCACGTAAATGGACTCAGCATGGCGACGAAAAAGCAAAGAGAAAGCCACCCCGATCACAATCGCAAAAATCAGCAACGTAATAATCAGGTAAACTGCCATCTTCCCCGCAATACCAAACCGAAAGGTCCTGCCCATACGCCAGCGTATCCCCGTTTCTATTTTTGTGCAAACTTGTATCCCACACCCCAAATGGTTTCAATATCCCACTTTTCATGGGGATATTCATCCAATTTGGAACGAAGTCGTTTAATGTGAGAGTCCACCGTTCTGCTGTCGCCGTAGAAATCAAATCCCCACAGCTTGTCCAACAAAACGTCCCGTGAGAAAACTTTATTCATATTCGTAGCCAATGTCCACAGAATTTCAATCTCCTTCTTGGTAAGTTTGACCGGATTTCCGTCAATCTCGACTACGTAATTCTCCAAATTCACGATTAAATTATCACAGGTAAAAATCTTGCTGCTGGATGCCGCTACGTTTACACGGCGCAACACCGCTCTGGCCCTTGCCATCACTTCACCGTTGGAAAAAGGCTTTACAATATAATCGTCAGCACCAATGTCCAAACCCATAATCTTCTCAAAATCCTCTCCCCGGGCCGTGATCATAATAATCGGCACGCTGGATTCTCTGCGAATTTCTTTGCAAATCTCAAATCCGTCCCGTTTGGGCATCATGACGTCCAGCAAAACGATATCCGGGCGGAAAATTTCAAATTGATGCATCGCTTCTTCCCCGTCATGGGCAAGTACTACCTGATACCCTTCTTTCTTTGCATACTCCGCAAGTACAGAAGTAATTTGCTTATTATCATCTGCAATTAACATCTTCATCGGTTCCATTACACACGCCTCCTTGTAAGATTCATATTACCACCCGTCTGTGGTAAAATCATGTCCGTTTGTTGTCAATCAAAGGGTATCAAACAGCGACAATTGATTGCTTTCCGGAAGTCCGCCAAAACAGCCTTCTGCCCGCAAAGCCTCTACTACCGCTTTATTTACACCCGTACTCATTTGGAAGTCTTCAACAGAGATAAAACGTTCTCCTATTGCTTTCCTGCGATCCCGTTCTTTTGCAATACTCAGCGCCGCCGATTCACCTACACCTTGAAGAGAAGCAATGGGCGGTCGAATGCCTTCCGGCGTAGGCCTAAAATACTTTGCATCCGATTCATAAATATCCATAGGCAAGAAGGAAAGTCCACGGGCATACAATTCGACCAATAAATAGTAGATCGCCGCCTGACTTTTTTCTTTAGCAGATAACTCACCGCCGCCTTTCGAGGCGCCTTCTTCCTCATCATCACCTACGTCTACTTGAACAGCGTTCTTACCGATCAAGTTCATAAGAGACATCTGCCCGTATGCCTTATCTAAACCGTGAATCATATTTGCCGCATCAAAATCATCAATTTTCAGCGAAAAACGAGCGGCGTAATATGCGGCCGGTTGATACACCTTAAACCATGCAATACGAAGGGACAAAATAACGTAAGCAACGGCGTGGGCTTTTGGGAACATATATTTGATTTTATTACAGGATTCAATATACCACTCAGGCACCTTGTGGGCGCGCATCTCCGCTTCCCATTCGGCGGTCAAGCCTTTACCCTTTCTCACCTTTTCCATAATATCGAAAGACATTTTCTTGTCCATTCCCATATTGATCAGATAAAGCATAATATCGTCACGGCAGCAAATTGCTTCCGACAACGTACAAACGCCGTCTTGAATCAAAGTTTGCGCATTCCCCGTCCATACGTCCGTTCCGTGAGACAGACCTGCAATACGAACCAACTCCGAAAATTTGGTCGGTCTTGTTTCCGTCAGCATCTTCATTACAAAGTTGGTGCCCATTTCCGGAATGCCCAGCGTGCCCAATTGTACGCTGATTTTCACCTTGTCCATATCCATATTCAAGGCGTCCGGTGAGTTGAAGATCGACAACATATGGCTATCGTTAATATCCACGTTTAAGCTGTCAATTCCGGTAAATTCCTCTAACAGTTTCAACATTGCCGGACCTTCGTGACCCAGAATATCCAACTTTAGCAGCGTATCATGCAAGTACTTAAACTCGAAATGAGTCGTAATGATATCCGAGTCCATCTTCTCTGCAGGGTGCTGGATGGGGGTAAAATCATAGATTTCTTTGTCCCGTGGAATAACGATGATACCGCCCGGATGCTGACCGGTAGTTTTCTTAACCCCTTCAAAGCCGCTGGCAAGACGGGAAATTTCCGCATCGCTGGCCACCTTCCCCGTACGCTCTAAATACTTCAGTACGTAGCCTCTTGCATTCTTATCAGCAAGTCCGGAAATGGTACCGGCGCGGAACACGTTGCCCTTGCCGAAAAGCACCTCCATATAACGGTGTGCACTGGGTTGGTCGTCAGAAGCAAAGTTTAAGTCAATATCCGGAACTTTATCGCCCTTAAAGCCAAGGAAAGTTTCGAAAGGAATATCATAACCGTCCCGCACCAAGGGTTTGCCGCAGGTGGGACAATCTTTCGGTTCCATGTCAAAACCGCAGTCATAGCCTTCATTCTCATGGAATTCATAATAGCCACAGTCGGGACAGCGGTAGTGGGCCGGAAGAGAGTTTACTTCCGTAATGCCCGCCATATAGGCAGCAAGAGAAGATCCTACGGATCCACGGGAACCTACCTGGTAGCCGTTTCTGGCAGATTCTGCCACCAATTCTTTCGCAGTAATATACATGATAGAGTAACCGTTGTTGATAATAGAATCCAGTTCTCTTTTCAACCGTTTCTCCACCACGTCCGGCAAGGGATTGCCGTAAATACTGTAAGCCTTCTCATAGGCGCTGTTTCGTAAAGTCTCATCGGAGCCGGGAATACTGGGCGGGTAGTTTCCGTCGGGAACCGGTTTGATTTTCTCAATCATATCGGCAATCTTAATGGTGTTATCAATAACGATTTCCTCCGCCCGATCGCCTAAATATTTAAATTCTTCCAACATTTCTTCCGTAGTACGCAAATAAAGGGGCGGCTGGCTGGCAAAATCATCGTATCCCTGCCCTGCTTGCAAAACCGCACGGTAAATTTCGTCCTCCGGATTCAAAAAGTGTACGTCGCACGTAGCCACCGTGGGTTTACCTAACTGATCCGCCAAAGATACAATATGCAAATTATGACGCTCAATTTCATCCAAACCGGAAACCATACCGTTTCGTACTAAATACATATTATTCTCTGCAGGCTGAATTTCCAAATAATCGTAGAAATCTGCCATTTGCAGGAGTTTCTCCTCCGGTTCTTGATTCAGCAATGCCTCGTACAATTCGCCTTCGGAGCATGCACTTCCTACAATCAAACCATCTCGGTGCGCTTGAAGTTCAAAGCGGGGAATTCTGGGACGCTTGTGGTAATAGTCCAAATTGGATTTAGAAATCAGTTTGTATAAATTCTTTAATCCCACCGTATTCTGTACCAGTAAAATACAGTGATAGGTAGGCAATTTCTTTGCTTCATCATGGGTCATATCCGGCGTACGGTCGCACAGATAACATTCGCATCCGTATAAAATTTTGAAGTCCGGTGCAATTTCTTTAGCATATTTTTCTCTATAAATTTTGGTTAATTCCGAATAACCTTGTACACCGCCATGGTCGGTAACCGCCACTGCCTGATGTCCCCAGCGGATCAAGGTTTCCATAAGCGGTCCCGGTCTTGTGATACCGTCTACAGAACTCATTAATGTATGTAAATGCAATTCAACCCTTTTCCTGGGGGCATTGTCCATGCGTTTCTTCTGCTTGGCTACAATAATACTCTTGGCCGTCAAAGTAAGCTCTCTTGTATATTTATCAATAATTGCCTCTCCGTAAATGCGTACATACGTATTCTTCTTAAAGAAACCATTCACATAATCCAAGTCCTCTTCCTGGAAGAAAAACTTTGCAGACAGAGAGTTCGTTTCATCTGTCAGCTGAACAGTGGCAATATAGGACCCACTGGGAATTTGTTTCGTTTCAAAATGGAAAATTCTTCCTCGAACTGCCACAAAACCGGAGTCCATCGTAATATCTTTCATCGGCGTAATCGGATCGAAGAAATCTGTACCCAATAAGATTACGTTCCCTTCCGCATCTTTCCTGGGTTCTTCACCTTCCGCCGGCGCAATGCGTTTGCGTTTAGACGATTTGCCGTCGCCTTTACCATTGTACCAGCCTTCCTGTTTCCGAACGTAATGACCCTCTCCGGAAGCGTATCCCTCGCCGGATTTCGACATATTTCTGGCAGCAAGTTTAATATTCTCCTGCTGCTGTTTCTCGTATTCATCAACGGTAAATCCAACCTGTACGATTTCTTCAGGCGGAAGGTCTTGCGTGGCAGGCGGCTCCGGCATTTCCACAAACAGTTCTATATCCTGATAGCCTAATGTTTGCCGAAACTTCTGCTTGTAACGTTCAATTTCAGAGTCATTCAGCACCGTATCACTTTCGGTGTAAATCTTAAATTTCTTTGTTTCTTTGCACGCTTCTACTTTCAGAATTTTCAGCCTGCTCATGACCTTTCCAATCCGCCCTTCCAAACTCCAAACGATTTCATTTAGTATACCACGAATCCCGCTTTGGGTGCAACCTGCAAAAGATCCTACGCACACAAAAAATAGTCCCCAATCACCTTGTCGATTTCATCCAAGGTTAAAGGATGACGTCGCGTTTCATCGGTAAGAATCAGATTTCGATTTACGTAGAATCCGGCGTTTGCATATTGTGTGATTTTCTCCCCGGCCCTCTGACTGTATGCCGGATCCTCTAAAAGCCCTAAATGCTCCCAGTAGTAAAGTTCGCCTGTTTCCGGATGGCGAATCGTGAAATCCGGATAAACCGCTTTCCCGCCTAAATACATGATACACTCATAGCGAAACGGAATCTGATAACTATGTAATCGAGAAGCAATCATCGCTTCTGCTTTAGATCGTACGGAAAGCCCCGGATAAATGCGATGGATCTTCCCTTCCGGTTTATATGGATTTTGCTCATAAGGTTCTTCCGCCCACCTTTTGAGCACCTCGTTACGTGGAGACAGAAACACTTGAATCAGCGGTTGGTATCGATGGTCCTCCATGAACGTTTGCGCTTCATATTCCTGCGGATATTTTTCCAAAAAGGCATCTACAGCACACAGTTCCCGCTTTAAGTCTTTCTTTTGTGCAATTAAATAGCGTTTGTACGCAAGCCGCGCCGCTTGTAATTGATTCGCTTTCGGAATATATTTCTCCTTACCATCAATTTTGTGATACCATTTCTCCCGATTTCCATCTTGTACGCAATAAAGCGTTCCCTCCGGAAGCGTTTGCAACAATTCATCACAATGACGAATGGCTTGCCGTAATCGATTTCTTTCTTCTTTCATTTTTTGGTAATACATGGTAAAAGCCCCCCTTTCTTCTACGCTATACCATTCAAACATATTTCCCGAATTTTGTGAATATATTTCCCAAAATTTATTTCGGCAGGTGCGCGGGAGGTAAAATGCTTTTTTTATGAATTAACCTCCCACTTTTTGATGCATCGATGGTGTACGCGGGAGGTAAATCCGATTAAATCAAAAAAAACCTCCCGTTTTTTCAAGAATGGGTGAGGTAAATTCATTTTTACGCCATTTTACCTCCCACCGCAAAAAATTTAGTACTTATTTGTTCTAAAACACCATTTCAACACGCAAGTATGATAAAGTCAAATCAATCATATTGGTAAAATTTTCCAAAAAAGGAGGGACGTAAGATGCATTTTAAGCGCCTTCGAGATTTACGTGAAGACCACGATTTAACGCAAGTAGATGTTGCTGCAATGTTAAATATTCAGCAAACCGTGTACTCTCGCTATGAGCGCGGCGTGCAGAATCTCCCTCTGGATTATTTGATCAAATTAGCAGATTTTTACAAAGTTTCCACCGACTATATCTTAGGTCGTACCAACAATCCCAAAAGAGTGAAATAAAATTTCCATTTTACCCCAACTGTGCTATAATATCTCTTGCCCGCACTTACGGGGAAAGGAGATGGCACGTCAATATGAAACTAACCAATATTTTAACCGGGCCTAAACCCAGTCTGTCTTTTGAAGTTTTCCCGCCCAAGACCAGCGATACGTTTGAGTCTGTGCAGAAAGCCGTTACGGAAATTGCCACGCTAAGCCCCAGTTATATGAGCGTAACCTACGGAGCCGGTGGCGGTACGTCCGCCTATACAGTACAGATTGCAGAAGACTTACTGCGACAAGGGGTTCCTTCCCTTGCCCATTTAACCTGCATTTCTTCCAACAAAGAAAACGTGCGGCAGATGTTAACCAATCTAAAAGTCGCAGGTATTGAGAATATATTAGCGCTTCGCGGAGACGTTCCCCAAGGACAAACTGTGGAGAATCCGTTGTACCGACACGCGTCAGACTTGATTGAAGAAATCAAACAATTTGACGGAGACTTTTGTATCGGTGGCGCCTGCTATCCGGAAACCCACCCGGAGAGCGTAAGCGCAAGCCAAGATATTGAGAACTTAAAGAAGAAAGTGGATGCGGGATGCGAATTTCTCACCACTCAGATGTTTTTCGACAATGATATTCTATATAATTTTATGTACCGGGCTCTTCGCGCAGGCGTGAATGTACCCATTGTGGCCGGTATTATGCCGGTAACCAGCGCTGCCCAAATCAAGCGAATTTGTTCCATTTCCGGAAATAATCTGCCTCCGCAATTTCTGCGCATCGTAGATCGCTACGGGGACAGACCGGAGGCGATGAAACAAGCGGGCATTGCCTTTGCTACCGAGCAAATTGTGGATTTGCTGGCAAACGGCATCAATGCGGTGCACGTTTACTCCATGAACAAACCGGATGTAGCCAAAGCCATTCAAGACAACGTACGTTATTTAATTCAGTAAGGAGTACGTTATGATTGCTATTTCTGCAGGATCTTTTCAAATCGATCAAATTGAGCTGAACGTGAAGGAAGCAGCCCTTCGTTTAGGGGTGCCGGGAGAGCAGGCATCGCAATGGATTGCGGAATACGCACCTTTGGTGGAGAAAGAAATTCAACCCAAATACTGTTTTACCAAAACGTTGGTCCGCATACTGCCTACCGGAAAGATTGATTTAGGCTACACCCGTTTGGAATCCAAAGACCTTTACAAAAACTTATCCGGCTGCATACAAGTGTACACGCTGGCAGTGACTTTAGGTCTTCAAATTGACCGCACCATTGCAAGACTGGCCGTATCTTCCCCCGGAAAAGCCTTTGCAGTAGACGCACTGGCCTCCGCTTATGCAGAAAGTGCTGCGGATGCACTGAGCAAAATATTCCGAGAAGAACTATCGGATGATGCGACCCTTTGTCCCCGATTCAGTCCGGGATACGGAGACGTACCCCTTACAATCCAGACTACCGTTTTAGAAGCCTTGGAGGCGACGAAGCATACCGGCATCACACTGGGGACCAATCTGTTGATGACCCCGAGAAAATCCATCACTGCATTTCAAGGAGTGAGAAAATTATGACGCTATTAGAAAGAATTAAACGAGAACGAATCTTCTTCGACGGCGGAACCGGCACTTGTCTGCAAGCAAGAGGCCTTCAGCCCGGAGAGAAACCGGAAACCTGGAACCTCACCCATCCGGAAGAAATCGTTGCCCTGCATAAAGCCTATTTAGAAGCCGGATGTCATATAATCAAGACCAATACATTTGGGGTCAACAAAGACCGTTTTACCAACGCCCGGGAGCTCATTGAAGCGGCGCTTCGAAATGCCCGGGAAGCATGTAAAGACTACCCCGGCACCTATGTCGCCTTTGATATGGGTCCCACGGGCAGAATGCTGGCCCCCTACGGCGACCTGGATTTTGAAGACTGCGTCGCCCTTTATGCTGACAATGTAAAAGCCTTGACAGCTTGCGGCGGTGCAGATTGTATTCTAATTGAGACCATGAACGACGCTTTGGAAACCAAGGCAGCGGTACTGGCAGCTAAGGAGCATTGCGACCTGCCCATTTTCGTCACCAATGCCTACGACGAAAGCGGTCATTTGATGACCGGCGCCGATCCTTTGGCCATGATTGCTATGTTGGAAGGACTCCGCGTAGATGCCATCGGTATGAACTGTTCCTTCGGGCCGGATCAAATGTTGACACTTCTTCCCCATTTTACCGCCCACGCAAGTACCCCCATTATCGTGAATCCCAATGCAGGGCTTCCCAAGAGCCAAGACGGAAAGACCTACTACGATCTTTCCCCGGAGGATTTTGCCGGTAAAATGGTGGCGCTGGCCACCCAAGGTGCCACGATATTAGGCGGTTGCTGCGGTACCACCCCGGAATATTTGCGCCTGGCCATTGAGAAGACCAAAGACCTGCCCTATGCGCTGCCTACTTCTAAAGACGAAACCGTGGTGTCGTCTTATTCTCACGGTGTCTTAATCGGCGGTGCGCCCGTTTTAATCGGCGAGCGCATTAACCCTACGGGTAAACCCAAATTAAAAGAAGCCTTGCGGCAACACGACTTAAATTATCTTCTAAATGAAGGCATCCGTCAGACGGAAGCCGGTGTGCAGATTTTGGACGTCAACGTAGGACTTCCGGAAATCGACGAGCCTGCCATGATGGAAGACACCGTCAAGGCCTTGCAAGCGGTGACAGACCTGCCCCTGCAGATCGACTCTTCTTCCCCGGAAGCCTTAGAACGAGCCATGCGGATTTACGCCGGCAAGCCTATGATCAACTCGGTAAACGGTAAGATGTCTTCTATGGAATCCGTGCTTCCTTTGGTGGCCAAATACGGCGGTGTATTGGTGGCCCTTACCTTAGACGAAAGCGGCATTCCGGACACGGTAGAAGGTCGCGTAGCCATTGCCGAGAAGATTCTTGAGAAAGCTAAAGAATATGGGATTCAAGCGAAAGATATTGTGGTGGATCCCTTAACTTTAACCGTGTCTTCCGATACAAACAGCGGAAACGTTACGCTGGGCGCCGTGCAGGCCTTAACAAAGTTAGGTATTCACACCGTACTGGGTGTTTCCAATATTTCCTTTGGACTTCCCCGTCGGGATTTAGTGAACCCCGTATTCTTTGCCCAGGCATTGCAAGCCGGATTAAGTGCCGCCATTATGAACCCTTTCTTACAAGGGATGATGGATGTGTATTACGGGCACAACGCACTCCACGGGTTCGATAACGCTTGCAGCGCATATATTGATTACGCGCTGCGCCTTGATGAAGTCACCGTACAAAGCAAAACCACCGATGACGGCACGCTGAAAGAAGCCATTGTCCGTGGTCTTACAGATTTGGCGGAAACCCGGGCCCGGGAAGCCTTGAAGGACCAAGCGCCGCTTTCTATGATCGAGACGCAAATCATCCCGGCACTAAACGAAATTGGGGCGGGTTTCGAAGCTAAGACCGTTTTCCTCCCCCAACTGCTCCAAACGGCAGAAGCCGCTGCAAAAGCATTTGACGTAGCAAAAGAAAAGATGACCACGGGAGACAACAGCCAAGGGACCGTCATTCTAGCTACGGTGAAAGGCGACATTCATGATATCGGCAAGAATATCGTGCGGGTATTATTGGAAAGTTACGGATTCCAAGTCATCGATTTAGGGCGGGACGTGGCACCGGAGACGATTGTGCGAGGCGCCCTGGAAAATGGTTGCAAGATTGTAGGTTTAAGTGCTTTAATGACCACCACGGTGCCGGCCATGGAAGAAACCATCGCGTTGCTTCACAAGACCGATCCGTCCATACGTATTATGGTAGGTGGCGCTGTGCTGACGCCGGAGTATGCAACCCAAATCGGTGCGGATTTCTACGGGCAAGACGCCATGGAAGCCGTACACATTGTACAAACATTTTACGGAGGCAAATAAAGATGATTGTTGATTTTCACACCCACACGTTCCCGGACAAAGTAGCGCCCAAAGCCATCGGTAAATTAGCGGTAATTTCCGGCATTACGCCCTATACGGACGGCACGGTGGCAGATACACTGGTCTCTCAAGGGAAAACCGGCGTAGACGTATGCGTTTGTTTGAACATTGCAACGGCGCCGGGACAGGAACATACCATCAACAATACTGCAGCGGCCATTTGCGAAGAACACAAAGGGCATTTGGTGGCCTTTGGATCCGTGCATCCGGAATCCCCCAATGCCTTGGAAGAACTGGAACGGATTAAAGAACTGGGGCTTCCCGGGGTAAAACTCCATCCGGACTATCAGAATTTCATGGTAGATGAAAGCCGTATGGACCCCATTTACGATGCGTTAGCACAATTGGAAATCCCCACAGTCTTTCATTCCGGCTGGGATTGTTACAGTCCGGACAAGGTGCACTGCCCTCCTGTCCTTGCAGCAAAGGTAGCAAAGCGCCATCCGAAACTTAAAATGATTCTCGCCCACTTCGGCGGGCTTCGCAGATGGGAGGACGTTTTGGATTACGTAGCCGGCATTCCCAACGTCTATATGGATACCGCTATGGCAGCTACCTACGAGCTGTCTTACGAGCTTGCCGGAAAGATTCTCGCGAAACACCCGTTAGAGAACATTCTGCTGGGCAGCGACTGCCCTTGGGAAGATCCCACGAAATCCATTGCCTGGGTAGAGGGGTTGCCGGTGTCCGATGATCAAAAGGAAGCGATCTTAGGCAGCAATGCGATGAGGTTGCTGGGATTGTAAAATGTCGACAT
>JAGBGO010000029.1 GCA_017935905.1 Clostridia bacterium | reverse complement strand
GTTGAGTGGTACGATTTCCTTGGAAAATATTACTGCGCCGCACAATGATGTAAGCGATCAAGGCGTAGGTTATGTTATTGATGAAGCAACCATAACCTCCATCACTCCGCTTTCCGATGATGAAATGGAAATTACTTTTTCATATGTTTTAGATGGTGAAACTAAGACGCATTCTTTCACAAGCGTACGTATGCCTGATTTGGGCCTGGAACCGCAGGACAGGGCGCATGTTGAACTGATTGATATGAATGGAGACGGCACTTCGGAAGTGGTATGCAAGGTGTATTATATCGGCAATACGTTTACGGAATTGTGCGGTGATTTATACGTATATCAAGTGACAGAAGATGTTTTGAAACCCGTCCTTAGTCTGGGAACGGATTATGGTGTTCCGGATGCGCGCTGGATTACGGCGACTTATTCAACGGATACGGCTTTGTATGTGGAGACAGGGGCGAAACGCTGGGAAGATGGCGAATTGTATACGGATCCGATTTTTTATAAGGTAGAATGCATAGATGGTGCTTGGCTGACCAAGGAATGTGAATTGCCGGAAACGGACGGCATGAAGTGCTGGTAGATGCAGGGCGAACATAAAGTTGCGTATAGCATATATTTCGTACACATTTAAAAATCGTGATAATAATAAATCCTCCTTACCGGATTTCGGCAGGGAGGATTTTTATATGAAATATTGATTTTTAGCGTTCTTTTGATTCGGTTGCTGAATTAATAACTTCTTCGGGAACAATTACTTCTACATAGTCTGTGCCGGTAATTTCTAAAGAGATGGTCATCTCAAAGCCAAGTGCTTCTGCAGCTTCGTCGCCAGAACCGCCGTAGGTAATTTCGATTGCAGAAAGCTGCTGTGTCTCTTTGTCGATTATGTAGAGCGCATCAATCTGAGTGTTGTCTGACAAAGTGCTGTCTGTTGTCAATGCGTCAACGTTACCGCTTACATTTGCATATGCCATTGTACCTTTGATTACATAGGTGGTGTCGGTTTCTTCGAGTACTTCCAAATTCGTTGCGTTTTCATAAAAGTTTGAAAGTTCAGGGTTATCTTTTACATCTTCTTTTAACCAAATATCAGTAGTAGGCACTGAAGTGTAAGAAGTATAGCCGTCTTCGTTTGCAACGGTGTAAACAATGGTTTCCTGTTCGGTTACGGTGCCAAAAGCAGTAGTAGAAGTTGTACCCTTAGCTACATAGGTTCCGTTTTCGGCATCTACAATGCTTTCTGTGCGCTGTACGATTTCGATAGAGGTTGAAACATCGCTAAACAATCCGCTTAAATCAGAGCTAACATCACCTAAAAGTTCAGACCCCATATTCATTACGACTTTCATTTCACAATCGTAGGAATACGAAGTTAAGTTGTCAACCGCGGTATCCAAAAGTGTTTTCGCTGTTTCGTCACCGGCTTCTGATGATGATTCATCGTCTGAGGTCGGTTCTGCTTCTTCTGTAGAAGCTTCTTCCATTTCACTTTCAGCCTCAATTTCTTCAGAAATGTTTTCAATGACGCTTCCAATGCTTTCTTCTTCGGGAAGTAATGCGCCGAGTTCGTTTAAGTTACAGCCGGTCAAAGTACCGATGCAAAGTAAACTTAAGACAATTGCAACAATTTTTGATTTCATAATTTCCATTCTCCTTTTTCGCAAATTGAACACATTATAGAGCATTTTATCGCAAATAACAAGGATGATAGAAATTTTATAATGCAGGGAAGGATGCTTTGCATATGTTTAACCATAAAAGCATACTTAAATTGTCATAAAATTATCAAAAACTCTTTCAATTTGTGCGACAATTTGGTACAATAATACTATGTATTGGAATACAGGGGAGGGACGTACATGAAACTTACTTTTGTGGGCGCTACACATGAGGTTACGGGTAGTTGTCAT
>JAGBGO010000028.1 GCA_017935905.1 Clostridia bacterium | reverse complement strand
CTTAAATCCGCAAAAGTAAACCGCTGCCGCAACAACAATGCCGCAAACAAGATGCAAATCATTTTACATGCAAATTTTCTCATAACCGACTCCTAAATCTGGGGCAGCACCCGAGCATCCCGAATTAAATCCAGACTTTCTGTAAAACAAGGCCGCAGGGTGAAGGCGTGACAAAAATCCGTGCCTTGTGTCCATCGAATCAAATGAATTTGCAACCCTTTCTCTGTGGAAAAGTCACAATCGAAGTAGGGGAGACCTTTTGCAAACAAACCGCAACCATCCTCATCGGAACAGCATATAAAGCGGGTGTTTCTGTGGAACGTGCTGCCCCAAGAAAGCTCCTCCCGGTATACACCCACTCGGTTTTGGTGGTCTTCTCCGAAATAGCGAAGATTGCGCTGCGCGTTCGTTAAAGGAAGATTGAAACTGAGTACGTTAGGCGCGTCGAAGGCTTCTTCCAAACGGCCCGAAATGCTTACAGAAAGCTCTCCGTTTCCGAAAAATGCCCAGAAAACGGAACAAGTGGCAACTTTCTTGCCGGAAGTGTTCCTGAGTTCATAGGAAGTCATTATTTCTGCGTGGGTGGGCGCAATGTTCAAAACGTGCATGCCCTGAAGACTTTCTTCCAAGGAAGTCTCCAAAAGCGCGAAACAAGCGTGTCCATCCAACAGATTTATACTGTTGTACGTAAGTCCTGCCGGCTGCCCCTTAGAGGAATCAAAACGGTAACAAAATTCCTCGCCGCAAATTTCAAAGCAGCCTTCTGTCTCCGTCACGTTGATCTTGGGCATCTGATCGGCGGGCATGCTCTCCGGCTCTGTTTGTTCCACAGGTAAGGGGAACTGACGGAAGCAGATGACATCGCCGGCTTTGCGCCACGGTTTAGAATGCTTGGCAATAAAATCAAAGTCCAGGAAGAACTCCTCGTAGGAAAGTTCTGGGAGTGTGTAGGGAAGCGTGATTTCCACAGATTCACCCGGTTTGCAGGGCAAGTTCAGTGTGCCTTCTTCCCGTATGCCGCTTTGGTTGGACACAGTCCAGCGAATATCGACTTCTTGTAAATCGGTATAGTCAAAAAGGTTTGTAACCGTAAATTTGCCCGTTTTTGCATCCACTTCGGTTACCTCGATGGGATGCTTCGGTGCAGACAGCGGCGGCAACTCGGTTTCTTCTGCCACTTCCAACCCGTAGTAGTCGCACAAACGGTAGAAGCGGGGCGGGATGCTTTCCGGCTTTACGTAGATCCGGTTCGCATTTCGCTGTTTTTCGTGTAGAATCAGTTCTCCGGCCAAGGATAATACTTTCGCCTGTCCGCGACCCCGTCGTTCCCGTAAAATGGGTTTCCGGAAGCCTACGTTCACCGGCACCACTTCGCCGCCGTAGGCCAGGAGAACTGTGTACAGATAAGGGGTTTCAGTGGTCCAGGGTTTGGGATTGGAGAGGGTAAAATGGAGCGTGGATTTTCCACTTTTCACCAAACTCTCGGTCTGCCCCAATTTGTCCCGTTCCCAGTTGTATAATTCGCCGCTGAGTACGCCGGACGCTTTTGCGTCTCGGATTTCTACGTCAATTTCAATGGTATCCTGCCAGGTCTGTACTTGATAATTCCAAACATGGCTGTGGGTTCTTGCCAGCAAATAGACGTCGCCCCAAATGCATCCGTCTGTGGAGAGTTTGATTTTATTCTCGCCCTGGGTTACGGATTGCGTGATTTCAAATTCTGCCGCGCCTGTAAAAGATTCGAATGCTTGTCCGTTTACGCTGCCGGTAAATTGTCCTTGGGTGCCGTCCAAAACCAGATAAATCCGGCGGCCTTTCCACTTTTCAGGCAAGGTGAACGTCCGGGTGTAGGTACCGGATTGTTTTCCCGGAAAACGCACGCGCTGGCCGTCTGCCTCCCAATTTCCGTTCAGCAATTTGTAGTATCCGTTATATTCCGCCAAACCTTCCGTTAGGGCGTGGGCACCGTTTAATGCATTGCATCTGCAGTGATAGGGGATATACCAATTTCGCACAGGTTCTTTTTTGAAAATCATTCGCGGGGAACTCCTTTTCGGTAAAATGTTATTAGAAGATTATACTACAAAAAATATTGTATGAAAAGTTGAAATTTGGCATTTTCGCTATTGTGTTTTTCGGTGCAAAAATGCTATAATACACCCGTATGAAATTTTGAAAGGAGTTACATAGAATGAACTACTCACATGAAGTACAGAATATGTGCCCGCTTGCGAAAGGTACATATCATGGTCCTGCTCCTATTCCTGAAGAGGGTAAATGGGTACAGGTTAAGGAAGTTAAAGATATCTCCGGTCTTACCCACGGTATTGGCTGGTGTGCACCTCAGCAGGGCGCATGTAAGCTGACCCTGAACGTTAAAGAGGGCATTATTGAGGAAGCTTTGGTGGAGACCATCGGTTGCTCCGGTATGACCCACTCTGCTGCTATGGCTTCTGAAATCCTGGTTGGCAAGACTTTGTTGGAAGCACTCAATACAGACCTTGTTTGTGACGCTATCAACACCGCTATGCGCGAACTGTTCTTGCAGATTGTTTACGGCCGTACACAGACTGCTTTCTCCGAAGACGGTTTGCCCATCGGCGCAGGTCTTGAAGACCTTGGTAAAGGACTTCGTTCTCAAACCGGTACGACCTATGCTACCAAGATCAAAGGTCCCCGTTACCTTGAACTTGCAGAAGGTTATATCACCAAGTGTGCAGTTGACGAGAACGACACCATTATCGGTTACAAGTTTGTTCACCTTGGTAAGATGATGGAAATGATCAAGAAGGGTATGGACGCAAACGAAGCTTTGGCTAAGGCAAGCGGCCAGTACGGACGTGTAGATGATGCAGTTCGCCTCATCGATCCTCGTCAAGAATAATTAGGGAGGTAACAGACTATGCCATTATTTGAAAGTTATGAAAGAAGAATCAATCAAATAAACGCAGAACTTGCGAAGCACGGCATTGCTTCTATTGAAGAAGCAAAGAAGATCTGTGACGATGCAGGCGTGGATGCTTACAATATCGTTAAAGGCATTCAACCTATCTGCTTTGAGAACGCTGCCTGGGCTTACGTTGTAGGTTGTGCAATCGCCCTCAAGGACAAAGTTGCTAACGCTGCAGAAGCTGCAGAGAAGATCGGTCTCGGCCTTCAATCCTTCTGTATCCCCGGTTCCGTTGCTGACGACCGTAAGGTTGGTATTGGCCACGGTAAGTTGGGCGCTATGCTTCTTCGTGAAGAGACCAAGTGCTTTGCATTCCTTGCAGGCCACGAGTCCTTCGCTGCTGCTGAAGGTGCCATCGGTCTTGCACGCAGTGCAAACAAGGCACGTAAAGAGCCTCTTCGCGTTATCTTAAACGGTCTTGGTAAAGACGCTGCGAAGATCATTTCCCGTATCAACGGCTTTACTTACGTTCAGACTCAGTTTGATTACTACACGGGCGAACTTACCATCGTAAGCGAAACTGCT
>JAGBGO010000027.1 GCA_017935905.1 Clostridia bacterium | reverse complement strand
CTTTGTGCTACGTGCCTGTGGATCAAGATTTCCGTAGAAAAATTCTTCAATAAAGTTTGCCATTGTGTAATCCTCCGTTATGAATTGAATTATCCTTACAATTCAATCATTCTGGCTGACTACAAAAGCCGAAGGGAGACAGCTTCCTTACGAAGTGTCTCCCTTCTTCTAAATTTTTGCAGTTGCGCATTTCGGTAAAAAGGGCGCCTGCTCCCGAAACTTGTAGCACAGGTGTATGAAAAAGGTCCGGTAGTTGATTTAAATTATCCTCAAAACCGATCCAAATATAGCTCCAAGGATTTTTCTTGTCGGCTTGATAAGCGGAATATTCAAAAGGCGGTACAATAAACATACTACCTGCCTCTACGGGATAGGTATTCCCGTTTAATTCCAAAGACCCGGAGCCGGAAACTACGTAGTGGATCAACCAGAAAGGACGAAAAACATAATCCACCTTGTATCCGGGATCGCAATCGTGGTAACCGAATTGAAGCGGGTTAAACCCGGCATGTTTCTCATTAATGAATACATCTGTCTTTTTCACCAGAAATCCCCCGTTAAAAGAATATTTATACTATCATTATAACAAGTTTGTCTTGCATATTGCAATGTTCATTTTTACAAAAAGGTTCTATAATAAAATCACTGAACAAAAGAGGTGGAGTTTGTTTATGCGTAGAGGCGTGCTGTTGTGTATATTTGTTCTCATTCTGAGCCTGAGTCTGTCGTCCTTGCATGTGGGAGCATCCGCGCAGCAAACGGCAACCGTTCAGCCTGGCTCTTGGGTAGCCGTAGACGGTCTCGGGCGAACGCTTAGTTCGTCCGCGCAGGTGGGCACGCCTAAAGAAGACAAATATGTAGGCATCTTCTACTGGAACTGGCACACCTATTTTTCCTATGCGGAGCCGCGCAATATTACACAGATTATCAATGCTAATCCGGAAGCCCAGAATGATATTCACCATCCGGCATGGGGAAAGAACAATGTATTACATCCATATTTTTGGGACGATCCGCTCCTGGGCTACTACCGCACCAGCGACACCTTCGTGCTTCGGAAACACGCGGAACTTTTAGCGGATGCAGGAGTAGACTATATTGTATTCGATTGCTCTAATGGAACGGAGATCTTTAAGAGCGGTTGCGAAGACGTGCTTGAGGCTTTTGCAAAGGCGAAGCAAGATGGCATCAATGTCCCTAAGATTTCTTTTTTGCTCAGTTGGTACGATACCAATTGCCGTGTCCAATTGAAACGTTTATATAAGAGTTTCTATACGAAAGAAGAATATAAAGATTTATGGTTTTGTTGGGAAGGAAAACCTTTAATGATTGCCCATACCACCGCGTTGGACCCAAAGGATGAAACGGAAAGGACAATCTTGGAACATTTTACTTTCCGTCACATGCGCGCATCCTATTTCGATCCTCAATATACCTACGAAGATAAAGTATGGGGCTGGTGCTCTGTGTATCCTCAAACCAAATTTGGTGTGAAGCAGGACGGATCCGTGGAAATGATGTGTGTCAGCGCGGCGCAGAATGCGAACGAAACCCAAATGACCGCTATGAACGATCCCAAAGGCGGCGTGCGCGGCCGAGGCTACGCCGTGGGCGACTATTCGTATTCGTACACTTATAAAGGCGAGACCGTGACGGTAAACAAGCAAAACAAAGATGCGTATATTTATGGCTTGAATTTCCAACAGCAGTGGGATTACGCCATTGCCCAGGATCCCCAGGTGATCTTTATCACCGGTTGGAATGAATACGTGGCACAGTTGCAAACGGAATTTCAAGGCGTGCAGTGTGCATTTTCGGATAATTTTACGGCGGAGTACAGCCGGGATATTGAGCCTTCTTCGGGTATTTTGAAAGACCACTTCTACAACCAAATGGTAGAAAACATCCGCCGTTTTAAAGGTGCGGATGCTCAAATCGTGGCCACTGAGGAACACGGGGTGGAGAAGCAAATTGTGATCGGTGACGGCGTAACCGATTGGGATTCTGTTTCCCTTGCTTACGCCCATTATACCAACAGCGCTTGGGAACGGGACCATAAAGGGTACGGCGACACCCATTACGTGAACAAAACCCTGCGCAACGACATTGCTTGCACCAAAGTTGCATACGACAGGAACAATCTTTATTTCCTCGTGGAAACCAAGGAGCCTATTACGGCGCCCGGGGAAGATGGCTGGATGCGTTTGTTTATGGACACGGACTTCAACGGCATTGCCCCTAACTGGGAAGGCTTTGAGTACGTCATTAACCGCAATTTTTCGGAAAATGGTCGCGTGACGGTTGAACGAAGCACAGGAGGTTGGGCGTTTGAGGCTACAGGAACCGGCACGTATAGTGTGTCCGGCAATGCCTTGGAAATAGCCGTTCCCAGAAGCAGCATAGGTTTTGACGATACTCAGGAGATCACATTTAATTTCAAATGGGCAGATAACGCCGGAAATGACGGGAATATTTTGGATTTCTACCAGTATGGGGACGTAGCGCCGGGAGGACGTTTCGCGTTCTGTTTTACCACCCGGGAAGGACAGGAAACGCCGGGGAAGATGGCGGGGGATGATGTATTTCCTTGGATCATCGGTGGTACTTGCGCCGGTGTCGTATTATTGATTGCGGTGGTTGTCATTTTTGTAATCTTTCGCAGAAAGAAAAATTCGACAAAATACGATTGAAAAATCAGTTTATATTTAGTATAATAACTTCACGAAATTTTTACGAGGAGTTAAAGGAGTATGCGTAAATTGAGAAGAGTTATTGTACTATGTTTAGTTGCCGTGATGGGCATCTCTTTGTTTGGTTGCGGCGCCGGCAGTACGGAGACGGAGCCTACCCAGAGTGCTACGGTGAAGCCAACTCAGTCCGGAAACACGGAAGCGCCTACCGCAACACCGAAACCGGAGAAAACCTATGATGCCGCAGTGCATCAGTTGGCGGTTACCGATGCTTTAATGATGTCTTACGTAATTGAGACTAAGAACGATAAGGTAATCGTAATTGACGGCGGTGGAGACAGCAACAGCGGTACGTACCAGGGTAAGAAGTATCCCAAGAAAGAAATTGAAAACCTATTGAAGACTTTGCGGGAAATTACCGGAGAAGAAGTACCTACCATTGATGCGTGGATTTTGACCCACTGCCATTCCGACCACGTGAACGTATTTTCTCATTTGATCAATAATATGCCGGGAACCGTGAATGTTAAGAAGGTTTACTACAACAATCCTTCTGAAGCGTACTTATATCAGTATGGCGGATTTGATAAGAATGACAGCGAGAATACGTTAGAGAAGTTCAAACGGGCAGTAAGCAAGTTGTCGGAGGATCAGATTGTGACTGTGCAGAAAGGCGATTCCTATACAGTCGATAACGTTACTTTTAATATTATTTTAACGCCCGATGAGAAAAATGCCGGCTTGATTTCCAATGCGGTAAACGAAAGCAGTATTGTATTTGATATGAAACTGGGCGGTCAGCGCGTTCTGTTCTTAGGTGATCTGGGTCCCTTATCGGGCGCACGATTCATTCGTGCTATGAAGGATACCGGTTCTACGGACGTAGACGTGGTTCAGTTGGGTCACCATGGCTCTCAGGGCTTGCCTATGTCTTACTACTGGACCATTCGTCCGGAGGCCTGTTTGTGGGCAACACCCACTTGGTTGTGGGACAATGATAACGGCGGCGGATATGACTCCGGACCCTGGGAGACCATTGATATTCATACGTTCCTCACAAAGAAAGGTGTTAAGCACCACTACGTAATGAAAGACGGATATATCAAATTGGAATTTCCGCTGGATTTAAGCTAACGTAACAATTATGAATTTTATCAGTACCTCTTGGTTTTCCGGGGGGTACTGATTTTTTTGGAAAGACTTGACTAAAACGTGCCACGCCCGCAAAGTCGGCCGCGCCCCCCCATCCCTTCCGTTGCAAATTCTAGCCTTTTTCGGTATAATAAAAAGGATTATAAGTGGAGAGGACAAACCTATGAGCAAGATTATTGTATTGGACGAACTGACTGCCGCGCAAATTGCAGCGGGTGAAGTCATTGAGCGTCCTGCTTCCGTAGTAAAAGAAACCGTAGAGAATGCATTAGACGCCGGTGCTACTGCCATTACCGTGGAAATTAAAGGTGGCGGCATCCGTTTTATCCGGGTGACGGATAACGGATGTGGTTTTGAAGCAGACGACGCTGTGATCGCCTTTGATAAACATGCCACAAGCAAGATTACTTCCGGCGCCGATTTGGAGCAAATTCAGACTTTAGGCTTCCGGGGAGAGGCTCTTGCTTCCATTGCTGCTGTTGCAGACGTGGAACTGCTCAGCCGCACGGAGGCAGACGATATGGGCGTCTACGTCCATATTAAAGGCGGCGATCTTTTGGATCAGGGACCTAAAGGCTGCGCCAAGGGAACCGTGCTCACTGTCAAAGAACTTTTCTATAATACCCCTGCACGCTACAAATTTCTCAAAAGAGACCAAACGGAAGCGGGCTACGTCAGCGACGTTGTGCAGAAATTGGCTATGGCCAATCCACAGGTGTCTTTCCGCTTAATTTCCAACGGGCAAGAGATTTTGCGTACCCCGGGTGGCGGCGATTTGCGCGCCAGCGTGTACAGCATTTTCGGAAAAGAAACCGCTTCTAATTTGCTTCCGGTGGATTACACGGAAGGGGACGTGCGCGTCTATGGATTTGTAGGCGTGCGAGACGCCGTTTACGGCAATCGAAACCGTCAGATTTTCTACGTAAATCAGCGCAATATTAAGAGTAAAATTATTACGGCAGCCTTGGATGAGGCATATCAAACCGTAACGATGAAGCATAAATTTCCTTTTGCGTTGCTCCATATCCAGGTCGCTCCCGGCAAGGTAGACGTGAACGTGCATCCGGCAAAAACCGAGGTGCGTTTTGCGGATGAAGGCGCCGTTTTCCGGGCAGTTGTCCACAGCGTGTCCAATGCGCTGCTTGTGGATAACCGAGGGGACAAACCTGCTCAAAATGACATAAAAACACAGAAATTGCCAGAAATTGCCGAATTTAAGGGTGCGTCTGTGGATAACTCTGTGGAAAAGCAAGAAAATCTGTGGAAATCCCCTGTAATTCCTCCAAAAAACACCGAATTTTCAACCAAGTTCCCGGAAAAAGCACCGATTTGGTCAAAAAAACCGCAAAATCAATCGGATGCAACTTCCGGAATCTCTACGTTTTATGACATTTTAAAAGAAAATGCCGCGGTTGTTGCCGAAAACCCTGTGGATAAACCCAAGGAAATTGTGGATAACGCTGTGGATACTGTTGTGGATAACTTTTCCGCTTTTAGCACCATGACGTACAACGAAAATGACATCTATACAGAGGCCCAATTGATCGGTCAGGCCTTTGATAAGTATATCATTTTACAAAAGGGAGATGAACTGGCCCTGATGTATCAGCACGCTGCCCACGAGCGTTTGATGTACGAAGAAATTCGCGCCTCTTTGCAAGAAGCCGGAGAAGCTCCTGCTATCAGTCCTATGCTCATTCCCGTCACCGTACGGTTGGCGCCCTCGGAATACATTTTACTGCAGGAATACAAAGAATTATTTACCAAGATCGGTTTTGAAATTGATGATTTTGGCAGCGACACGGTGATTGTACGCTCGGTTCCTGCGATGCTCTCCGATGCCGATCCGGAAACGTTAATTCTGGACAGTTTAGGGGAAATTCAGCGGGGCAAGGGACCTAAGGAAGCCATTTTCCGGGACGAGGCTATTTACACCATGGCCTGCAAAGCGGCGGTGAAGGCTAACCAGAAACTTTCGGAGGCAGAGATTCAAACCCTCCTCAAGAAACTTTCCAAGTTGGACAACTCCTGCACCTGCCCCCACGGACGGCCTATCGTGGTGCGCCTTACCAAACACGAAATTGAAAAGAGGTTCAAACGATGCCTGTAGAAAACACCGGCCGCATTCCCGTGATCGTGATTGCAGGCCCCACCGCCTCCGGGAAAACGGCGCTATCCATTGATCTTGCCCAAAAGTTAAATGGTGAGATTGTGTCTGCGGACTCTATGCAGATTTATAAATATATGAATATCGGCACTGCCAAACCGGATCTAAACGAGCGGGCAGGAATTCCCCATCACATGATGGACATTATCGAGCCCTGGGAAGAATACAGCGTGGCCCAGTATACCCAAACCGCCCGGCAAGTGATGAAAGAAATTGCAGGTCGGGGCCATACGCCTATTGTGGTAGGCGGCACGGGCTTATATATCAGTGGCTTGGTGGAAAATATTGTGTATGAAGACACGGAAGTAGATCCGGCGCTTCACGCAGAATTAGAACGTTATGCCCAAGCACAGGGAGCGGAGGCGCTGCACAAGCGTCTGCAAGCCTGCGATCCCAAGGCCGCGGAGGAAATTCACGCCAATAATGTAAAAAGGGTCTTAAGAGCCCTTGAAATGCGTCTTACCACCGGCCTTACCCTTGAAGAACGGAATTTGCGTTCCAAATCCGGCCCCCGGGAATTTGATTACACCGTTTATGCCATCGATATGGATCGGGCGATTCTGTACGATCGCATTGATCGGCGTGTAGGGATGATGGCGGAGGCGGGGCTCGTAGAGGAAGTGCGCCGGGTAGACGCTATGGGCATGAGCAGAACCGCCCGGCAGGGAATCGGGTACAAAGAAATTTTGGCGCATTTTACCGGTAAAATGTCCTTAGAAGAAGCCTTGGATCAAATTCGACAAGGCTCCCGAAATTATGCAAAAAGACAACTCACCTGGTTCCGGAGACCGGATTGGGTGAGTTGGAAGAGTGCGGATGAAATTCGCAAAATCTATCACGTTTAAGCATTCAAAAGCGGCTGAATATGTGACCAAACCAAGTCTTCAATGACTTCCATCGGTTTCATACGGCCGTCTTCTTCTGCACAAGACAGCAATACGGTGCCGGGGAATACTTCGGCGCAAAGATGATAGCCGCTACGCACCGCGTCTAAGAAGGCTAAATCTTTCTCGTAAACGTCTGCATCGTCTCCTACGTAGTCCCGGTGGCCTTTCTTGGCTACGTTGGCGCGGGAAGTAGCCGTGGGAATGTCAAAAATGAAAAACATTTCCGGCTGCGGAATTTGTAGCTCTTTAAATTCCAAATCAAAAATCCATTGAATGAAATCCCGGTGGGAAGTGCCTTCCGGTACTCTTGATCCTTGGTAAGCGGCATTGGCCATAGTGGACCGGTTCAGCAAAACGATATCATATTTGGAACGGTCAAATTGGTCAAAAGCAATCTTCCGGTCCATGGCGTACCACAAAGACATGGACTTCACGTCTACCACGGCGGCGGAAACGCCTTCTGCGTTGGATAACATCTTTCCGATTTCCCGGCCGAAGAAGCCTTCATAGCAAGGGAAATCCAAAACACCGACACGAAGTCCGGCGGCTTCTAAACGGGCGTGCAAACGCTTGAATTGAACGCTCTTGCCGCTTCCGTCAATACCTTCTAATGCCACTATTAAAGGTTGTTTGCCCATATCGTCCTCCAAAAGATCTTTACATCAATTTCATTGTGTTGCCGCTTGGATCTACTGCATACACGGGGATTTCGCCGCTGTATGCCCGCAGATTCTCAATAAACGTATTTCTCGTCTGGTCGCCGGCTACACCGGTTACCATCATCTTAGGCTTTATTTGCCGCACCAGTTTAACGGCGGCTTCCATACGGTTATCGGAGTAAACGACCCCTAATTCCGCTTGCACGGAGCGGGCGGCACTGTTTAACGCTTCCAAATCCCGGAACGTTTGTTCCCAAGTATCTGTTCGGACGGGATTTTGAATACTTACAATATGCAACTCCAGTCCGTTCTCATCGGCTAACCGTCTGCCTACCGCGGCAATTCTTGCAGCTGCTTCCGGGTTGGTTACCCAAACGAGAATTTGTGACGTTTCGCTTTCCGTCATCACACTTCACCTTCAATCTCCACGGATGCGGTTTTCTATGCCTTTATCCGCGACATACGAATAGTACCCGAGTTCTGCGGGGATAATTGCATAGAATCCTTTTCCTTTGAATTACCGTAAGAAATTGTATCATAAAACCAAAAAAAGGGCAATATTCTACGCAATTTTTAAGAAAAATTGAAAAAAATAGCCGAAATTTGAAATTTTTGGCGGAAAAACATTGCGTTTCCTAATTTATAGTGTTATAATAAACTTGTCTTTTACCAAATATTTATATATGGAGGATGATTTTGATGAATAAGACAGAACTTGTAAAGGCAATTGCGGCTGACGCCGGTCTTACAAACAAAGATGCAGAGAAGGCTCTTTCCGCTACCATCGCAGCGATTACCAAAGCATTGGCTGCAGGTGATAAGGTAAGCGTACTTGGCTTCGGCACTTTCGAAGTTAGAGCACGTGGCGCTCGTACAGGTCTCAACCCTCGTACAGGTGAGAAGCTTCAGATCGCAGCTACGAAAGTTCCTGCTTTCAAGGCAGGTCAGGCTCTTAAGGATGCCGTTGCGAAATAATTTGATTATTCTGCAAACAAGAAAGGCTGTCTCGGAAATCGAGGCAGCTTTTTTGTATTTACACACAATTTAGGACTTGAATGATTTGCGACCGCCATTAGGTCGTGAAACATAAAGAAACAGGTAATCACGACCTTTCTTGATTGATTCAGTAAAGAAAGTCCAAAGAGACAGCCCCTTTTCTGAAAAAGTTTCTTTATAATTTTCCGAATTCCTCTACGTTTAATACAAAGAACGTGGCGCCGTTTACAGTCACTTCTTCGCTCACTCCGTCTTTGTGCAAGCCTCTTCCAAAAGAAGCGGAAGAAGGAACGTGCTGTTTGTGGGTAGAACTGTATTTGTGCAAAATCTCTTTCACACGGTCTATTTTATTGTCATCAGTACCGATTAACAACGTGGTATTGCCCACCATCAGAAAACCACCGGTGGTAGAAAGTTTGGTTACAAAGAAGCCGTCTTGTGTCAGTGCGGAAGAAACAATGGCACTGTCGTCGTTGTTTACAATTGCTACAATTATTTTCATGTGTAAATCCCTCCGTTTACGTATATTATAATTCTTTGCTTAATAAAAATCTACTGTGTTTAGACAGCTGTGTGTGATTCGGAATTTCGTATCGGTTGTCTGCCGAGTCTCGGATGAGCACACGTCCGTCATACAGCATCTTAATATCACTGTGCCGATTGCGGATTTCAAATTCGTGTTCGCCGCAATCCGTGTCCACTCGCCATTTAAGGCGACCGTGTTTTTCGCTGATCCCCAAAATCTCTGTGATTTTTGGAATTCGGTAATATTCCCGCAAACAGTCTTCGATTGCTTTTTTGGATTCCGGCATTAACGTATCCGGATTGCGAATGATGGCCACTTCGTTGCCTTTTTCATCCAGTAAAGTAATATAGCGGTCTTTTCCGCTTACGGGGAAAAGTCTTCTTGGCTCCAAATTTTCGAATTTCCGTCCGTCATAACATTCCATATCCACAAAACATAAATCTTTTCGGGTAAAACGGACTTGATCGCCTTCTACATATACACGTGCCAATGTAAAACACCTCATTTCTTATTCAAAGCGTTCTGCTTCTTTCGATTGGCGAATTTTCTCCGACATCGATTGAATCTCCACCAATTTATAGTACTTGCCTTTCAATGCCATTAACTCTTCGTGAGAACCGTTTTCAATAATTCGCCCTTGATCCACGACGATAATTTTATTGGCTTTACGCAGTGTGGAAAGGCGGTGGGCGATCATTAAGGTCGTACGTCCCTTGATCAACCGCTCAATGGCTTCTTGAATCAAGTGTTCTGTTTCGGAGTCTACAGAGGCCGTGGCTTCATCGAAAATCAGCATACTGGGATTCTTCAAGACGGCGCGAGCGATGGAGATACGTTGCCGTTCGCCGCCGGAAAGTCCTACACCCCGCTCGCCTAACATAGCGTCATAGCCGTCAGGCTGCCGGACAATAAATTCATGGGCGTTGGCAATGTCTGCCGCGTTAATCACTGCTTCCACCGGCACGTTGGGATTGCCGTAAGCAATATTGTTATAAATCGTATCGCTGAACATCATAGGTTCTTGCTGGACGTAACCGATTTTGGAGCGGTAATACTCCAAGCTGATCTCTTTCACGTTGTGGCCGTCTACCAAAATTTCGCCTTCATAATTATCATAAAAACGCATCAGCAAATTGATAAGCGTAGATTTGCCGGAACCGGTGGTCCCTACAATCCCCACGATATCGCCCGGTTCGATGGTTAAGTTAATATCGCTGAGCGTTTTCTTTGTTTTGTCAAAAGAGAAGTTTACGTTGCGAAACTCAATTTTTCCCGATAGAGGCGGGCAGCAATCTTGATGGAAATCAGATTCCGGTTCCGCATCTAAAATATCGAAAATACGCTCTGCGGCAGACAACGCCTGATTGTAAGCATCGCTTAAATTTGCAAAGAAGTTGACCGGTCCGTAGAAAGTACCTGCGTAAGATAGAAAAGAGACCAGCAAACCGGCGGTGACACCATGCATACCCAGGACGGCCCACCGTCCGCCAATGACCCACAGTAAAAGCGTTCCACCGGAAATGAAGAAAGACACAATCATGGGATACGCCGTCACAATTTTGGAGGACTGCATTTCTACTTTAAGCCATTCTTTGTTGTAACGTTCAAAACGTTTCACGGTGCGTTTTTCGCCGGCAAAGGATTTCACCACTTTGATGCAGGGGATCGTATCCGTAAGCACGGAGGTAACGCTGGCCCACCGGCGCCAAATTCTCCGGTAAAAAGGAAATATTTTTCGCCTGAAAATACGGGAACCGATGACAATCAGTGGGCAGGGGATCAAAGAAATCAACGTGAGTTTCCAGTGCATAGAAAACATCAGGCCAATGATGCAAAACATCAACACCAATTGGGCAACGGCTTCTTGTGTGATTCGAAGCATAAATGCCTGAATGGTTGCCGTATCTCCGGAAATTCGGTTAATAACAGAGCCGGTAGAGGTTTTGTCATAGAACTGCATAGGTAAGTATTGGGCTTTTTCATATACGTCGTTGCGAATGTGGGCCACAATTTTGTCTCCGCTGATGCGCAGCAGATAATTTCGAAACATGCCTACCACGGTACTGACAATATATGCGCTCAGCAAAGCTACTACGATTACGGCAAGCATATGTAAGTCCCGATTCGGGAAGACATTGTCGACTAATTTTTGCGTAAGGAAAGGCGGAAGTAACGCCGCCACCGTGGTAAAAAAGGAGAGAAACAGGCAAAACACCAGCATTTTCAATTGGGGCTTCAAGTACGTGTACAGTTTGGCAAACATTTTCTTCTTGGCTTGGCAGTGCACACACGGGGAGCCGGGTCGTAAAAGCGTTCTGCCGCATTTTGGGCAGACGTTCATCATTTTTTCGTAAGAGGCCTGCACAAATTCCCATTGCTCGTTGAAGTCTGCGCCGTTATGGATATTTTCAATAAAGGATGCGGCGGTGTCACATAGGGCGGCGACGCTGTACGTAAAACGGAACACGGAGCGTGTCTTTCCGTCGATGGTCAAGCGCAGCATGGCATTGCCGTACATTCTCTTTACTGTGGCTTTCTCCACTCGGGCAATTTCGTAAGTGTCGGTGGCATTCTGATCGGTTTCGTGCACGACAAAGACGTGTGTTTGACTGATTGCCAATACGGTGTTTGCATAGGCGCTTTCCAGGGATAAATCTCCTGCAACAGCAAACAAGATCGGGTTTTGTTCCCGGGAAAGTGCATCTAATTTTGACTTTAGCTCTTCTGACAACGGTCGGTTTGTCAAGATCTTCATATCTTCCATATTGCACACCCCACGTTGGAGTATTTTAAATAAGTTAGGTGTATTATAACGAGAAATCAAAATTTGTCAATACAGAAGATCGTTTTTTTCTCCGGCGGATAAAATGGAGTTTGCTTGCTATATTTCCTGAAATTTGGTATGATATAAACGTGTATGGACAAGCATCTTGAATGAGAGGCGTTGTGATAATTATGCAGTTACAGAACACCAAGCAAAACAGCCGAAAGCACAGATGCATCAGCAAGAGTATGATGCGTGCGATTGTAGGCTTTGTGGAGATTGCAATACTGACGATTACGTACTATATAGGATGGCGACACGGATACGCAAACGCATTGTTCCCGGACTACTTGGTTCGCGGCAAATACGTATTGATGGGTGTCTATGCGTTAATTCTTTGGATCCTTTTTCACAATACGGAAGGTTTTATGTATGGAAACCTGCGTAAATTGGAATTATCTTTAGCCCAGTGGATTGCGTTGGTGCTTACCAACATCATTACCTATTTCCAGCTTTGTCTGATTGCAAACGGTATGGTACCGCCGCTTCCCATGCTGGTCATTACGCTGATTAACTTAGTGTTCGCATTCCTGATGGTCTGCCTCAGCAGCGCCGTGTTCCATAAATTCTACCGTCCTCACAATATGGTTATGGTGTTCGGAACGGACAATGCCCTCAATATGAAACTGAAGATGGACACACGGCGGGATAAATACCGTGTCAACAAATTGCTTTCCGCCGAGGAAGATATTGACACAATCTGCGCAGAAATTCTCAATTACGATGCTGTCCTTTTGAACGATATTACCGCAGAAACCCGTAATGATATTTTGAAATTCTGTTATGAACACAATATGCCGGTCTATGCGGTGCCCAAGATTTCCGACGTATTGATTCGCGGTGCAGAGGACATCCAGTTGTTTGACACGCCCCTTGTTTTAATCAAGAGTACAGGCCTTTCCAGAGCCCAGCGCTTTGTAAAGCGTATTTTAGACATTGTACTTTCCGGTATCGGTCTTTTGATTACGTGGCCGTTCCTGTTGCTGATCGCCCTTGCTATTAAAATTGAAGACAGAGGGCCGGTATTTTACCGCCAGCGCAGAGCCACCCGGGATTATCGTGAATTTGATATTTTGAAATTCCGCAGCATGATCGTAGATGCGGAGAAATTTGGAGAGAGTATTCCGGCGACGGGTAAAGATCCCAGAATTACGAAAGTAGGTCGATTCATCCGTGCCATTCGCGCAGACGAACTTCCCCAGTTGATCAATATTTTGAAAGGCGATATGTCCATTGTGGGACCTCGCCCCGAACGGCTGGAACACGTGCGCAAGTATGCAGAAGAAGTGCCGGAATTCGGATACCGCTTGAAAGTGAAAGGCGGTCTTACGGGCTACGCACAAGTTTACGGCAAATACAACACCAGCGCCTACGATAAAATCCGCCTAGATTTGATGTATATTGAACATTATTCCATTTGGTTGGATCTGAAGATCATCCTGCTGACCTTGCGCATCGTATTTCAGAAAGAAAGTACGGAAGGATTTGACGTGGCAGAGGAGAATGAACGGCGCAAAGAGGAAATGTTAAAGGAAATTCATCATGAGCATGAAGAATAAGATTGTATTCTTGGTTTTGCATTTAGGTTGTGGCGGTGCGGAGCGAGCAGTAATTTCCCAGGCGAATTTACTGGCCGCTCATTATCCTGTGGAAATTTTATCCGCGTACCAACTGGATGAGCAGCCGGCGTTCCCGGTGGATCCAAAGGTTCAGATTACGTACCTTCGGCAGTACCTTCGCCCCAACAAAGAGGAACTTCGGAGAAGTATTGCACGCAAGAATCCTTTTTCCATGATCAAAGAAATCTTTCGAAGCCTGCGCATACTTTATTTACGCACCCATTTGATGAAGAAGGCAGTCAAGAAAAGTGACGGCCATATCTTTATTTCCTCCCGGTATTTATATCATCGCCTGCTGACGCAGCACGCACCTGCAGGGGCGATTTGCATTGCCCAGGAGCACAATCATCACAACGGTGACGAGAAATATATTCGCAAGCAAGTCAAAGCCGTTGCCAAGATGGATTATTTTATGCCGGTTTCGGCTGAATTGACAGAATTCTACAAAGGTCGTGTGGGGTCCCGGGTCTCTTGCCTGTATATTCCTCACCATTTAGAAATCATTCCCCGGGGGGAATCTCCCCTTACCGGGAAAGGCATTCTTTCTGTGGGGCGTTTTTCCCCGGAAAAAGGCATGGATGAACTTATTCGTGTGTATCAAGAAGTCCATAAGCACCACCCGGATTGGGATTTGCATTTGGTGGGAGACGGTGAACTGCGTCCGGCTTTAGAGCAGCAAGCGGCAGAAACCGGTTTGGGCAATCAAATTCATTTCCATGGGTTCTGCAGCCAGGATCAGATTCGCAGCCGAATGAAAGAAATGTCTATTTACGTAATGACCTCCCACACGGAAGCCTTCGGGTTGGTGTTAATCGAGGCTCAGGCCATGGGACTTCCTTGTATCGCTTACGACAGTGCCCAGGGAGCCCGGGAAATTCTTCGGTCCGGGGAGAACGGGATTTTGATACCGGATCGGGATCGGGGTAAAATGGTAGCGGAGATTTGCCGCATGATCGAAGATGCATCGTACCGGAAAAATATTGGCAGAAGCGGTAAGGAATCGGTACGCACGTACAGCAAGGAGAACGTAGAGAAGAAATGGATTGATTTTATGCAATCCTGCGGAGGAGAAACGCCATGAAGCAGTATTTTGATCGGTTATATAAGCAATCCAATCCGGAATTTATGGCGGAACTGCGGGACCGTTTGGCGCAGGACCAAAAGACGTTTATCGTAACCGCCAATCCGGAAGCCTTTATGTTTGGCGAGAAAGATCCGGAGATGCACGCCTTATTAATGGACGAGCACGTTACGGTGGTGGCGGACGGAATCGGCATTGTGAAAGGTGCCGCTATGCTGGACGTTCAGGTGACGGAGCGGATTCCCGGCGTAGACGTTGCGGAAAATTTAATGCAGTATGGTCATGAGCTGGGCAAGAAAATTTTTCTGCTGGGTTCCAAACAAGAAGTTTTGGATAGAATGTGCCGAGTTTTGGCGGAAAAATATCCCAATCTCACCATTGCCGGCGCCATCAACGGCTACGTGCCGGACAAAGACGCTGCCTTTGAAGAAATTGTAGCGGCGGAGCCGGATATCATTCTGGTGGCGCTGGGCATCCCTGCGCAAGAAAAATTGATTTATAAACATTTTAGCAAATTTGAAAAAGGCATTTTTGTAGGCGTGGGCGGCAGTTTGGACGTGCTTAGCGGAAGCAAAGAACGGGCACCGGAATTTTTTATTCGTCATAATTTAGAGTGGCTCTATCGCATTTTGAAAGAGCCGAAGAGAATAAAACGATTTTACAATAGCCACGTGAAATTTATTTTCCGTGTGCGCAAAGAGGGAAGGAAGTTGAGGAAATGAAAGTAGTCATTACGTACGGAACGTTTGATTTGCTCCATAAAGGCCACGTGAATATTTTGCGACGTGCCAAAGAACTGGGGGATTACCTGATTGTCGGTGTGTCCACGGATGAATTCAACGCCATTAAAGGCAAGAAATCGTATTATTCCTACGAAGACCGCAAGATGATCGTAGAAGCCATTCGCTACGTAGATTTGGTCATTCCGGAGGAAAAATGGGAACAAAAGCCGGATGATATTAAGAAGTACAACGTAGACGTTATGGTAATGGGCAGCGATTGGGCGGACTCCAACGAATTCAGTGGTTTGCAGGATCTTTGCGAAATGGTATTCTTGCCCAGAACGGAAAATATCTCTACCACACAAATTAAATCGGATTTAAAGGCATAATACAAAGTGAAGGATTGTGGAATTTATGATTAAAGTAATGAGCATATTCGGCACGCGGCCGGAAGCCATTAAGATGGCGCCCCTGGTGAAAGAATTAGAGCGTCGCCCGGAAATTGAGAGTATTGTCTGCGTTACTGCCCAGCATCGGGAGATGCTGGATCAGGTGCTGACCACTTTTGACATCAAGCCGGACTACGATCTCAATATTATGCAGCAAGGTCAGACTTTGGCGGACATCACCACCCGGGCACTGCAAGGGTTAGACGGCGTGATTAAAGCGGCGAAACCGGATATTATTTTAGTCCACGGAGACACCACCACCACTTTTGCAGGCGGCTTGGCGGCATTTTACAATCAAGTGGCCATCGGGCACGTGGAAGCCGGCCTTCGCACCTACAATAAATATTCGCCTTACCCCGAGGAAATGAACCGCCAGATGGTGGACTGTATGACCGATATGTTCTTTGCGCCTACCAATTTAAGTCGGGATAATTTGCTTAAGGAAAATATCCCTGGGGATAAGATTTACGTTACGGGCAATACGGCCATTGATGCCATGCAAACCACGGTGGAGGCAGATTATCACCACGAGGTATTGGATTGGGTGGGAGAAGACCGTATGATTTTGCTCACTGCCCACAGACGGGAGAATTTAGGTGAGCCGATGAAGCGCATCTTCCGTGCTATTCGCCGGGTGCTCGATGAAGTGCCGGATATCAAAGTGGTTTATCCCATTCATAAAAATCCATTGGTGCGGGCAGCGGCAGAGGAAGTATTAGAGGGTTGTGACCGGGTTCGTTTAATCGAGCCTTTGGAAGTGTTTGATTTCCATAATTTCCAGAATGCATCGTATCTTATTTTAACCGACAGCGGAGGCATTCAAGAAGAGGCGCCGTCTTTGGGAAAACCGGTTCTGGTGCTGCGGGATACTACGGAGCGGCCGGAGGGCATTGCTGCCGGCACGCTGAAACTCACCGGCACGGATGAGCAGGTGATTTACGAGGAAACTATGCGTTTGCTTACAGATCAAGCGACGTATGCCGGTATGAGCAAGGCGTCCAACCCTTACGGAGACGGTCTTGCCAGTCGGAGAATCGCCGATGCAATTATTGAGAAGTTTGGCAAATAGGGGGCGCCCGGTAAAATGATCAGTGTGATTGTCCCCGTTTATAATACTAAACAATATTTACGCAAGTGCGTGGCGTCCCTGCTGGACGGTACCACGGCTTGCTGTGAAATTTTGTTGATTGACGACGGTTCCACGGATCAGGAAACAGTTGCTCTTTGCGATCTTCTGGCGTCGGAACGGCCCGATGTAATTCGCGTAATTCACCAGCAAAATAAAGGCTTAGGGGGTGCCCGCAATACAGGCATTCAGGAGGCGCAGGGAGCGTATCTGTTTTTTGTAGACAGTGACGATACCGTTGTCCCCGGAGCGCTGAATCGATTAGATGATTTTACCCGGCGATACCCAAACGTGGATATTTTCTCTTTTGGATTCCTGCTGGAAGATGAAAAGGGGATTCACCCCTATGAGAAAGAACGGGATTTCACGGCGGAAGAGCCTTTCACGTTGGCGCAGCGTCCGGAATATATGTTGCTGATTCCCAGTGCATGTTGCCGGATCTGGCGAAGAACCCTTTTTACCGAGCATCAAATTTGGTTTCCGGAGCGGGTTTGGTACGAGGACATTCGCACCGTAACGAAGCTTTTCCCGCTGGCGAAGGAAATTTTATGGATTCCGGAGGCTTTGTACGTATACTATCAGCGGACCGGGTCTATTATGAATTCCGCAAATTTGGACAGAAACCGTGAAATTATAGATGCCTTTGACGATTTGCTGGGGTGGTATCGCAAACAGGGGCTTTTTGCGGTATACGAGAAGACGTTGGAGCGTTTGTGTGTGGAGCATTTGTATTTGGCGGCTTCCGTTCGCGTGCTTCGGGGCGACGTGAAACATCCGCTTCTCAAAGCGTTTGCGGGTTATATGCAAGCGCAATTTCCGGATTATCGAAAAGCCGATTACAGCGATTTGCCCAAAGCGCGCAAATTGGTGTACCGTTTGCTGGGCGGCGGGCATTACCGCGTGATTGCGTGGCTGTTTAAAATGCGCGACGGCGCATAGGAGAGGATCGCTTATGAAAATTGGCAAGATCGATTTCAATAACAAACGGGGCGTGCTTTTGAAGAATACGATTATGTTGTATATTCTTCAATTTTCCACGTATATTTTGGCATTGGCGGTGGCGCCTTACCAAAGCCGTGTGCTGGGGCCGGAAGTTTACGGCGGCGTACTCAATGCATCCGTTGCGATTATTGTTTATTTTCAGCTAATTATTGATTTTGGCTTCTTACTTTCCGCTACGGAAGAAGTTTCCAGAGAACGGGCCAACAAAGGCCGTCTTCGGGAAATTTTCAGTGCCGTTACGTTGTGTAAAATTGGACTGGCGCTGGTTTCTTTCGTAGGACTTGTCGTATTGTGCCAACTGATTCCCGAGTGGAAACAGAAAGAGACGGTGCTGATTTTAACGTTCATTGCTACGTTCTTAAACTCTTTGATGCCGGACTATTTATACCGGGGATTGGAGAAAATGACGGCCATTACCATTCGTACGGTGCTGATTAAGACGTTTTTCGCTGTGGCCGTATTCTTGTTCTTGCGTGGGCCGGAAGACGTGTGGATGATTCCTGCTTTGAATATTGTAGGCAACGGTGTCGCGCTTGTATGTGCCTATTTGCATATTGTGAAGAAATTGGATATTCAGTTTGCGAAAGTTCGTGTAGGTACCGTATTTGGGGAACTCAAACAGTCTTCTGTGTTCTTCTTCTCCCGCATCGCCACAACCGCCTATACGGCGCTCAATACGGTGTTACTGGATATTATGTCCGGCAGCGGTGCCGTTACCGGCTATTATACGTCTGCGGACCGACTGATTACAGTGGGTAAGAACGGCGTTTCGCCTATTGCAGACAGTTTCTATCCTTATATGGCAAAGAATAAAGACTTCAAGTTGGTCAAGAAAGTTTTGCTTATTTTAGAACCGATTATCTTTGTCTTCTGTGCCGTGGTATTTGTTTTTGCGGAACCCTTCTGCGTTTGGTTCTTTGGCGCAGAATACGGGCCTACAGGCGATGTGCTTCGGGCGATGCTTCCGGTTGGCGTTGTGATTCTTCCCAGTTACATTTTAGGCTTCCCTACGTTGACAGCGATGAACCTGACGAAACACGCCAATTATTCCACCGTGGTAGGTTCTTGCTGTCAGTTAATAATGCTGGGCGTTTTGTTCTTGACGAATCACATCAATATGATTACACTTGCACTAAGCGTATCCATTACGGAAACGCTGATTTTGCTGTACCGTATCATTATTGTAGTGAAGTACAGACACCGCATGAGGAAGGAGACCGATGATGGGATTGCTGAATAAACTTTATATAGCAGGCTGTTGGGTGGCGAGCCTTCTGCTTCCGGTAAACAAAAATAAAGTGGTGATGAGCAGCTACTGCGGCAGGGGTTACTCGGATAATCCCAAGGCTATTGCAGAGGCTTTGCGGGAGTTGGATCCCGGCGTGGAAATCCTTTGGTTGGTGAAGAACGAGAAAGAAGCCGCCACTTTGCCGAAAGGGATCATCCCTTGTCCTTTTTATTCTGCAAAAAGAGTGTTTGCCTTGGCGACGGCGCGGGTGTGGGTGGATAACTGCCGGAATTATGCCCGCTTCAAAAAGAAGAATCAATTCTACTTGCAAACGTGGCACGGCTTTCCCTTAAAACGCATTGAGAAAGATGCTTACGAGGCACTGGGCGAAGATTATGCCCGCGGTGCCATTAAAGATTCTGCCAAGACGGATTTGTTGCTTTCCAACAGCCGCTTTGCTACGGAAACACTTCGCCGCTGTTACTGGTATGACGGCGAGATCGGTGCGTACGGCAGTCCCAGAAACGACGTGTTTTTCAGACCCCATCCGGAAATTTCCGGCAAGATTCGAAAAGGTCTTTCTTTGCCGGAAGATCAAAAAGTGGCTTTGTATGCCCCCACGTTCCGGGCGGATCATTCTACCACCGCCTACGCTTTAGATGCCGGGCGTCTGGCAGAGGCTTGCGAAACGCGTTTCGGTGGAAAATGGAGCGTGCTGATTCGTCTGCATCCAAACGTTGCAAGTCAAGCGGCGGGATTATTTGCCTATGACGGAGACAAAATTGTGGATGCGACCCTTTATCCGGATATGCAGGAACTGCTTTGCGGCTGTGATCTGCTGATTACGGACTATTCTTCTTCTATGTTTGACTATGCTTTAAGCGGGAAACCTTGTATCCGATTTGCACTGGATATGGAAGATTATCGGAAAGACCGCAATTTCTATTTTACCCAAGAAGAAATGCCCTTCCCGGTAGCCCAAAGCAATGAAGAATTGGTGGCGTGCGTGCAAGGGTTCGACGAGGCTGCTTACCGGGAGACTTGGGACCGTTTCACCCGGGAAAATGGATTTTTTGAAGACGGAGAGGCGTCGAAACGGTGCGCCCGGTGGATTTTGGACAAGATAAAGGCATAAGAGAGGAGCCTGACGAAATAGTGATTGTTCGCAAAGATGATGAATTTGAAATGTTAGCACTTCAAACGGAGAAAGCCGAGCGGGCGAAACGGATAGAACACCGTGTTCGCAAAGGATTACGCTGGGGTTCTTGGGGCTTGTTTGCGTTGGAAATTATTGCTGTAATCGTGTTCGTTATATACGTAGGCATTCAGTCTTTCTTGCCGCCCCTTTATTTTGCGGTTCTTATGATTGCTGCCGTATTGCTTCTGAGCGTTCAGTATATGGCGCTTCGCCTGCAAAGAAAACCTGCCGGGACAAGTGTGATCAGCCTGGCTATGAGCGTGATTATGCTGGTTACCTCCATATCCGGTGTGTCTATCCTCAAAATGTTCTACGATAGTCTTGCAAACGCCAATCAAGGCGCAAACGTTTCTACGGTTGTGATCCATATTTTTGTAAAAAAGGAGTCTTCCTACAAAGAATTGGAAGATTTGGAATACTGCACGTTCGGTGTGCGCCCGGAGGAAATGAGCGACACCATGAACCAGGCAGTTTCCAGATTGCGCACGGCGCTCAATAATCGGTTGAAGATTTCAGAATATATGGATTACGGTGCTATGATTGAAGCCTTAAAGACGGATAAAGTGGATGCAATCATACTGGATCAAGCACTTCTTAGCAACGTTACGGAGAACTTTGACGGTACGTTTACCCAATGGTCCCGTGCTTTGGACACCAATTTACGGGTGGAACAAAGTATTCACCTGACGGAAGTCAGCGTTTCAAAAACGCCGTTTATTGTATATATTTCCGGTGTAGACACGAGAGACGGATGGCCCACTCAAGATAACGGACTTTCCGACGTGAATCAAATTGCCGTAGTCAATCCAAAGGCTAAAAAGATTTTGCTGATCAACACGCCGCGGGATACCTACGTGCCGCTTTTGGGCGATACGACCAAGATGGACAAGCTCACCCACGCCGGCGTATACGGCATAACTTGTTCTATGGCTACGTTAGAGGAATTGTACGATATTCAATTTAACTATTACGTCCGTGTGAATTTCCATTCTTTAATTAACATTATTGATACCCTGGGCGGTATTACGGTTCAATCGGACTATACTTTTACCGCACTTCCGGAAGCATCGGCGTACAAAAACACCTATACCTTCTATAAAGGAGCCAACTATCTTACCGGCGATAAGGCACTTGCCTTTGCCCGCCACCGATACGGTTTGCCCGGCGGCGATATGCAGCGCGGACTGCACCAGCAGCGGATTATTCAAGCGGTGCTGAAGAAAGTTACGTCGGCTGCCGTACTTTCCAATTTCTCCGGTGTACTCAAGGCGGTTACCAACAACACCAAAACCAATATTTCATCGGAAGATATCAACGAATTGCTTCAAATGCAGTTAAAAGACATGGCTTCCTGGGATATTGAAACTTGTGCACTGAACGGCTACGGTATGTTCGGCACCTTGTATGCCTTCGGTGACGGTATTAAATATGACGTATTAGGCGTTCCGGAAGATCAGTTGGCTGAAATCCAAGGAAAGATCAAGGCCACTTTGCGTGCCCATAAATAAATCTGAAGGGAGCTTTTCTCTATGTTAAGTCAAGCATATACTTTTCGCGCCGCAAAACCCGTGTGGGCTAAGGGGCGCAATCGGGAAATGAATGTAAATCTGCTTTTCACCGGTACCTTACCGGAACTTTCCCAAGCTACTTTAGCCATTACAGCAGCCTGCTCCTACGTGGCTTATTTAAACGGGGCCTTTCTGTGCGCCGGCCCTGCCCGCACCGCCCACGGTTTCTTCCGGGTGGATGAAATTGCGCTGGATGGCAAGTTGACCGCCGGCGACAATTTGCTGGAAATTAAGAGCCTGGGTGCGTATCTGGATTCCTATCAGTATCTTCGTCAGCCCTCTTTTCTGTGCGCTGAGGTGACGTCGGGAGAGGATACAGTGCTTCGCACGGACGCTATGGGTGAAAATATTTTTCAATGCACGCTCCTTTCGGAGCGGGTGCAAAAAGTCCAGCGTTTCTCCATTCAAAGAACCCTCGCGGAAGTGTATGACTATACAAGAAATGACCATCCTGACGTTCTGTTGGAAGTACTCGACACCGGCAAGTTTATTACCCGCAATATTCCATACCCCGATTTCTCCGTGCATCCGGCACAGGCGGTGCTGGCACAAGGACAAGTGATTCACACCGATAAAGCGCCCACGTACGTGGATTTCGTGGCCAATTTAGGACCGGACTGGAAGGCGTTCGATCCTTCCGAATTTGAAGCCTGCTCTGTCTGGGATGCCCAGAAATTAGAATTCCGGCCTGCCGGTTTGGAACGGAAAGACTATGATGGAAGTCCGCTTGCATTTGAGAAAGATTCCTATGCTTTGTTTGATCTTGGCCGGGAGAAAACCGGCATGATTGGCCTTACGGTAACCTGCCAAGAACCGACTACAATCTATGCCTTGTTTGATGAGATTTTGCAAGAAGATCCTATGAACCCGGTAAATTACGTGCGGATGGCGACGACTGCGGTGGTGCGGTGGCACTTGCCTGCGGGCACCTATCGGCTGCTGTCTTATGAGCCTTATTCTTTCCGCTACCTGCAACTTTGCGCCGTGGACGGCGGATGTACGATTGAGAACGTCCATATTCGGAATTATTGTTTCGGACCGGTTGCGCACCGGACTTTTGCTGACCCGGAGCTGCAAAAGATTTATGATGCAGCCATCGAAACATTCCGGCAAAACGTAGTGGATATTTATATGGACTGCCCTTCAAGAGAGCGGGCGGGATGGCTTTGCGACAGTTTCTTTACCTCGCGGGTAGAGCGGGTATTGACGGGAAAATCGGAAGTTGAACGAAATTTCCTAGAGAATTTCCTGCTTCCGGAGCGGTTCCCCAATCTTCCTTCCGGCATGCTTCCTATGTGCTATCCTGCGGATTTCAAGGATGGTAACTTTATCCCCAACTGGGCTATGTGGTATGTGCTGGAACTGGAAGAATATTTAGCTCGTACCGGTGATCGCGCCCTGATTGATGCGGCAAAGGATCGTGTATATGCATTGCTGCAGTATTTCAGAGGCTTTGAGAATGCGTACGGTTTGCTGGAGAATCTGCAAAGATGGGTATTTGTAGAATGGTCGAAAGCCAATGAACTCGTGCAGGACGTGAATTTCCCCTCGAACTTCTTATATGCGGCGATGAAGAAAGCGATGGGTCGCTTATATCAGGATGATGCTTTGCTTCAAGAGGGAGAGGCGCTTCTTAAGACGGCACGGGAATGGTCTTTGTCGGGAGAGGGCGTGTTCTTCTGCGATAATGCATTGCGGCAGGATGGAAAATTAGTTCTTTCCGGGGAATGCACGGAAGTGTGCCAGTATTATGCCTTCTACTTCGGTGCGGCAACGAAAGAAGCGAATCCGGAATTATTCCGCATCCTGACGGAGGATTTCGGTCCCAAACGAAAAGAAACCAAGTTGTGGCCGGAGATTTATTTTGCCAACGCCTTCATCGGCAATTACCTGCGGTTGGATTTGCTGCAGCGGTGGGGTATGCGAGAGAAGTTGATTGAAGAAATCAAAGGGTATTTTACCTTTATGGCGGAGCGCACCGGCACCTTGTGGGAACACGATAACATTTCTGCAAGCTGCAACCACGGTTTTGCCTCCCACATTATTTGTTGGCTTTTGGAGGCACTGTAAAATGCTGGAATTATTTTGGACGTTTTTCAAAATCGGCTTGTTTACGTTCGGCGGCGGCTACGCTATGATCGCCCAGGTGAAAGAAACTATTGTGGAGAAGAAACAATGGATGACGGAGGATGAATTGGTACAAATGTTGGCCATCGCCGAATCCACGCCGGGTCCCATTGCCATCAATATGGCTACGTACGTGGGATACAAGCGAAAAGGTGTGTTGGGCAGCGCCCTGGCTACTTGCGGCGTGGTACTGCCGTCCTTGGTAATTATTTACGTAATTTCTTTATTCTTAGACGCATTTATGCGCTTCCAACCGGTGGCGTGGGCATTTACCGGCATTAAATGCGCCGTGGCATTCTTAATCCTGCGTGCCGGCTACGGATTATTCAAAAAACTGCCCCGTAAAGTGCTTCCTATGAGTATGTTTGTCGTAGTGATGGGCATTATGCTGGCATTAGAGCTGTTCTCCGTGTCTTTTAGTTCTGTGTTCCTGATTTTGGCAGGCGGTTTGATTGGTATCGTGGTGTACGGCATAATGGGTGCTAAGAAGGGAGCGGTAAAATGATTTATTTGACGCTTTTCTTGGAATTCTTCAAAATGGGTCTCTTTACTTTTGGCGGCGGCTACGCCATGATTCCTTTGATCGAGGAAACGGTGCTGAAATACGGCTGGCTTGAGACTGTTGGATTTTCCGAAATGCTGGGCGTGTGCGAATCCACCCCGGGCCCCGTTGCAATCAACATGGCGACATATATTGGTTCCGTACAGGGTGGCTTCTTGGGCAGCATCGTTGCAACGGTAGGTGTGGTGTTGCCGTCTTTTATCATTATTTTGCTGATTGCGGCGGTTTTGAAGAATTTTACCGATCATCCGATCTTTAAGGGCTTTGTCCGCGGCGTACAACCGGTGGTTATCGGTTTAATTCTGTCTACCGGTGTGATTTTATTTGCCAAAGCCTTGGGTTACGTCAGTTTGACGGAGTTCAACCCGGACTGGATTTCCGTGATTATTTTGGGGTTGTTGATTGGCATTTATTGGCTGGCACTGAAAGTATTTAAGAAAAAGTTGTCTGCCATTCAGTTGATTTTGATTTCTGCTGGTTTAGGCTTGGGTGTTTGCGGGGCACAAGCGCTGATTGTATAAAATCTTTCGTTTTTCGACTTTTATATACCGGATTTATGTGTTTTGAGCCGGAATCCGGTATGTTTTTGCGGTAAAAAAAGCCGGTTTACATACTTTCGCCGAACAGCAGACGCAACCCTTGTCATACTTTCGGACAATCTGACATACTTTGAAACAGGCAGTACGTAGCGACTGCCTGATTTTTCTAAACAGGGAGTGTGGCAGATGGAAGGACTCAGTTCCAAGGAAGCGGCGGGAAGACTGGCCCAATACGGCAAGAACGTGATCACCCGAGGAAAGAAGCGATCGGTGATTCTCCTGTTCCTGCGGCAATTCGCAGACGTAATGACCCTCATTCTCCTGGGCTGTACCGGCGTGTCCATTTTTATGGGAGACGAAATCGAAGCCGTCGTCATGGTGGGGATCGTCCTTGCCAACGGCATATTAGGCTTCATTCAAGAATTTAGAACGGAGAAAACCATAGAAGCCCTGGCCACCATGTCTGCGCCCAAGGCCCACGTGCTTCGGGACGGGCAAGTGCAGGAAATCCCTGCAGAAAGGGTCGTACCGGGAGACTACGTTTGTGTCAAAGCAGGGGACATTTTACCCGCTGACGGAACCTTGCGGAAAGCCACGGACTTCCGGGCGGACGAATCTATGCTCACCGGCGAATCGGAGCCGGTCTCCAAGAATCAGGGACCGGTGTACGGAGGTACCCAAGTGGTGGGCGGAAACGCCGTGGTGGAGATTACCGCAACGGGGATGCAGACGGAAATGGGTAAAATATCCGCCCTCCTTTCCAACGTTTCCGAGGAAGAAACGCCTCTGCAGAAAAGGCTTTCCAAACTAGGCAAATACATCGTCTTCGCCTGCCTTGCCGTGTGCCTGATCGTAACCGTTTCCGGCATTCTCAAAGGCGAACCGGTGCTGGATATGTTGCTGTCCGGCATCTCTCTGGCGGTGGCGGCTGTGCCCGAGGGACTAACGGCCATCGTAACCATTTCTCTTGCTTTAGGGGTGCAGCGCCTTTGCCGGCAAGGTGCCTTGGTGCGCAAACTCAGTGCCGTGGAAACGCTTGGCGGCACCACCGTGATTTGCTCCGACAAAACCGGCACTTTAACGCAAAACAAAATGACCCTTCGGAAAGTGGTGTTGCCCGGGGAAATATTGCCGGGCCGGGAGGCGGGGGATGCCGGTAAAATGGTTTTAATTGCTACCGCTTGCAACAACGAAAGCGATGCCACGGAACGGGCTTTAGTACAAATCGGTACTTATTTGAATCAGCCGGCGCCCCATTTTACCCGCTTGTACGAATTTCCCTTTGATTCTAGCCGAAAATGTATGTCCGTGGTGGTGAAAACCGGGCAAGGGGAGACGCTGCTGTTATTAAAGGGCGGCGCGGATATTGTGGCGAAGAAGTGCGTGGAATATCCTCAATATGCCCAAAGGATGACCGCCGGCTACAATCGCATGGCGGGAGAGGCCCTTCGGGTGATCGGCTGCGGTTGGCGGCGGTTAACGGCTCAAGAAGTACATACAATTGCGACCGCCAAGGAAGGCGCACTGCGCCCGGAGGCGTTTGAACGGGAACTTCATTTTGCCGGTTTTTGCGGCCTTGCGGACCCGCCCAGGCCGGAGGCGAAAGAGGCCATTGAACAGTGCCGCACTGCCGGCATTCGCACCGTTATGATTACCGGTGACCACAAGCGAACCGCCTCCGCCATTGCAACAGAATTAGGCATCCCGGGAAAAGGCCGCCACGTGCTTACGGGAGATGAAATCGAGGGAATGGACGACGATCAACTTGCCTGTGCCGTTTCTCAAGTGTCTGTTTTCGCCCGGGTAAAACCTATTCACAAATTGCGGATTGTGCAGGCTTTCAAGCGTCTGGGCCACGTGGTGGCAATGACCGGAGACGGTGTTAACGATGCCCCTGCCGTGAAAGAAGCCGATATCGGCATTTGTATGGGCAGTACCGGCAGTGACGTTACCCGGGAAGCTGCCGCCATGGTGCTGGTGGACGACCGATTTGTCACCATTTCCGAAGCGGTGCGGCAGGGCAGAGCCATATTTGACAATATCCGAAAATTTATCCGATATATGTTAGCCTGTAATTTAGGCGAAGTGATTACCATGTTTATCGGCGTGCTGGCGGGATTGCCCTTGCCGTTGTTTCCTATTCAAATTTTATGGGTGAATTTGGTGACGGACGGTTTGCCGGGCATTGCTCTGGGACTGGATCCGCCGGACGAAGACGTAATGAAACGGCCGCCTATTAGGCCGGAAGCGGGGATTTTTACGAAGAAATTGGTGTTCCAGATCGTTTTTCGCGGTATTTTGACGGGATTGTGTACCTTGGGTGCGTTTATCAGCATTCTGCACATATCCGGCGTGGAGGCGGGACGGACGGCGGCATTCCTTACGCTGGTGCTGATTCAGCTGGTGCATGCTTTCGAGTGCCGTTCCTACGATAAGTCTTTGCTGGAAATGGATCCTCGAGAAAATAGTTTGTTGGTGATTTCCGCAGGTCTTTCTTTGTTGATGATGGGGGCGGTGATTTACGTGCCGTGGCTGCAAAGCATTTTCCGCACCGTACCTCTTGCCCTTTCCCACTTGCCGATTATACTGGGCTTTACGCTGCTCGGCCCTCTCGCCGGTGCCGTGAGTCTGACGTTTTCCAAAGAACGCAAGCAAAAGCGTGGGTGAATTTACCAGCCGATCGGGACTTTCTTTTTTGATTTGAATGTGTTATGCTTCTACTTGTCTGCAGACAGATTGTATGTGATAGAGGAGTGAGAAGAACCATGAAACAGAGAAGGAAGATCATCGTCGGCTGCGCCATTGTATGCCTGCTTGCTGTTCTTTCCGTGCCCCGTTTTCATGCTGCTACCCAATCGTCTGGAGCAGGAATTGTAACGACACAAAGTACCGGACTGAACGTCCGGGAAGAAGCATCGACAAGCAGTAAACGCCTGACGGTGCTCCCCAAGGGGTCTTACGTGACCATCTTGGAGAAGCGGGGAGACTGGTGGTACGTAGAGTACGGGAAGGGAAAGTACGGCTACTGTGCTGCTCAGTATATTACAAAAGATATGAAGTGCATCGTGGGATACGTCAATACCCAACAGACCGGGTTGAACGTGCGCAAAGGTCCCGGGACCCGATACGGCATAGATGCAGTTTTGGAGAAAGGTACGATTTTCGTGATGCTGGCTGCGGAGAATGGCTGGGCGAGGATTTTGTACAACGGTGTGAAAGTAGGTTACGTAAGTCATACATACGTAGGGACACCGAAGCCCACAACGACGCCAAAACCCACCACAACGCCAAAACCGCAAACGACACCGAAACCGCAGTCTGCCACGCAATATGCGGCGATTCAACTAAACGTTCCGTCGTACAAACAGATGGATGCAAGGTGGAAGCATTATCCCCTCGGTGTGCAGGGAGATACCATCGGCAGCAGTGGTTGCACCCTCACGGGTATTTCTATGATGGAGTCCTACCGATTGGGCACCGTGATCACGCCGGACGTACAGGCCTCCAAAATGAGCTTTACGCCGGGAGGCGCCCTTTACTGGCCGTCTAACTACGTGAAGACCTCAGTTTCGGATCGGACCGATTGTATGCAAAGGGCGTACGAGATGCTTAAGTCCGGGAGGCCGGTTCTCATTGGCGGCAAGACGTACAGGGGCACCAATCACTGGATTGTGATCACCGGTTATACGGGAAGTGCGGGCTCCCTTTCTCCCCGGAATTTCACCATTAACGATCCGGGGTCGGACAAGACGAATTTAGAGGCGTATTTGAACAGTTGCTCCTGGATACACAGTTTTGTGTATTACAAATGAGATAGTGAATTGAATCCACCCATTCCAATTTTTAGAAAAATAAATTTTGGAATGGGTTTTTTATTTCTAAATCAAAACTTTTGCAATTATGTTAAGAAATTTTGACATCAAACTTTGGATATGATACAATTTATCCGTATGGAATGATAAATAGAATTGCGAGATGAGTTGTTTGTTCTCAAAATCTAAATTAAAGAAAATTCTTTTACTGGCAACGGATATTCTTGTACTTACGGTAGGATACGTACTGGGACTGTTCTTGCTAAACGGTAAGCAGGCGCAAGGATTGATTCTCTTGCCGCAGAACGTTCTGTTTTTAATCCTGGGTGTTTGCATATACTTGGTCTGTTTCGTGCTTTTGGATATGTATACGATTATGCTGAGCCGCATTTGCTTTGAAGATATGTTCAAATGTGTTGTGGCGAATCTCGGTGCAGCGTTGATCTTTTTGGCAATGGACGGTATTTTCCGCGGCGTATGGCATTGGCGTTTTTCCGTTCGTGTTTTGCTGATTATGGTTGCTATGGAGTTGGTGGGAACCATTGGTGTCCGCGCACTTCCGCGAACGTATGCGATGTTCCGTGAATTGAGAGAGGCTCGGCATTACGGTGCAGACAAGACGCGCATTTTAATTTACGGTGCCGGCAATGCGGGCATTTCTTTAATGAACGACTTATCGCGTAACCCGCAGAAAGGCTATGAAATCGTAGGCTTTATTGATGACGATCCCGCCAAAGTGGGTGGAAAGATCAATAACATTCGTATTTACGCCTCTGATGAGAACGTGATTAAGAACACGGCAAACAAATTAAAGGTAGATACCATTATTTTTGCAGTGCCGTCTGCTTCTAATGAAGCAAGGCGGGATGCGATTCTTCGCTGCAAAGTTACGAATTGTAAGATTAAGACGCTTCCGGCACTTTACGATATGGTTATTGCGGACGAAGTATCCTTCCAGCAGGTGCGGGACGTAGATATTAACGACATTTTACAGAGAAATGAGAACTGTTTGGATATTGACAAAGTCAGTGCGTATCTGAAAGGGGAGACGGTACTGGTGACCGGTGCCGGCGGCTCTATCGGATCTGAAATCTGTCGCCAGATTCTTCGCTTTTCCCCGAAGAAATTAGTGCTGTTTGATATTTATGAAAACAACGTCTATGATTTGGTAAATGACCTGAAATGCGAGTATGGCCCGGAGATCCCTGTGGATACGTATATCGGTTCCGTTCGGGACTACGGTCGTGTGGAGAAGATTTTCGGCAAAGAAAAGCCGGGCGTTGTTTTCCATGCGGCCGCCCATAAGCACGTGCCTTTGATGGAGGACAGCCCGGGAGAGGCAGTTAAGAACAACGTTTTTGGCACCTACAACGTGGCGCGGGCGTGCGACTGTCATCAAGTTAAGAATTTCGTGTTGATTTCTACGGACAAGGCCGTGAATCCTACCAACGTAATGGGTACCACCAAGCGCATGGCAGAAATGATTGTACAAGCCTTTTCAACCCAAAGTAAGACTAAATACGTAGCGGTTCGCTTTGGAAACGTACTGGGCAGCAACGGAAGTGTGGTCCCCTTGTTTAAGAAGCAGATTGCGCAGATGGGACCGATTACGGTAACCCACCCGGAAGTGACCCGGTTCTTTATGACCATTCCGGAAGCTTCCCGTCTGGTGATTCAGGCAGGTGCTATGGCCAAAGGTGGCGAAATCTTTATCTTGGATATGGGTGCACCGGTCAAGATTGCCGATTTGGCGAGAAATATGATTCGTTTATCCGGTTATACACCGGACGTGGATATTAAGATCAAATACGTGGGCTTGCGGCCCGGAGAGAAACTCTACGAAGAATTGCTTCAAAGCGTAGAGGAAACCACAAAGACGGAACACGACGGTATTTTGGTGGCACAACCCTTTGTTCTTGAGTGGACACAGGTTGAGCGGATGCTCCAAGACCTTGGCGCCGTGTTAAATACGGGGGATGACGCCTTGGTAGTGGAGAAATTGAAAGAGTACGTGCCGACGTACTGTCCGGATCAGCAGTTCAAAAAGAAGGAGTATTGCTGAGCTTGTTTGCGGTTTGTTCACAGACCACCCACGAGAAAGCCACGGTTTGTTTATAGAATATACACTACGCTGCGTATGCGTTTTCATACTTCGGAGGTATTACTATGATTGAAATTACGAATCTGACGAAACGGTACGGCCAGATTAAAGCGCTGAACGACGTCTCGTTTAACGTAAAGAAAGGTGAAATCCTGGGCTTCTTGGGACCGAATGGTGCCGGCAAGTCTACTACGATGAATATTCTCACGGGATATATTCCTTATACAGAAGGTTCTGTAAAGGTAGGCGGATTTGAAATTATGGAGAATCCGGAAGCGGTGAAGAAACAGATTGGTTATCTGCCGGAGCTTCCGCCTTTGTATCAGGATATGACTGTATTGGAATACTTGAATTTCATTTGCGACTTAAAGAGCGTACCCCACCGGGCACGGAAAGCCCAACTGGATGATATTTTATATATGGTCAAGATCGGTGATATTCGCAAGCGTTTGGTTCGCAACTTGTCTAAAGGTTATAAACAACGTGTGGGTGTGGCGCAAGCACTGGTAGGTAATCCGCCTATTTTGATTTTGGACGAGCCTACGGTAGGTTTAGACCCAAGCCAAATTATTGAGATTCGAAAATTGATCAGTGCCCTTCGTCATGATCACACCATTATATTGAGTACCCATATTTTGTCCGAAGTAACGGCAGTGTGTAGTTCCGTTGTGGTGATCAACCACGGTAAGATTGCCGCTTCCGGCAGCGTTTCTGATTTCTCGGCAACGGAAGGCACGGTGCGCAAGTTCACCATTCACGTTGTGGGGGACAAATCTTCTGTACAGAAAGTGATCAGCCAAACGCCCGGCGTGCGCAAGACGGATTTCATTCGCATGGACAAAGATGCTTCCGTATTTATGGTGGAATCCGGTCACGACGTAGACGTGCGCAGACCTCTCTTTAACGAGTTGAGCCACAATTCTATGGCGATTTTGGAACTGCGTCCCATGGGCAGAACATTGGAAGAAATCTTTATTGACATCGTCAACAAAGATAAGAACAGTGCGGATCAGTGAAAGGACGGAAGATAGTATGTGGACGATTTATAAAAGAGAAATGAGTTCTTATTTCCGTTCTCCGGTAGCGTATTGTATCATCGGTTTCTTTATGGTACTGGTGGGCATGTTCTTCTGGGTGCGGAACTTGATTTACGGGTCGATTTATTTTTCCGATGTGTTATCCAATTTGGTTACGTATATGACGTTCTTCGCACCGCTGATCACCATGCGTTTGCTGGCTGATGAGAAGAAGAACGGAACGGAAGTGCTTCTTCGTACTGCACCGATTCCCATGCGCAAGATTGTGGTGGGAAAATATTTCGCCGGACTTACCCTTTTCTTGATTATGGTGGGGATTACGTTTATTTATCCGGTCATCCTCACGTTTTTGATCGACGGCGGTATTCCTGCGGGAAAGAACGTCAGCGGTTACGTGGCTTTTATTCTGCTGGGTGCTTGTTATTTGGCCATTAGTTTGTTCGTGTCCTCTTTTACGGAGAACCAAGTGGTTGCGGCAGTTTCCGGCGTTGTGGTACTGCTGATCTTCTACTTTATGCAGTCGATTGGCGGAACACTGGGTGGTACTTTCGGTGCCGTGCTTCAGTGGTTATCCCCCCTTAAACGGTATTCGGATTTTGCTATGGGCGGTTTCAATTTAGCCTCCTTGTTCTACTACGTGTCGTTTACTTTTGTCGGTGTATTTCTGACGGTGATGAACGTAGAGCGGAAACGCTGGAATTGATGGGAGGTGCAAAGGGATGAAAAAGGAGAAGAAAGAAAAAAAGGTCATTTCAGCTCGTCTGCGTCGTGATTTTCGGTACGGCACCAACGCCATTATTTTAGTTGCGGCGGTATTGGTTGTTTTCGCAGTGACAAACTTGATTTTGGAGCAATTCTCTACGAAGCTTACGTTGGATATGACCAAAGAAAAATTGTATACCATCGGAGATATTACGGATAAGAATTTAAAAGCCCTCAAACAAGACGTGGAAATCGTGGCGTTGTACGACCGCACCAAAAGCGAGTCGGATACGGACCGCGCAGAGGTCATTCGCGTGCTGGACCAATATGCAGAGTATGACCGGGTAACGGTTTCGTACAAAGATCCGGACAGCAATCCCGGATTGATTCGTAAATTAGTAGGGGAAACGGATGCGGCTTCCTATTCTGAAGGTGACTACATTGTAAAGAGCGGCGACAAGACACGGCGCATTGCCTCGTCGGATATGTTTGTCTACCAGACGTACCAGTTGTTCTATAAGTACAAATCTGCAATTCAAGTGGAGCAAAAGTTAACTTCTGCGATTTTATTTGTAACTTCGGACGAATTCCCGGTAGTGTATTGTACAACCGGTCATGAGGAAAAGAGCCGCGCTGAATTTACGAACGTATTCAACGGCATTGAGTCTTTAGGTTGCGATATTCGGGATCTGGATCTTACTCAAATTGAAACAATTCCGGAAGATGCTTCTCTTATTGTTTTCTTGGGTCCCAAGTATGATTTGACGAATTCGGAAGCTTCTATGGTGGAGAAATGGCTGGAACAAGACGGCGGTCAGATGATTTTCTGTGCAGACTATGACCAAAGAGGTGAGAAGTTTGAGAATATGAATCGGATTCTCACCAAACTGTACGGACTTTCCATTAACTTAGATTTAGTAGAGGAAACGGATGATCGCAACAAAATCAATAAAGAAAACAAAGCCAGCGCCTTTATTGGCAGCACGGTTTCAAAAGGACCTCTTGCGGGATTTTCAGTTCCTTACGATATTTCGTTGTTTTCGACGCGCAGTGTGAAAGTACATTCTCAGGATTCTGCGATTACTATGATTGAGAATTACCCGCTGATTCAAACGGCGCAAACTGCCAAGAGTACGGATTTTGACGGGAACGTTCAAGAAGGTGTACAGGTGGTTGCGGCAGCGGCTATGAACAGCGGCACCCGTGGCATGGTAACCCATGCGGCCGTATTCGGATCTACACTGGGCTTCTCGGACGCATATTACCAACAATACGGTTTGCGCAATGCAATTACCACCTTCGGCTACACGGTTCACTGGATGGTCAGCGACTACGGAAGCAATGAAGGCAACTTGATTGAAGCGAAGATTTACGACAATACGTCGATTGTAATTGACAAAAACAAGAGCAATATGCTTGCAATTGTTTCTATGGCGGTGATCCCTGCTTTGATTATCGGCGGCGGTGTTGTAGTATGGATGAGAAGGAGACATCTGTAAGATGAAACAATATAAGACTGCGATTATTGCGATTGTATTGATTGTTGCGGCGGTGGCGGCGTTTTTGCTCGTTAAGAACGTAGGAAGCGACGATCCCGGTGCTACACAGCCTCCTGAAGAAAACAACAGCGGCTACGTGTTTCCGTTTAGTGCAGATCAAGAGACGCAAAGCCAAATTGTAGGCATTGAATGTGTGGGTACGGATCATTTGGTTTTGGAGAAGAACAATGACCGTTGGACGTGCACCACCTATCCGGAAATTACGATCGTAGAAGCCAACGTCAAGTCCTTGATTGCAAAATTGTATGCCTATGACGGTGCGATTGTTTATGAAGGCGTTGTGACGGACGCTGTTCGGACAGATTTTGGTTTGGATGGTCAGACCAGGTTAGCGATCACGATGAAAGACGGCACGGTATATACCGCCATTTTCGGAGGAATGAATACTGCGTCTACGGCTCACTATATTTGGCTTGAAGGTTCGGAAACCATCTATTTATATGCAAAAGGTTTTCAAAACGGCGTGTTGCTGAACAAGGGCGCACTCATTTCAAAGACCATTTTTGATTTTTCAGATCCGGGACAAGTTGTGCGGGCTACAGTATGGAAAGACAATCAGCGCACTTTGGAGTTGTCTGCTAAGATCAGCGGTGAAGTTGACGCTTCACGCGTTTGGACCATGTCCTATCCGCTGCAGCGCAAAGGCAATAACGAAAATATTGAAACCTGGCTGAGTAAAGTGCTGGCGATCAGCATTAAAGATATTGCAGAGGTTCAGTGCGAAGATCTGGCCACTTACGGATTATCTCCGTCTGCCTACAGCGTATCGTTTACATCTCCGGAGAAGACCATTACGCTTCATATCGGGAACAAAACGAAAGATGGCACTCAATATTATGCTACTGTAGACGACGGCCGGGACGTATACTTGATCAATGAAAGCTCGGTTACGTTTAAGGATTTGGATCCGCTTACGTACGCAGATAAAGTCGTCTATATGGTTATGTATACGGAACTTTCCGCCGTGCGTATTACGATGAACGGTGTAACGCGTACGATGCAGTATGAATTTGATAAGGACAACAAGCCTACGTATATTTTCGAAGGTCACCGTATTTCGGATAATCTTTCGGAAGCCGGAGAGGGTTTTACCCGTTTGCTTACTTCTCTTTACTTCTTGGAAATCAAGACACTGGAATTGTCCGGCGCACCGGAAGTTCCGGGGGAGATTCTTTGCGAAATCGAGTATGAATTGCGGGACGGCACGAAGAATACGGTGGTTTGTGCCAAGCGGGATGAAACCACGATGTACTACTACGTGAACGGCAAATACGTTGGCGGATACGGTCCGCAGTATTATCTCACTTCCTCTGCCGAGAAATACGGTGTGCAAGGTTGTCTGGATTCTTTAATGAAGATTATGAAATTGGCTTGAATAAGATATATATAGGAAGAATATTTATAGAGGGAGTGCCGGGAAAGGCGTTCCCTCTATGTTTTTGCGAAAATCAAAATTCAAGAATACTTTTATCATTGCCGGTTTATTCTTGTCGGCGTTGGTGGGCGCGGGTTTTGGCAGCGGCCGGGAGGTTTTCGTTTATTTTGCATCGCTAGGTCCGGTTGGGGCTTTTGGATGGGTGTCTTCTTGTCTGCTTTTGGGGCTGGCTTCCGCGCGGGTGCTTGCCCTTGTATGTCGCGGCAAATTTACCCGTGTGGATCAAGTGGCGGGATTCGTGGCAAAGGGGAAAATGAAAAAACTTTTTACCCTTACCACCCTGATGTTTGCCTTTATCGGGTACGTGGCAATGCTATCCGGCATTCGGGAAGTGCTGGAACCCGTTTTCCCTGCAGTTTGCAGGCGTTTTCCCCTTTTGTTCGGCATTCTTACCGGTGGCATCGTGGCAGCCTTTTCAATGCTGATGCTGACAGGCAATTTCTCTGCATTTGCCCGGGTTTGCGCAATCGTCACGCCCGTCATAATCTTTTTCGTTGCCTTGGTTTCCATCTTTGCCGCCTTTATAACGCCAAACGCGCACACAACGCACCATTTTACAATCCCTAAAATGGCCACCCTGATCTTGAAAAGCGGCCTCTATACCGGCTACAACGTGCTATTCCTGCTGGGCGTTTTGGGAAGAGCCGGCGATTTATCTGCGGATGAAGACGCCATTCGCCGGGGAAGTCTGCTGGGTGCCGGAATGTTTTTGGCGTGCGGTCTTTGCATTTTTGTCGGTCTGGGGATTCTTCCGCCGGAACTTGCTGCGCAGAATTTGCCCTTGCCTGCGGCAATCTACGCATGGAGTGCTGCGTTAGGTCGCATTTTTTCCTGCATACTGTCCTTCGCAATGCTCCTTTGTGCGGCTTGCAATTTGGGCGCGGTGGGCAGCTTGTTCGGTAAAAAGACGCTGTACGGTTCCGTGTTTGCCATTCTTGGTATTCCCCTTTCTTATATTGGTTTTGATTCTGTAATTTCGGTTGTTTATCCGCTTTTTGGTTTTGTGGGAATTTTGTTCCTGTTAACCCTTGCACAAACACGGCGAAAAATTGTATAATAAGCTTTAAGGACCATTATACCGGAAAGGTTACAGATTTATATGAGCGATACAAAAGAGAAAAAGGTCATCAGCCGTAAGAAATTTGAAGCATTGAAGCAACAGCAGCGACGCAGGAGACGTATTACGTATACCGTTTTGGGTGTTCTTGCTTTTGTGTTGATTTTGATTCTTGGATACAGTTTTGGCATTTATGAGAAATTACTGGACGCTATGGGCATTAAGCGGGATATTTCCGTTACGCCGGTGCTGACGCAAATTGAGTACGAACCTAGGGGAGATTATGTCATCGGCGCGGTCCAAGACTGCATTATTCTTTGTGATGAGAACGGCGTAACCGGTTTGGATCGGGACGGCGTGTGGAAGTGGAACGTACGTTGCACCATTGAAAAGCCGCTTATGCGCTGCGGCGAATCTTTCGTGCTGATCTCTGAATACGGGGGGAAATGCATTTGGGCTTTTGATGCAAACGGTCAGCGCTTCCGCTATGATTCTGCGGTGCCGGTGATCGGCGCCTTTTCCGGGGATTCCGGCGCTTCTTTAATCGTGCTTTGCCGGCAAAACGACTTTGAAACCTCCGCGACTTATTTAACCTGCAACGACGGTATTCTGAATGAAGTTTTTACCCGTAAGTTTGGCACGTACCACATGATTGCCGGCGCCCAGTCTGCGTATCCGGACTTTTTGGCGCTCTCCGGCGTTTATGAATCCGGTGGCGAGATGACCGGCAGCGTGGTATTTATGCGCACACGGGACGGCGAAGTCATCTCTACGGCAGTTACGGAAGGGCAGGTTTACCCGATTTTGCAATATTTGAATAAGGACACGCTTTTTGCAGCGAATTCCCAATCGCTTCGATTGTTGCGCAGAGTTGGCACGGCTTCTTCTGACAAAGACGTGAATCTTGAAGTGTGGTCTGCCGGCGGCGGGCGGTTGGCGCTTGCGGATGCGGTTTGTGCAGACGAACGGTATTGCGTCGCTGCCTTCCGTGAGGAGAACGTAACGGAATCTTCCTGCACGGTTTCTTCCTTAATATATTATAATAAATCGGGCAAGGAAAAACATCGCGTAGAGGTAGAGGGGCGAATCGAAAAAGTTTTGTCCCTGGGGAACACGGTGGTGGCATATACAGACCGCAACGTATATATGTATAACGTTGTCGGGAATTATATTGGTAAACAAGAACTTTCTTCGGATATTCGTACAGTGTCGTATCTGGACGACCGGAACGTAATGGTGGCGTGTCAGGACGGTATTTACCGAGTGTCTTTTGAAGGATAGGATCCGGAGGCCCTGTGATGATCGTCGATTTGATTATTCTTGCACTGATTGGTATTTGTATTTTTCTGGGTGCCAAGCGAGGCTTGGTACTTTCCTTGATTTCTGCCCTGTCTTTGGTGATTGCACTGATGCTGGGCTATTTGCTGATGCCGGTTGTGGGTGGTGTGCTGGCACGCACGCCTCTTGCCACTTCTACGGAGCAGACGGTTTACACGTATGTCTCGGAGGCGGTCACTTCGGAAGAGGGCTATGAAAAGGCGCTTGCAAAGAGTGAACTGCCGGGGTTCCTGCAAGACAAAGTGGTGGATATTTTAGCGGAATCCCACAAACAGGATGCGGTGGAGCAGGGTGTGCGCAAAGCTGCCAAAACCGTTGCAGACCTGGTCGTGAAAGCAACGTCTATTTTACTTGTGGCGGTGATTACGTGGATCGTGTTGCTTTCCGTGAAGTCTATTTGGAAAGGGATTCGAAAGATGCCGGTGCTACATCAGGTGGATACGATCGGCGGTATCGCTTTCGGACTTTGCCAGGGCGTGCTGATTGTCAGCACGGTGATGTTGGGCCTGTCTTTGTTTGGCACCGGAGGCATTGGCGGCACGCTGATGAACGCCATTCAAACGTCTTACGTAGGCGGATTCTTCTACAGTCACAACTTTTTGGGACTTTTAATCGGACTGTTTGTCGGGTGATGGGCGATGTTCGTAAAAAGTTTACAAATATTTTCGTGCAAGTGGAAAAATGTTGTTGACAAGTTCCCTTCGGTATGGTAAATTAGACAATGCGCTTTTAAGCAATGGAGGTGTTACGGCATGAGAGTAAAGGTTACTATGGCATGCACAGAGTGCAAACAGCGTAATTATACAACGTTAAAGAACAAGAAGAACGATCCGGACAGAATCGAAATGAGCAAGTATTGTAAGTTCTGTAAGAAGCATACTGCTCACAAAGAAACGAAGTAATCCGGTTTGTTTAGGGAACGTTAGGTTGACTAACAGTTAGGATGTGGATTATGGCGAATGACGTCAAGCAAAAGAAACCGAATATTTTTGTTAGAGTCGGCTCTAAGATTGGCGGCTTCTTCCGTGGTATCGTATCGGAGTTAAAGAAAGTTACGTGGCCTACCAAGAAGCAGGTTTTAATCAACACGCTTTCCGTTCTTGCGTTCTGCCTGGTCGTTGGACTGATTATTTTCCTGTGTGATTCGGGAATGAAGGCGCTGATGACGCTGATCGAGCGTTGGAGTTAATATCAGTTCGGACGAGAAGTATTTTACTTGAAGGGAGGACAGCAGCATGTTTATAGAAGGTGTTTCCAGTGAACCGCTTTGGTACGTTGTGCATACTTATTCCGGCTATGAGAACAAAGTGAAGGCAAGCTTAGAGCGTGTCATTGAGAATCGTGGCATGCAGGACTATTTCTTTGAAATCGTTATCCCGATGCTCGAGGAAGTTGAGATTAAAGAAGGTCGCGAGAAGTCTGCGTTGAAGAAAATCTTCCCCGGATATATTTTGTTGAAGATGATTATGACCGACGATACGTGGTATGTTGTTCGGAATATCCGTGGAGTAACAGGCTTTGTTGGTCTTGGCAACAAACCCACACCCCTTACGGAGCAAGAAATTGCTGCTTTGGGTGTAGATGCTACTGCAAAGGCAGTTGTGGATTACGAAATCAACGATTCCGTACGGATTCTTTCCGGACCTTTGGAGAACTTCACCGGTGTGGTTGAGAGCATCAACCCCGAGAAGGCTCAGGTTAAGGTTAAAGTATCCATGTTTGGCCGCGAGATTTCCGCGGAACTGGAATATTCTCAAATCCAAAGAATATTCTAATTTACTTAGGCTGTACAGTTTCGCCAATGCGAAATTGACTGCATAGATTTTTTTTCTAATTATTTTGGGAGGTGGACGTTTATGGCAAAGAAGGTAGTAGCATTGATTAAGCTGCAGATTCCTGCAGGTAAGGCTGCACCTACACCACCGGTTGGACCAGCTTTAGGTCAGCATGGCCTGAACATCATGGGATTCTGTAAAGAGTTCAATGAGAAGACGAAAGCGGACGCAGGATTGATTATTCCTGTTGTTATCACTGTCTACGCAGACAGAACGTTTACGTTTATCACAAAGACTCCTCCGGCTGCTGTATTGCTCAAGAAAGCATGCAAGGTCGAGAAGGGATCCGGTAAGCCCAACCGTGACAAGGTCGCTAAGATTTCTAAGGCAGACCTGTTGAAACTGGCAGAGCAGAAGCAAGCAGATATGAATGCTGCGTCTGTAGAGGCCGCAGCAAGCATGATCGCAGGTACTGCGAGAAGCATGGGCATCGTTGTTGTCGACTAATTCGGCAAGGTTAAGATTTTGTGATAAGGAGCGTGAATTGTTGTGTTTAGAGGTAAGAAATATCAAGACAGCGCTAAGCTGGTAGATAAAGCAAAACTCTATGATCCTGCAGAAGGTCTTAACGTTGTCGTACAGACAGCGAAAGCAAAGTTTGACGAGACGATCGAGGCACATTTCAGACTCGGCGTTGACTCCAGACATGCTGACCAGCAGGTTAGAGGTGCAGTTGTACTGCCCCACGGAACCGGTAAGAAGGTTCGCGTACTTGTTTTTGCAAAAGGTGCAAAGGCAGACGAGGCAGAAGCAGCAGGTGCTGATTATGTAGGTGCTGAGGATCTTGTTGCAAAGATCCAGGGCGAGAACTGGTTTGAATTTGACGTTATCGTTGCAACACCGGATATGATGGGTCTTGTAGGCCGTCTCGGTAAAGTATTAGGTCCTAAGGGCTTGATGCCGAACCCCAAAGCCGGAACCGTTACAATGGACGTTAAGAAGGCTATTGACGATCTGAAAGCAGGTAAGATCGAGTACAGATTGGACAAGACAAACATTATCCACTGTGTAATCGGTAAGGCTTCCTTCGGACCGGAGAAGTTGGGTGAGAACTACACTACGTTGTACGATGCAATCGTAAAGGCAAAACCCGCTTCTGCGAAAGGCCAGTATATTAAGAGCATCGTGGTAACTTCTACCATGGGCCCCGGAGTTCGCTTCAAAGGCTAATCCGGAAAGTTTCAATTTAATATTGAAAGCCAAGATTGAACCAAAGACAGCAGGCATTGAAATCCAACAGGATCTCACGTAAGTCCCGCCGAGGAGAGATTTTACGGAAACAATGATCGTAAACCCTTCTGTGTCTTTGTGTGCAGAAGGGTTTTTGATATATGCGTTCAATTCTCGAGAGGAGGTGTTTATTGGATGCCCAGTGAGAAAATTTTACAAACAAAGCAGGCTGAAGTTGCACAAATTGCAGAGGAAATGAAAGCTTCTTTGGCAACCGTAATGGTATCTACCAGAGGTTTGACCGTAGAGCAGGATACAGAACTGCGTAATGCACTTCGTAAAGCAGGTGTTAAGTTTGCAGTAAGAAAGAACACGCTTGCTTTAAGAGCAGCGAAGGAAATCGGTATCGACGGTACAGAGGATATGTTCAAAGGTCCTACGGCCATCGCTACGTCTGCAGACTCCTATACAGATGCTGCCAAGATTCTTTGCGAGTACGAAGCTAAATTCGACAAGCTGGAAGTAAAGGGTGGTATTCTGGACGGAAAGGTGATTTCCGCAGCGGAAGTCAAAGATCTTTCGAAGATGCCTTCGAAGGAAGAACTGGTTGCAAGAGTACTTGGTGGCTTGAATGCACCGATCAGTGGTCTTGTCAACGTACTCAACGGAAATATCCGTGGTCTTGTGGTTGCCCTCAACGCAATCGCAGAAAAGCAAAGTGCCTAAGTAGAAACGGCACGCCATTAAACAAATATTTAAAATTTATGGAGGTAATTTAAAATGGCTAGCGAAAAAGTTACAAAGTTAATTGAAGATGTTAAGGCTCTCTCTGTTATGGAGTTGTCTGAGCTTGTTAAAGCTCTTGAGGAAGAGTTCGGCGTATCCGCTGCAGCTCCTGCTATGGCTATGGTAGCTGCTCCTGCAGCTGCTGGTGCTGCTCCTGCTGCTGAAGCTGAGCAGACTGAATTCGACGTAATCCTTAAGGATGCAGGCGCTAACAAGATGAACGTTATCAAGGTTGTTAAGGAAATCACCGGCGCTTCCTTGATGGACGCTAAGAAGTTGGTTGACGAAGCTCCTAAGGCTATCAAAGAGAAGATTTCCAAAGACGATGCTGCTGCTATCGAAGCTAAGCTTAAAGAAGCAGGCGCTACTGTTGAAGTGAAATAATTCAAGTCTTACATCGAGACTGAATGCATAGGAGAACGCCCTGGGTCTGCGGACTGCGGGGCGTTTTTCGTTGTAATTTGCATCAGGCGGCAGGTTCGCGCCACGCCTCCCGCTGAGAATATATTCCACTTGCGTGGCATACCCCTGATATGATAAAATACAACAGTACGTGGTATTTATACGAAAGATAAAGGCAGGAACCAAAAGAAGCAACTATGAAACAAGATAGAACACCACAACGAAAGTATGCTACTGGGGAGAAGCGAAACGGTTTTACCGGCTCGGTTCTGCTTGCAGTGGCTTTTTTGTTGGGAATCTTTGTCATAGTAGGTGGCTTTTTCTCAGCGCAGAAGGTAGCGGGTGCGCAAACGACCACTCTTCCGTCTTTAGACGCGTCTTTTCCGATTTATACCGCCAATGAAGATGCCCATTTGAAGGCGACAGAAGCGGCGATTTTAACCGAAATTGCGGATATTCGCCAAATTCAAGGTCTGAGCACCGTAACGAATTCCGACGTGCTTTCCAAGAACGCTGCGTATATTGCAATTGCCATGCTGACGCAACCGGATGCCGCGGCGGCGCAGACGAAAGCCCAACTTCTTTCAGGGCAACTGTCGTACCTTACGGTAACGGCGTCCATTTATGCCACAGATTACACCTGCACCCAGCCCGCTTTGGGGGCGGAATATTTCTGTAAAATGGTACTGAACCACACCAACGCATCCGGCGCTATTTTGAAAAACGATATTCAAGTGGTGGGTGTTGCCTTGGTGCGAGGTGAATTTGACGGAAAAACCGTTACCTGCGGCGTTTTTTGCAGTGCCAAGAATCCGGTAACGCAAATACAAAGTTTAATTCCTCAAGATATTTTAACCAAAGATACCCAGGCGCCGCAAGTAGAGAGCCGAAAAATCTACGTGGCGGCGGGAACGGCGCTTTCTGACGCGCAAGTCCAAGATGCACTGCACATTCGGGATGAACGGGGACAGACGCCTTCCCTTACATACGATTTAACCCAAATTGACACCCGGGCAGAAGGGGCGCAAACGCTTCTTGTGAAAGTCAAAGATCCTGCAGGAAATGAAACGGACTGCAACGTAACCGTGCAGGTGGCAACGCCTACGCTGCCTATGATTTTGACGGAAACACTTTTACTTCCGGAGATTCCCCAAGGGGAATTTTGGCATCTTTCTAAATACGTACAGGCCTCGGACCAATACGGCATTGCCTCTGTGGAAACCAAGCCTTTGTACTTGCGGCCGGAACAAATTACCGAAGAAACAACGGTTTCCGTTACAGTCACAAACGTTTACGGTCTTACAAAGACGGTTTTGCTACCGGTTTCTGTGCAATCAGCCACGTATCATATTGCTGCGCAGGATGCCCAAGGTGCAGGGCTGACCGTGGCAACCCTTACGGGGGAAGAACCCCGGGCAGACGGGCATTTGAAACTGCAGTGCAGCCTTTTGGAGGGTGCAACGTACCATTTTACCATCCAAAATCCAAACGGAATCCGGACCACCGTCGTTCGCAATCAAAATACGCTGCTGTGGAATCCGGTGCAAGCGGGAGACACCACCGTCCGTGTGGTGATTTACAATGAAAACGGCGGGGTCTACCGGACTTCGGAATTGAATATAATGGTGGCGGACAAGCAAATTTTTGTGTATAATACACTTGTGGTTTCTTTTAAGCCCCAAAGTGGGTTTATGGTGGATCACGGCCTGCAGTGGATGCACAAGATTGAACCGGGAACCACGGTCCTTTCCTTGAAGGAAGCGATGACCGTTACGGGGAACACCGGAGAAGTCACCTTGGCGTTTAAGAATGCCCAAGGCGGCGCTTTGGCGGATACGGATTTGGTTGCCTCCGGCACAGTGGTTTCCATTTTGGACAGCGGCGTAGAGCAGATTTCCTATACGGTGTTGATTTACGGCGATATCAATGGAGACGGCCAGGTGGGCATTGCTGACTTTGCGAAATTAAGGCAGGAAATGCTGCGGGGCGATTTGGTTACGGGCATTTACCAAAATGCTGCGGATGTCAATTATGACGGTCAGGTGGGTATTGCGGATTTTGCCAAACTTCGGCAATATTTATTGGGTAAGATAAAGATTGAACAAAAATAAGAGGGTTGTGCGTATGAGAAAATTATCAAAGAAAATAGTTGTATGCTTTCTTTTTATCGTGATTTGCGTTTCTGCTATGGCATTACCGGTTTCGGCTGCCAACGGAATTATTCTAACGTCTTCGGCGGATGCTGCGCAGCCCGGTAAATCCATTACGATCACCGTGGGTCTTTCATTAGATAACGGTGTGTCCGGCGGCCAGATTGAGGTTACCTACGATGCCGGTATGCTTTGGTTTTCCAAGAATTCCAGCACGAAGACGGAAGGTGTGACGGACACCATTACGGTAGATGAAGCCAATTCTAAGATTACCATTATTTTTGCACCGGAAGATTTCACCGCAAAACAGGCCACACAGAAATTGGTGTTTGCCGTTACCAATAATAGCAAACCCGGAAGCAAGAGCACTGTGACGGCCACAGTGACCCGTGCAGCAGACGGTAATTTTACCGAACTGACGCCCAGCCAAATCTTTGGCAGTGCAGTGGTTTCAAAGCAGATTGAAGTGGCGAACGTACCTACCCCAACGCCTACGCCTACACCCACCAAGACGCCCTCGTGGACGCCCGGCGCTACCACCCCCGGCCAGCAGACACCTATCGGCACGGATGAAGTAGATCCCAGTGCTACGCCGGACGGAACCCCCGGTGAGGAGGAAACGTTGGAACCTTCCAAAACGCCGGAAGTGATTCCTACCGTGACGCCGGAGGCTACACAGAAAGCGACGCCTACCCCCACCCCGGAGGCACAGTCACTTTTGATTAAGACCGGTGCATTGGGCTTTTGGATGATGGTGGTATTGATCGTGGGTATTTGGATCGGTATTGCTATTGGATTCCTCATTTGGGGAAGAAAGAAAGGCCGCGCTGTTCGTCGGTCGAAGATTATAGGAAATGATGAATTCTAAAATGGATAAAGTATTTTGGCGGAAGATTTTTTCCACCGCTTGGATGATCGTAATATGTATAGCGGTACTGGCTGTCCTGTGGCATTTTGCCCCGGTGCAGTTCACTTCGGCAACGGAATCGTCTGCTACTTTACCTGCAAGCTCCGGGGAAGCGACAGTGCCCAGTCCATCGCCTGCTCAATCGGCAGCGGCTACAGCGGAATCTTCACCTACGGCGGACGTAAGCCAGGCACCGGAAACCAGTTCGTCTCCGGAGGCAAGCGAGACACCGGAAACATCGGCCTCTCCATCCGGAACCCCGGCTGCGACCACAGCGCCTGCAGCCACAGGATCTCCCTCGCCATCGGGAAGCAAAGCCCCGAACACCACGAAGCCTGCGGCAACGAAGACGCCGGCGCCTACCAAGGCACCAACCCCTACCAAGAAGCCTACACCGGTGGTTCCTACCACACCGCCTAAATTGGAAATTCTTACACCGCCCGGCATCACGGCGCAACCGGCCACAACGGCCCCTGCTGAGGAAACCATGCCACCGGCAGACACCGGTTTGGATGAGGAAATTCTCCCCGGTGCCACGGCGGAAATGACGTCTACACCCCGTGTAGAGCACGTGGAACAGGTGGAGTTGGACGCGGGTTTCCGTATGTCTGATTTTATTGAGATTCTATGCTGGATTGCCTATGCGCTGGCCGGCACGTTCTTACTTTTTGGTTTGGCGCGCATCGCAATTTTGATGCTTTTGAAAGTAGATATCTTGCCTTCTAAGAAAGAACGGGAGAAAGCCAAGGCAGAGAAATTGCGCAAGGAAGCGGAGAAGGAGAATAAAATTATCCAAACGGATATTTCTCAAGAAGACTATCAGATTCACAAAGACGATTGGAATTGGAAATAAGAGGCTTACAGCGATATGCGGGAATGGATTCAAATGATCTTAATAGGGGTATGTATACTTTGCGCCTTGATTATGATGGCATGCATGGTGATGATGCAACGCGCCCGGAAACTGATTGCCACCCGCAAAGAAATCAACGGCAGCGGGGAGCCTTGCACTTTTGTGCTGCTTTCAGATATTCACATTGCGAATATGCCCATCCCCGTGCGTCAAATTGCTGCTGCGGTGAAAAACGTCAATCCTGATTTTATCGTCATTACCGGCGATTTATGTAATCGTCTGGAAGAAACTGGGCGCGCAGCTTATTTTGTGGAAAACGTCGCCCAAAGCGTGCAAGTACCGATCTTTATCACGTTTGGCAATCATGAAAATAAAATTTTTGAAGGGAAGCCGGATTTGCGCAAAGCGTATATTCGGGAGCTGTCCCTGCTGTCTCCTCGCATTAAGATATTAGAGGAGGAGGCTGTGACGTACGGAAACGCGCTCATCGGTGGCTTAAACGACGTACGCACCAATGCGGCGGACGTGGCAGCACTGGTTTCAAAGTGGGGTAAAATGGCTCAAGAAAACAATCTATCTTTCGTACTGGCGACTCACAACGCCGATATGCTGCTTCGACTGGAATCTGTGCCGGCAGAATTGCGCCCCCATATTACCGTGTGCGGTCACACCCACGGCGGTCAGATTCGTACGCCTTTTAATTTGGAATTTACGCTCCTGAAAGAAGACCGGCTGCCCAAAGAGGGCTACATTTACGGGTTGCACGATTATAAAGGTTTCCCCCTCTACGTTACCAGCGGATTAGGTTGCTCCTTGCTTCCCATTCGATTCGGATCTTTTGCCGAAATTGCCATCTTTCACTTGTCTTAAAGAGATGATTTCGGTATACTTGTTTTGTTATGATTGAAACAGAGGCATTTTACTATCAAGGTGAATATTATTTGCTTCCCCCGGATGCACCTACGTTCTCCCAATTTCGGGCCCGTATTGCAGACGGCGTTTCTTTGCGCCTGCGCAAACTTCCGTCCACAGGATGCATTCCGCCTTATTTCATTGAAGAAGAAATTCGGGAGCGATCGCTTACCATCGCAGACTGCCGACGAATCTATCCGGTAACTGTATACGTACTGCCGCGCAAGACGTATGAAACCCATTTGCGGGAAGCGGTGATTTCTAAATGTCCCGGCTGCGGGCGGTATGGAAACGATGCACAGGATCTTACCGGCCATTTTGATGAGATTTCCCTGTCCGGCATTTGTTTGGAACGTGAGGAGCAAAGCGCCACTGAAGGGCTGCTTTCACCGTACGAACCCACGTACGCTGTGGAAGATTTCTGGTGGGGTTTCATTAAGATTGAAGAGGCACTGGTGGCGGCACTTTCCGCGGGCGATATTTTAGAAGCTACCACGCAGATCAGCGCCTTGCTGGCGGAAATGGAAATGCAAGAATACATTTTCCCTGCCCTGTCGAAATACGAATATCGGGATTTAAAGGGACAGGGGATTACCCGCTACGTGCTGATGCTTACGGGTGGCGGTATTATGTGCGCTGAATTGATTGCGAAACATTTTATCCGAAAGATGCCGGATGTGATTAAGAACCGCTGGGACGTGTATCCGTACGGGGTACGGGGTTTTTATCGGCAATTTCCCCTTTTTACCGGCTGCAATCCGGAAATGGACCCGCCCCTTCTGCAAGTAACGTACTTAGAGCAGCAGGATTTGTTTACGGTACGGATGTTTGTCCGCTGGGATGCAAGCAGTCCTGAGGCGATGTTCCTGCCCCCGGAATTGCGCAAGAACGACGAGGAAATTCCCACGAATATTTATTGTGCCAACTATATGTATTTGTGCCAGGTGATCGGCGAGGAACGGCTTCGGGGCGCGGTACTGGAATTGGTGCCTTTTCCTAAGTCGGAAATGGTTTTCGAAGGAGATTGCGTAACGGCGGAAGAGTTTTCCCGGATGATTGACGAGCAAATTCAGGACAAGTCCAGGTTGGCGCCGGAACGGTGCAATTACAGAAGTTTAGATATGGAAGGGATGCAGGAACAGCGCCCGGTTTCCCATTTGCGCACGTACTGCGAGCAACTTTCTTTTGATTTTATTTTAGGGTTTGAAGGACCTTCTCAATATTTGTGGGAGGGCGGTTTCTCTTTGGGCAGTTTATTTGTGCCGGAGCATCACCTTTCTTACGAGGACGACGTGGCTTATTTGACTGCACTTTTGAAAAGGGCGTTGGTGGAATCCTTCTATGCGGAAGCGATTGACATTTGCGAAGGGCCGGAGGGCGTTTATTTCGACTTTGTGGTCTTCCATAAAGTGAACGTGCGCAAGGCTTTGCGCGGAATTGCGCCGGAATTGGCGGCCTTTGGGGCGGTGTATACGGAGCGATTAGGCAATGATATTTGCACCTATCCGGTGGAGCTGGATATGCGGGGGCCGGAATAGAAAAATGGAGATGTGTGCTTGCTTTGTTGCGCCACAGGCTGCTATTAGCACGATTATACGACAACCCGGGGGTTAAAATTCCTGCAAATGCGGGGTTTAAACCCCGCTTTTTTATGGAATTTAACCCCGCACACGCTATCAGGTCATAAAAAAAGCTGCCTCCAAGCGAGGCAGCTCATTTTACCCGAAGAATTAAACCCGGCGCACCGCCAAAGTTACGTTCTTGCCGTTAATATCCCATTCCTTGGCATAAGCATCTGCGGGAATTTCCGCATCCACCGTCAAAGCCTCGGACAACGTCTCTGCTTTGATCTCCGCTTCGTTTGCAAGAAGCACCTTGCGGATTTCCTCGCTGCCTGTCTCGAAGATTTCGATGTGATCCGTTACTTCGAAACCGGCCTCTTTCCGCATGGTCTGGATACGGCTGATCAATTCACGCACGAAACCTGCCTCGATCAACTCCGGCGTCAAGGTGGTATCTAAGATTACCGTAATTCCCTTATCTTCTTGTGCCTCGAAGCCCGGCAACTTGGCAGATTCAATAAGCAGATCTTCTTCCGTAACGGGAGTTGCAACGCCGTCTAACACGATATCCATAGAACCGGTTTCTTTCAGCGTCTTCATAGCCTCTGCCGCATCCTTGCCGGTAAGGGCAGCCAAATATTCCTTCACACGCCCGATGTCCTTGCCGAACTTGCGGCCCAAAGTACGAAGCTGGGGCTTAAAGGAGTAGGTGAGGAACGCATCGGTGTTGTCTACGAAGGCAACGTTCTGTACGTTCAGCTCGTTCTTAATAATCTCGGTAAAATAGCCGTCCAACGTCCCCTCTGCCTTCACGTACATGTTTGCAAGGGGCTGGCGGTTCTTGATCGCAGCGTTGTTTCTGGCACTTCTGCCAAGTACGACGATTTCCAGAACTTTCTCCATACCGGCTTCCAAATCTGCGTCGATCAGCGCTTCGTCTGCTACGGGGAAGTCGCAAAGGTGAATGCTCTTGGGTGCATTTGCATCGATGCCGGCTACCAGATTAAGGTAAATATCCTCGGTCATAAACGGAAGCATAGGCGCTGCCAACTTACAGTAGGTTACGATGGTGGTGTACAGCGTCATATAGGCGTTGATCTTATCCTGCGGCATCCCTTTTGCCCAGAAACGTTCTCTGGAGCAGCGCACGTACCAGTTACTGAGTTCGTCAATGAAATCAGACAAAGCGCGGGCGGTTTCCGTAATCTTGTAGTCGTTTAAGCAACCGTCTACCGTCTTTACTAACGTATTGAGACGGGAAAGCATCCATTTGTCCATCACGGAAAGTTTGTCGTATTCCAACTTGTACTCCAAAGGATTGAACTTGTCGATGTTGGCGTACAGTACGTAGAATGCGTAGGTGTTCCACAGCGTGCCAAGTACCTTTCTCTGACCTTCCGTAACGGCTTTTGCGTAGAAACGGTTGGGAAGCCAAGGCGCAGAGTTGGAATAGAAATACCAACGAATGGCATCGGCACCAAAGGTATTGAGGGCGTCGAAAGGATCTACCGCGTTGCCTTTGGATTTAGACATCTTCTGTCCGTTCTCATCTTGCACTAAGCCCAATACAATAACGTTCTTGTAGGGCGCTTTGTCAAAGAGGAGCGTCGAAATGGCCAGCAAGGAATAGAACCAACCTCTCGTCTGGTCTACGGCTTCACTAATAAAGTCTGCCGGGAAGTTGTCGTCGAAAATTTCTTTGTTCTCAAAAGGATAGTGCCATTGTGCAAAAGGCATAGCACCGGAGTCGAACCAGCAGTCGATTACTTCCTTTACACGGGTCATCTCACCGCCGCACTCAGGGCAGCGAAGGGTTACCGCGTCAATATAAGGGCGGTGCAGTTCGATGTCATCGGGACAGTTATCCGACATCTCTTTGAGCTCGGCAATAGAACCGATGGCATGGCGGTGTCCGCAAGGACATTCCCAAATATTCAAAGGCGTACCCCAATAACGGTTTCGGCTGATACCCCAATCCTGTACGTTGTTCAGCCAGTCGCCGAAACGGCCTTTACCAATGCTCTCGGGAATCCAGTTAATGGTATTGTTGTTCTTGATCAAGTCATTCCGTACGGCGGTCATCTTGATGAACCAGGACTCTCTTGCGTAGTAAATCAAAGGCGTGTCACATCTCCAGCAGTGGGGATAGTCATGCTCGAACTTAGGCGCGTCAAAGAGTTTGCCTTCTTTGTCTAAATCTACCAATACCAAGGGATCGGCTTTCTTTACGAATACGCCTGCATAGGGCGTCTCTTCCGTCATATTACCTTGTCCATCTACAAACTGTACGAAAGGAAGGTCGTAGTTGCGGCCAACCCGGGCGTCATCTTCACCGAAGGCCGGTGCAATGTGTACGATACCGGTACCGTCGGACATGGTAACGTAGCTGTCACAGGTTACGAAGAAGCCTTTCTTCTTTTGTTTGTCGGCACAAACGCCTGCGCAAGCAAACAAAGGCTCATACTCTCTGTGTTCTAAAGCGGTGCCGGGGAAAGAATCCAAAATTTCATAAGCGGCTTGTCCGTCTGTTGCAAGTTTGCCCAGTACGGTATCCAACAATGCTTTCGCCATATAGTAAGTGTAGCCGTCGGCAGCCTTTACTTTGCAGTATTCGTCTGCGGGGTTTACACAAAGGGCTACGTTGGAAGGCAGCGTCCAGGGCGTGGTTGTCCACGCCAGGAAGTAGGCGTCTTCGCCCTTTACCTTAAAACGAACGATAGCAGAACGCTCTTTCACGGATTTGTACCCTTGCGCCACTTCGTGAGAGGAGAGGGGTGTTCCGCAACGGGGGCAGTAGGGAACAATCTTAAAGCCTTTGTACAAAAGACCCTTCTCCCAAATTTGCTTCAGTGCCCACCACTCGGATTCGATAAAGTTATTATCATAGGTTACGTAAGGATCATCCATATCCGCCCAGAAACCAACGGTGCCGGAAAAATCTTCCCACATACCCTTGTATTTCCAAACGCTTTCCTTGCACTTCTGAATAAACGGATCCATACCGTACTCTTCAATCTGCTCTTTGCCGTCCAAACCCAGCATCTTCTCGACTTCCAATTCAACAGGAAGTCCGTGGGTATCCCAACCGGCCTTGCGCAGGACTTTGTAGCCTTTCATAGTGCGGTAACGGGGAATCATATCTTTAATAACACGGGTTAAAACGTGTCCGATATGCGGCTTTCCGTTGGCCGTGGGAGGGCCGTCGTAGAAGGTGTACGTCTCACCTTGCGCCCGTTCTTCAATGCTCTTGCGGAAGATATCGTTGTCTTCCCAATATTTCTGTACTTTCTTCTCGCGCTCAACAAAATTTAAGTCCGTAGATACTTTCTCGTACATACAGTCCCTCCAATAAAACATAGTTCAGTTCATAATACCGCAAAAGGCCCCGAAAGTCAATGTAAAAAGGATAGAGAACTTTGCGCGGAAGCGCGTGGACACAAACGACCTTTTTAGGGCGATATGTGTCCGGAAAAGTGCTCTTGGACAGGTCGAATTTGCTTATTTTGGACACATAGAGGTGCTTGCAAGGGTTTTGTGTCCGGAAATCGGTAAAATGCCGGACACGTAACAGTCATTTTATCCCCCTGTGTGTCCAATCTTGTCGATAAAACCATTTCCGTGTATAATAGAACCGAGTAGAACTTAAAGGAGAACGTACACGATGAACGTAGCACTTGTTCTGGCAGCCGGTATGGGCCGCCGTATGGGAACGGAAATCCCGAAACAATTTTTACACGTAGGCGGCAAACCCATTCTTGCCTACACCTTGGAGGTTTTTCAGCATCATCCGGAAATTGATGCCATCTACGTAGTTTGCCCGGAAGAAAGCCGGGATACGGTATGGGAAATCGTTCGGGATTATGAAATCTCTAAATTACAAAAAGTGCTTCCCGGGGGTGCCACCCGGAGAGAATCTTCTTATCAAGGCGTTGAGGCGCTGGCAGAAGTTTGCGCCGCCGAAGACGTTGTGTTGATTCACGACGGCGTGCGACCCAATATTACACCGGCAACCGTCAGTGCCAATATCGCCATGGCGAAATCCAAAGGCGCATGTGTCACCGCAGAGAAGACGGTGGATACCATTGTGATCAGCAGCGATGGGGAGAACCTTGCTTCCATTCCGCCCAGGAAATTTTTGTGGAACGTGCAAACGCCCCAAAGCTTCCGCTACGGCGTGATTCATAAAGCCCATCTATTTTACGAGAATGCCCTTTCCAAAGAGGCCGCCGACGTTCCGGAAATTACGGACGACACCGGTTTGGTTTTGTATATGGAAGAATGTTTGCCGGAAGGACAGCAGGTTGGCATCTGTCCGGGCAATCCGGGCAATTTGAAAGTCACCAATCGGTCGGATTTGCGCATATTGTTAAGTATACTGCAAAGCGAAGAGGAGGCTTCTCAAACAGGTGATTTACGTTAATTTGGGTCCCCAGAGCAAAGCGCTGCAAGTGCAGCAACTTTTGCGGTCGGCGGGCGTTCCGGCGGGAGTTGTGAACACTCCGGAGGCGTTAAAGTCCGGTAAAATGGGCTGTGGATACAGCGTGCAATTCCCGGAGCATTTTCGGGAGACAGCGGAAAAAATCCTCCGGCGCAAAGGGATTTATGTGGAACTGAAAAGTTATTTTGAATAAAGCAGTTTGAATATAAGCCTCTTCCTTGGATAAGAAGGGGCTTTTCTATGTTTTTTCTTTGACAAGTCTTAGGGGTTGGAGTATACTAAATAGGTTAGAGAACGACGGAAGGAAAGAGCCTTTTTGGAAACGGCACCGAAGAAAACCGCATCGAAATGGAGTAAGGTATTGAAAGTACTGCTGAATGTGTTGTTGGTTGCAGTATTGTTGATTTTTACTGCATATTTGGTGCTGAGTAAGCAGGAATTGCCCCAAATTTGGCACTATATGCGAAAGGCGAATCCTTGGTGGCTTCTGGGCGGCGTGGTGTTGCTCACGGTGTTTGTGTGCTGTGAATCGGTTATCCTATATTACTTATTCCGGAAACTCCGTGTGCCGGCGAAATTTCGTCGGTGTATTGCATATTCTTACGTGGGCTTTTTCTTCAGTGCGATTACCCCATCGGCTTCCGGCGGTCAACCGGTGCAACTGGTTTGGATGAAACGAGACGGTTTAGATTTCGGTGTATCCTCGTTGGTACTGCTGGTGGTAACGCTAGCGTACAAATTGGCATTGGTCGTACTTTCTTTGGTGTTGTTTATTTTTAACGCCGGGTTCGTTTTGGATAACTTGGGGTTCATGCTGTACGTGTTTCTATTGGGACTTGTACTGAATCTGGCGTTTTGCGCATTTTTGGTGGTTGTGATTTTTCGTCCCAATCCTGCGCGGAAGATCGCCAAAGGCGGATTAAACCTTTTGTGTAAATTCCGGTTGGTGCGCAATCGGGAACAATGGGATGCGAAAGTGGAAGACGTGATCGAACGGTACAGCCGGGGCGCTGATTTGCTTTTGGGCAGAAAGGAACTTCTTTGGGAAGTGTTCGGGATTACGGTATTCCAGCGGCTGTGCTTCTTTGCCATTACGTTTATGGTTTACGAGGCATTCGGCCTTTCCGGGACCAGTTTCTTCCAGATTATTGCCTTGCAAGTGGTATTGTCCCTTGCATTGGACATTCTGCCGTTCCCCGGGGGAATTGGTGCCAACGAAGGCGGTTTCCTGGTGATGTACACCCAGGTGTTCGGTGCATCTTTGGTGGTGCCGGGCATGCTGCTGAGCCGGGGTATTAACTATTATTTGCTTGTAATTATCGGAGCGATCATTACGGTCGTCTCCTATCTTCTTGGACAGAGAAGAATTGGGAAACAAAGAAAGAGAGATGAAGAAAGATGTTAATCGGTTTCTACAACTATTCCGTCATTCTGACGTATATCGGATTGTGTTCTTCCTTGTACGGAATTACGTGTGCGGTGAGCGGGCATTTTAAAATTGCTTTTTTATGCTTGATCTTCTCCGGCGTGTGCGATATGTTCGACGGAAAGATTGCCCGTCATCATCCCAATCGCAGTGAGGAAGCGAAAGTTTTCGGTATTCAGATCGACTCTCTTTGCGATTTGATTTGTTTCGGCGTATTTCCGGCAATCTTGGCAAACTACGTTGTATCCGGTCCTTTGTGGGACAAAGGTGGCCACTGGATCGTGAAGATTGGCGGCGCTTTGTTCGTGCTGGCTGCCGTCATTCGACTTGGATTCTACAACGTGAAAGAAATGCAACGTCAGAAGGAAACGGACGAGAACCGGAAATATTTCCAAGGACTTCCCGTTACTTCTTCTGCCTTGATCTTCCCCCTGATTTACGCCATTACCAACGTTATGGACCAGACGCCTGCTAAAGCCAGCGTCGCCTACGTGGTGATGCTCTACGTGGCTGCCTTCTTGATGGTTTGGGACATTAAAGTGAAGAAACCCGGCTTGAAAGAAGCCATTGTGATGGGCGTAATCGGCGCACTGATCGTAGTAGGAGTTTTATTATGAAATATCGGGACGGAAACGGCAAGTTTATTGAAATCAACACCAAACAAGATCGTTTCTTGGCCCGGATGTATGGAAAGAAAAGCGGCCGCGCCGTGATTCGCGTGCTGGCGGCAAGACCGGTTACAGGTGCGTGCAGAGTTTTTATGAACAGCCCTTTGTCCAAGCCTATGATCAAGCGGTTCGTGCGCAAAAATCAAATTGATATGAGCGCTTACGTGCCTTGTAAATACCGGTCCTACAATGCTTTCTTTATGCGGCAGATCAAACCGGATCAACGGGAAATTTCTCCGGATCCAAACAGTTTGATCAGCCCTTGCGACAGTAAAGTATCCGTGTATCCTATTAAAGAGAACACCCATTTTACCATTAAACATACTCCTTATACGGTTGCCTCCCTCCTGCGAGACGAGGAACTGGCCAAGAAGTTTGCAGGAGGCTATTGCGTGGTGCTTCGCCTTACGGTGGATAATTACCATCGGTATGCCTATGCAGTCAGCGGGCAGAAGAGCCAGCAAAAGTATATCAAGGGCATTTTCCATACGGTAAACCCGGTTGCCAACGATTACGTGCCCATTTACAAAGAAAATTGCCGGGAATTTTGCGTGATTGATTCTGAAACTTTTGGCACCGTGGTACAAATGGAAGTGGGGGCGCTGATGGTGGGCAGAATCGTAAATTACCAGCAAGGTTCCTGCGACGTGGTGCGGGGCACGGAGAAAGGCCGCTTTGAGTTCGGCGGTTCTACCGTGGTGCTTTTGTTGGAGCCGGGACGGGTAGAAATCCGGCAGGATTTATTGCAAAATACCCAGGACGGGTACGAAACGTTAATTCGCATGGGAGAAGTGCTGGGTCGCACCGCCGCCATAGACCTTGGTTGCGAAACCGCGCCGCCTGTGCTATAATTTTATTGACAATAGAAAAAGGAGTTTGCTATGAGTAATATTTGGCATGACATTAGTCCGAAACGGATTAATCCGGAAGATTTTGTGGCAGTTGTTGAGATTCCCAAGGGAAGCAAGAAGAAGTACGAGCTGGACAAGGCAACCGGTATGTTGAGTCTGGACAGAATTTTACATACGTCCACCCACTATCCGGCAAACTACGGCTTTATCCCCCGTACCTACGGCGACGACCTGGACCCCTTGGACGTGCTGATTATTTGTTCTGAAGAAATCGAGCCGATGACGTTGGTTCGCTGCTATCCCATCGGGGTAATCACCATGATCGACAGCGGTCGCAGGGATGAGAAGATTATTGCTATTCCTTTCAGCGATCCCAACTACAATATGTACCAGGATATTTCGGAACTTCCCAGCCACTTGTTTGAAGAAATGTCTCACTTCTTTACCGTTTACAAGAATCTGGAGCATAAGCAAACGGCGGTAGACGGAGAGGTACAGAACCGTGCAGAAGCCATTCGGATTATTCAGGAATGTATTACCAATTACATTGAGGTATTTTGTAAGTAATTTATGAAACGCGGACTTCGGGATGGAATTCCCATTTTCTTAGGATACCTGTCCGTATCCTTCTCCTTCGGCATTGCGGCCGTCAGCAAGGCCCTTCCCGTATGGAGTGTAATTCTTACGTCATTAACAAATTTAACCTCGGCAGGGCAACTTGCCGGGGTTTCTCTAATTGCCGTTTTCGCCGGCATCGGGGAACTGGCACTGACTCAGTTGATTATTAATATTCGTTATGCTTTGATGTCCCTTTCTTTGTCCCAGCACGTGGATGCGTCCATGACCACCGGGCACCGCCTTTTGTGTGCCTTCTTTATGACCGACGAGATTTTCGCCCTGTGCCGTGCCCAGGAAAAACCGGTTTCCAACCGTTATATGTATGGTGTTGGTTTGATTTCCGCCTTCGGGTGGGGACTGGGAACGACTTTAGGGGCACTTGCAGGGGGCATTTTACCCGAAACCGTTCGAATTGCCCTCAATCCTGCCCTCTACGCCATGTTTATCGCCATCGTACTGCCCCAAGCCAAGAAAGAGCGGGCTGTTTTTTGGGTGGCAGGACTTAGTGCCGGCCTTCACTGCGTAGTTCGTTTGGCACCGGGGATTCGGGCACTTTCCCCCGGATTCGCTTTGATTTTGTGTGCGGTAGCTGCGGCCTGCGTGGGCGCGTGGCTGTTCCCCAAGAAGGAGGTGTAGGATGTCGGTACCTTATTTGCTCTCCAGAATTGCCGTGATGGCCCTGGTTACGTACCTGATTCGTATGCTGCCCTTCGTGCTTGTGCGAAGGAAGATTGAGAACCAATTCGTGCGTTCGTTCTTGTACTATATTCCCTACACGGTGCTGGCGGCTATGGTGCTGCCGGATATGTTGTTTGCCACTTCCTGCATTTGGTCAGCGGTGGTGGGGCTTGCAGTGGCGGCTGTGCTGGCGCTTCTGGGTAAAAAGTTGATTACGGTAGCCCTTTGTGCCTGCGCAAGCGTGTACATTGCGGAATTGATATTAGGGTTGTTCTCGTAAGGTAAAATGTGGTAAGATATATACGTATTTTACCCGAAAGAAAGGATTTGAGATAAATGGCAGAACCTCTTATTTTGAATGGAAAAGCATTGGCGACGGAAATTGAGGCGGAACTTTCTGTCCGCGTACAGAAGCTAGTAGAGAAGACGGGCAGAACCCCTGTTCTGGCAACGATTTTGGTGGGGGACAACCCGGCCTCCGTTACGTACGTTACTATGAAGGGAAAGGCTTGCCGCCGGGTTGGTTTAGAACCTCGCCGCGTGGAAATGCCCGCGGAGACGACTACGGAAGAACTGCTGGCACAGATTGAAGCGTTGAATGAGGATCCTGACGTATGTGGTATCCTGCTCCAGCATCCCGTTCCCCGTCATATTGATGAAGCACGGTGCTTTAACGCAATCGCTCCCGTGAAGGACGTAGACGGCGTGAACGTGGCCAGCTTCGGTGCTGTAACTATGAAACAAGAGGGCTATCGCAGTGCTACCCCCGGTGGTATTATCCGAATTTTGAAACATTACGGCGTAGAGCTTGCAGGCAAAGAGGTTGTGGTGATCGGTCGCAGTCCTATTTTAGGGAAGCCTGTGGCTATGCTTTTGCTGAATGAAGATGCTACGGTGACCATTGCCCATTCCAGAACAGAGAATCTGCCGGAAATTGTGCGACGCGCCGACGTGGTTGTGGCTGCGGTGGGCAAGCCCCGTTTCGTGCAGGCTGACTGGGTGAAGGAAGGCGCTGTTTTGGTGGATGCCGGTTACAATGCCGGAAACGTGGGAGATATCGACTTGGAAAATTGTATTTCCAAGTGTTCTGCGTACACGCCGGTGCCCGGCGGCGTAGGGCCCATGACCATTTGTACCTTAATGGAGCAGTCGGTGCAGGCGGCGGAGAAGATGTGGGGCGTATAAAGGTGTAAAGATGCCGGTTTGGGCATCAAACTTGTTTTTTAAGGGTTATTGCCCAAGGTTTGGGTATAAAGACGTTTTTTACCTGGCTATTGCCCAAAAAACGTCTCAAAACACGGGAAAATGGCTCTGGACTGGTGTTTTTATAAAATATTTGGGCAGTAGGGTGTAAAAATAAGCTGTATTGCCCAAAAGATTTTTCCTGTTGACACCAAACCGGAATAAATGTATAATACCGCCTGTAGAGATGTTGAACTATCAACATTTACGTAGTTGAAAAAACCAAGAGAGGATGACTTGATTTGGCAGAGAAAGAAATGAAAGAGCAAGTTTGGGAAGCCTTTGACTTAACGGCGCCGCCGCTGGTTGACTTCAGAGATTTGGTGCAGACCACCGTGAAGCACGTAGGTCCCAAGGATGCTTATTTAGTAAAGATCAAAGGACAAGACGGCGATACCATTCGCCACGTATCTTTTATTGAGTTCTGGGAAGAAATTCGTATGTTGGGAACCGCTTTGATGGAATTGTATCCGGAGCGCACTCACATTGCCGTCATGGGCGACAGCCGTTATGAATGGTGTCTTTCCTATTTGGCGGTAACTTGTGCCGGCCACGTTGTGGTTCCTGTAGATAAGGAATTGAAGGCGGACGAAGTGAAAATGGTTCTTACGGCATCTCATTCCGTTGGTATTCTCTATTCGGATAAGATTTACGCCAAGGGCTTGAATCAGGTTTTGGATGAAATTCCCGAGATCACCAACCGCATTTGCATGGATGATTTGGGCGAAGAATTGGAAGCCCGGAAACACACGGCACTTAGTGCTTTGTTGGCCCGGGGTAAAGAATTGTTAGAGGGCGGCGACACCCGCTTTGATTCCGTTGTGATTGATCCGGAGAAATTGGCGGTGTTGATCTTCACTTCCGGTACTACCGGTGTTGCAAAGGGCGTTATGCTTTCCCAGAAGAATATTTGCAGCAACATCAACAGCGTTGTGCAGTGTTTAGATCACGGTCCCGAAGATTCTATGCTTTCCATTTTACCCAACCACCACACTTTCGAATGTACGTGTACCTTCTTGGTATCCGTTCGAATGGGTGCTTGTGTATCCTTCTGCGAGGGCCTTCGTTACATTGCCAAGAATATTCAAGAGTATCAACCCACCATTATTATGTTGGTTCCCTTGATTATTGAGAATGTGCATGCCAAGATTTTGAAGAATGCCAAGTCCAGTAAGATGAAATATATTGGCTTTAAGTTCTTGATGGGTCTTTCCGGTGTGCTGAATTTCTTCGGTATTGACGCGGGTAAGAAATTGTTCCCTCAAGTGCATAAGACGTTGGGTGGCAAACTTCGTTTGCTGATTGCCGGCGCTGCGGCTATGAGCCCTTCGGTTTCCAAGGACTTGGCTCGTATGGGTATTAAGATTCGCCAAGGCTACGGTCTTACCGAGTGTTCTCCCATTCTTTGCGTAAATCAGGAAGTGAAGAACGATTATGCTTCCGTGGGTCCTGCAATGCCCGGTGTTACCATTAAATTAGGTAATCCGGATGAAGAAGGCCGTGGCGAAATCTTAGCCAAAGGCCCCAACATTATGCTTGGCTACTATGAGAACGAAGAAGCCACCAAGGCTGTATTTACCGAAGACGGTTGGTTTAAGACCGGCGACCAGGCGTATATGGACAAGAACGGTTGTTTCCATATCACGGGCCGTATTAAGAACTTGATCGTTACCAAGACGGGTAAGAATATTTTCCCGGAAGAGTTGGAAGTATTGATTAACAAGGTTCCTTTTGTAAAGGAAAGTGTTGTTTGGGGTGCCGACGGCGGTATGGAATCCGATACGGATATTTGCGTGACCATCGTGCCGAATCCGGACGGTTTCAAAGAGGCCGGCATTGAGGATCCTTCTACTGAAGTCATGGAGAAGATGCTTTGGGAGGAAGTTAAGAAGATCAACAAAGAGTTGGTTACCTACAAGCGTATCAAGCGTATGGAACTTCGGATGGAGGAGTTCGAGAAGACTACCACCCATAAGATTAAGCGGTACAAGTTAGAGCATAAATAAGGTCTGGGGAAAATGGCTGTATTTGGCGTATCTGCGATGAAGCGGATGCGCCATTTTCATAGAAAGGGGAGTTATCTTCCGATTCCCTTTGCGGTTATCGGGATTCGGTCAATGACTTGATCTCCGTCTATCAAGTAAATTTTGTCATAAAGATTTATGGTAGAGCAGCAGTGGGCGGGAACAATCAGCATCTTGTCTCCAACGTTGGTATTCTCTGTGTAATGATGAATTTGAAAATGCTCTTCGCTGGCAACGATTTCACCGGCACTGCCTTTATAAAGAACGGGCATTCCTTGGTCTGTTCCGCAAGTCTTAACACCGGCATCAACAACCGTCAGTCCTTCTCTTTGGCTAACAACCGTGGTAAGAATAAAAAGCGAATTCTTAAACGGCAAGGATAATGAACGGTAAGTTGCATCCATAAACAAATAACTGCCTGCTTGCAATTCGTTATAAAGTCCTTCGGCGGCTTTTATTTCAGAAGTTCCAGTGCTTCCCCCTGAAACCGTTTTAACCGGAACGCCGTTTTCAGTTAAGTACGAAATAAGTTCTCTTAATTTATTATAATTTTCTGCGGTCATTTGTTTGCGGATGTTCATATCCTCAATGTGTGAAATATGTCCTGCATAGGCTTGTAAACCGTCAAATTCAAGATTGTCACAATTCAAAATGTGTTTTGCAAGTGCCAAAACATCTTCTTTTGTTAGAACGCCGCACCTTTGCATCCCAATATCGTATTCGACTAAACAGTGAATGATTGAGCCGCAGCTTTTGGCAGCGACAGAAAGGGCGGTTATATTGTCGATGTTATCTACACAAACTGTAAGACGGCAATTGTTCGCCAGATCAGCAAGCTTGTGAATTTTTGCGGGATCAACAATTTGATTTGCGATTAAAATATCTTCAACCCCGATATCGCACAGATCTTCTGCCTCGCTCAGCTTTGCACAAGTCATACCGATCGCGCCGTTCTTGATCTGCATTTTTGCAAGCGCGGCACATTTATGCGATTTGTAATGAGGGCGGAGTTTTAAAGTGCTATCTTCGAGAATGCGATTCATCGCGGAGATATTGGAATTAAGGATATTGACGTCTAATACTAATGCGGGCGTGGTTAAACCGGAAACTTTCATATGGTCATCCTTTCGAAAAATATTCCAAAACTCTATTTTGTCTAACAAGCGGATTATAGCATAAAACGGTATGAAGTAAAATGTTTTTTGTTTATATCGGATTCTGTGCGTTCTGCAATTGCTTTTTTGTTGCTTTCTACCGTATCCATGTAAAATCCTCTACACCAAAAAAAGTCGGTTTCCATATTTGTATTTCAAATTTGCATACTTTTCGAATATCATCAAGATACTTTTCCCTTCGTGGTTGGCAAACCCACTTTATTCTATACAAAGGAGGATATTTTTTCTACTCATAGCTAAAGGTTTTTGGAACCACCGGCCGGACTGGTGGTTTTCGTTACATAAAAATTATCCGAGACCCACGGATTTTTAGACTGTTTTATACAGCCCCTTTTTTGAAGCCAACACTAAACGGTTGCTTTTGATACTGTTTGGGTGAAAGACCGTATTTTTGTTTAAATGCCGAGCTGAAATAGGCCGCAGAGGTGTAACCCAATATATTGCTTATTTTTTCAACCGTAAGCTTTTCTTCCGAAAGCAGGTCTGCGGCATGCTGCAGACGTATATTGTTACGGTATTCAATGGGTGTGCAGCCAACTATGCTTTCAAACACCTTAATAAAATGATATTTGCTCATTGTACACATATTGGCATAATCCTCTAAGTTTAAATTGCTATCGTAATGCTGATTCATATGTTGAACTACATAGGCAATACGCTCGAAGTTTTCTTTATTTTGGCGGTTCTCATACAAAACATTACGCTCGAGCAAGGTTAAAAGATACAGCATTTTATAAATGCAAAGCCTTTCATAAAAGAGTTGCTTACACAAGGTCTTTTCAATAATATCATCAAACAGATCACATATCTGACGATTAAAAGGTGCGTTATAAACCGTTGAAGTCAAAAGAGAGATATCAGATGGGAGCTCTTTACATTTAAAGTGAATGTAATAAAATTCCGCCGTTTTATTGCCCTCGTAAATATGGTGCTGTTTTTCACCGGGAGCAAAAAGTATGAATGCGCCGGCGGAAGCAATAACTGTATTCTTTAAATAAAAGGTTTCGCTTTCTTTGACAACATAAAACAACAACCAGTCCTCTCTGCCATAAGGACGGTTAATTTCCCTTCCGTGCTTAGCAAAAATGTGTCCGCAGCTTACAAGCTTGAAACCTAACACCTGCTCATTTTGTTCTGCATAAGCGCTGTAAATCATACCTTCACCTCACATTTACCGCAATATTTCTAAAGTTTTTCGCAATTTTATTGATTGATTTGGTGCAATTATAACACTAAAATTAAAATACGTAAACTGGAAAGGAGTATTTTATGCCGATTAAGGAAAAATCTTTCAGAATAGGCTGCGGAAGATATTTGCAGGAGAATGGAATCATATCAGCGCTGGGCGAAGAGGTCAAAAGGTTGGGAACCGCCCCTATTGTTGTGGGTGGGAAAACAGCCCTTTCAATCACCAAAAATGCAATAGAAGGCAGTTTAGGTGCTGCTTGCGATAAATATGAAATAATAGAGCACCGTAGAAGTTGTAATGAGGAAGATGCCCAACGGCTGGCAACACTTGCCCAAAACAAGGGTCTTGACGTTATAGTCGGTGTTGGTGGTGGAGTTATAATGGATTTTTCAAAGCTTATTGGATATTACGCAAAGCTGCCGGTAATAAATGTGCCAACCTCCTCAGCTACCTGCGCAGCATACACTCCGTTAAGTGTTCGCTATACCCCTGACGGTCGCACAGTGGGAAGTCTGCATTACGGGTATGAAGTGAATGCAGTGATTGCAGATAGCAAAATTATCGCCACACAGCCCAACAGACTTTTAATTTCCGGAATATTTGATTCCCTTGCTAAGTTTATAGAGATAAAACAACGCTTTAACGAAGAATGTACCGAGTATCCGTTGGGGCTGGACTGGGCATATACAATTTCTGTAAAAAGCTTTAAAAAATTAGTTGAGGATGCCGAAAAATGTATTGATGATATTCGCGCAGGTAACATTACCAATACAGTTGAGCAGATAATCTTTAACATCATTGCCGTAACCGGTGTTATAAGCGGAATTGCAAGGGGTTCAAATCAAACGGCTCTGGCACATAAGTTTTACGAGGGCACACGGGCAATGTTCTTTGAAAAAAGCTGCCAATATCTTCATGGGGAAATTGTGGGCGTAGGACTATTGTTACAAAACTTTTTCAATGGCGAGCCGGAAAATAATGATTTCTTGTTATCGCTTATGAAAAGATATAATATGCCCTGTTGCATTGAAGATGTTGGCATTCCGGCTAACGATACTGCTAAAAAGCTGTATTTTGAAAAGCTAAAATCCGGCAGTGCAATAGATGAAAACAACCCCGAAGAGTTGAAAAAACTACAAGAAGGACTAGATTATTTATGGCAACTGAAATAATTAATAAACAACTGTATGACGGATTTATTGAGCCCGGAAGGGTTTTCCGCAATATATATTTTGTAGGCACCCGCCCTGCTTCTACACACATTATCGATACCCAAAACGGACTTATACTAATTGATCCGGGTATGCCCGAAACATTGGGGATAGTTTTGGATAATATTAAAGAACTTGGTTTCAGCCCAAAGGATATAAAAATTATACTTATATCCCACGGTCACTATGACCACGCGGGTGCCACCTTAAAATTATCGAAACTTACAGGCGCAAAAACCTATATTGGAAAAGCCGATTTGAAAATGGTAAATGGTGAAGAAAACACCTCTTTAGCTGAGCTTTTTGGTGTGCAATACACAGATTTTTTCACTCCTGATGTTTTGCTTGAGGATGGGGACAAGGTCACACTTGGCAACACGACTGTTTTATGTCTTTCCACACCCGGTCATACCGATGGTACTATGTCTTTTTTCTTTTCTGCTACAGATGGAGAAAACACATATACGGCGGGTATGCACGGCGGTGTAGGTACAAATACACTGACAGCGGATTTTTTAAAAAAGAAGGGGCTTTCTTTTTCAAACAGAGAAAAGTATGTCGAGGGAATTAACCGTGCAAAAAAACAAAAAGTTGAAATCTTCCTTGGCAATCATATAGGAAATAATAATACCGAAGAAAAATTAAAACGGGTTGCGCGGGGCGAAAAAAATGCTTTTTACAGCCCCTACGAATGGCAGGAGTTTTTAGATGGACGGATAAAACACCTTAATTTGATCATTGCGGAGGAAAATGCGATGCAAACCACAATTGATACAGTAATAAAAGAAAAAATCATCGTTATTGTAAGGGGCATGAGTAATAATAAAATATTACCCTTTGCCGAAGCGGCATACAAGGGAGGAATAAGACTACTTGAATGTACATACGATGCAACCGGTAATACCCCTGATGAAGAGATAGCATCTACTATTAAAATACTCGCAGAACATTTTGAAGGCAGAATGGTAATCGGCGCAGGCACAGTTCTTACCGAAAAACAGGTGGAGCTTACAAAAAACGCAGGCGGGAAATTTATTATTTCTCCTGACACAAATCCGGCGGTTATAGCCAAAACAAAAAAAATCAGGCTTGGTATCCATTCCCGGAGCCTTAACCCCCACCGAAGCAGTTGTCGCTCATAATGCGGGTGCGGATTTTGTAAAGCTGTTTCCCGTTAGTTATATGGGGGCAAAATATATAAAAGATGTCAAAGCACCCCTTGCGCATATCAGATTTCTCGCAGTTGGCGGTGTAAATATCAATAATATATATGAATTCCTAAATGCAGGCGCTTGCGGCGTTGGAATTGGCTCAAATATAGCAAACAAACAGTTGGTAGAGGCAAACGATTTTACCGCTATTGAAAATATTGCCAGAAGCTATGTTGAGCAGATAAAAGCCTTTGAAGAGGATGTGTAACAATGAGCGATTACCGTAATCTTTTTGATGTAATATTGTGTCTGTTACAATGAAACCCGATGCAAAAAACAGCCTATAACCCTATCGGGTCATATAGATACAGCACACCCAGTAGGGAGCTTTGGCATTCCTGCGGTTCATATGGATGAAGCCCACATTTACGGTCCCGGTGTGAAGCATTCAAGCAGAAGGAGCGTTTGGGACAATTGAGTGGAACAAGGCATATTCAAGAGTGCGCGGAAGAGGTCTAAAAAATGTAATTTTAGAGATTTCAATGATTTCTTGCGGCTTAAAAACTAAAAAAGTTATTAAAAATATTAACCGACCGAAAAACGGACGGCCTTTTCTTTATACACTAAAAACAGAACTCTTTTGAAATTTCTTCTTAAATAATGATTTTTGATGAAAAAATTATCCGAGACTCACGGATTACCGTGAACCTCGGATTTTTTAGACTGTTTTTTGGCAGCCCCTAAATTGTTTATTCGGTTATGACTTATTTCATATCCTTGATGGTAGCTTGCGTGGCGACAAACCGGGCGCTGACCCCAAACGTACAACGCATAGAGGCGGCCTTGTTATTTAATTATTCCACTTCAATTAATCCGTACGCGCCGTCCGCCCGCTTGTAAACGGTGGCAATCTTGCCGGAATCGCCATTTTCAAACATATAGAAATCGTGTCCCAACATATTCATATTCAAAATGGCTTCTTGGACGTTCATGGGTTTGACCTCTAAACGTTTCACCCGCACAACCGGATACTCTGCCGGCTCTTCCTCGATCGCCGGAGCGTCCGGCACTTCCGGAATCGGCTGATGACGAACCTGCGCCAATTTATTCTTGCATTTCACCAACTGGCGTTCCAAAATGTCAATGGCCTTATCCAGTGCGGCGGTAGCCGCCTTGTCATCGGAGGTCTCTGCCCGAAGCAAATAGCCTTGATACGAAAGTGTCAATTCTGCCTTGAAACCGTGTTTCTGATCGGCAATCTTCGTAAGCACCGTCGTTTTGTTCTCGGGCTCATCGGCAAAATAACGGTGAAACCGCGCTTGGAGTTTCTTCTCCATTTGTTCCATCGTCTTCTCGGGAATCTGGGAATCCTTCATGTTAAACTTCACCAGCATAACCATTCCTCCTCGTGTGTAGTTTTTCTTATGGCTATAGTGTATCACATTTTTCGTAAAATAACAAGAGGCTCTAAATCCCAATTTTTTGAGATTTAGAGCCACTGCCGTTTGAAATTGCAATAAAAGTTTACTCCGCTTTCTTGCCGGCTAAGAATTTATACACCAAAGCCGCCAACACGCCGCCTACCAAGGGGGCAACCAAGAATACCCAAACGTTTGCCAAAGCGTCGCCGCCTACAAACAAGGCCGGACCAAAACTTCTGGCCGGGTTTACGGAAGTGCCGGTAAAAGAGATGCCCAAAATGTGCACCAAAGTCAAGGACAAGCCGATCACAATGCCGGCAACGCTGCCGTTGCTTTCTTTAGAAGTAACACCCAAAATTGCCAACACGAATACGAAGGTCAAAATCACTTCGATGAGCAAAGACAACCAAATATTGTCTTTGTACAAGCCGTTGGCACCCAAACCGGACTCTTTGCCCACAAAGGCCATCAGCAAAGCAGCGCCGGCAATGGCACCTGCAAACTGTGCAACCAAATAGCCGATGAAATCCTTCCAGGACATCTTTCCGCTGACCAACATCGCGATAGAAACGGCGGGATTAATATGACAGCCGGAAACGTTGCCGATGGAATACGCCATGGCCACGATCACTAAACCGAATGCCAAGGCGGTGAGCAAGTAGCCGGTGCCGTTCTCCGCGGAGCAACCCACAACGGCTGCCGTGCCGCAGGCAAACAAAACCAGTACCAACGTGCCGATAAATTCTGCAAGATACTTTCGAATCGAGTTCATACAAAAACCTCCTGTTTTTTTCTTTTATTATAGCATGACACCGCTCAAAAAAACAAGATGCATACCTGATATGCATCCTGAACTTATAATAGTGCGGTTCTTCCGAACACACCAACATCGTTGCATCGTCTTGTGCGTCGGGAAAAAGAACAAAAGTATTCGGAAGAGTCGCCGTCCCCAATTAAAAGTTATTATATAATACAAATTTGTCGAAAATTAGTCATAAATAACACAAAAAAGCCTTAATTTCAAAAGGGTTTCTTTTTTGGGTAAAATGGTGTAAGATAACAACGTGCGCATTGAACGCACCATTTTACCAAAAGGAGATGTTTCAGCGTGGGTGAATGTAATCACGATTGTTCCTCTTGCTCCCAGAATTGCGGCGAGCGGAAGAGTCCTCAGGACTTCCAAGAGAAACCCAACGAACTCAGCAAAATTAAGAAAGTCATCGGTGTTGTATCCGGTAAAGGCGGCGTAGGTAAATCTATGGTAACCTCTTTGCTGGCCGTATCGGCACAAAGAGCCGGTTACAAGACCGCCATTTTAGACGCGGATATTACGGGCCCGTCTATTCCCAAGGCATTCGGCCTTACAGAGAAAGCCACGGGCAGCGATGCGGGAATCTTCCCGGTGAAGACCAAGACCGGCATTGACGTAATGTCCATTAACCTTTTATTGGAAGACGAAACCGATCCTGTTGTATGGAGAGGTCCCGTTATTGCAGGTACGGTGAAGCAGTTCTGGACTGACGTGATTTGGTCCGACGTAGACTATATGTTTGTGGATATGCCTCCCGGAACCGGCGACGTGCCCTTGACCGTTTTCCAGTCCTTGCCGGTAGACGGCATCATTATCGTTACCAGCCCTCAAGAGTTGGTTTCCATGATCGTGGGCAAAGCCGTTAAGATGGCGCAGATGATGAATATCCCCATTTTGGGCATTGTGGAGAATATGAGCTACGTAACTTGCCCCGACTGCGGCAAGAAGATTGCTGTATTCGGCGAGAGCCATTTAGAAGAAGTAGCCGCTCAGTACGGTATTTCCGAGATTTCCAGATTGCCTATGGACTCCAAATTGGCAGGCGCCTGCGACAAGGGTCTCATTGAACTCTTTGAAGGGGACTGGCTCACCAATATGATGGACAAGATTGAGAAGTTATGATGGATACGGCTTATATTGAAGCAAAAAAGGTGAAGGCGAAAGCACTGTTTGAAAGCGGTCTCAACTGCTGCCAAGCGGTGTTTGGCGCATTCGCAGAAGATTTCGGGATGGACTTGGATACAGCCCTTCGTCTTTCTGCCTCTTTTGGCGGCGGCTTAGGACGGCTTCGGGAAGTGTGCGGCGCGGTTTCCGGCATGGCCCTTACTTTGGGGCTGTTCAGCGGTTCTTCGGACCCTTCCGACAAGGCGGGTAAAATGGAGAATTACGCCCACGTGCAAGCCGTCTGTGAGGATTTCCGTCAAATGAACGGCAGTATTGTTTGCAGAGAGTTGTTGGCTTTATCCGAGAATTCGGAAGCAGCAAAAGACGTGGTCCCTGCCAACGTATCAGAAAGGACGCCTCAATTCTATAAGAAGCGCCCTTGCAGTGAGTTGGTTTATGAAGCGGCAGGCATTGTGGCTGCCAAGATGGAGGAATTAAAGGATGCCTCCGTCCACGGTTAATACCTGACCTGTAATGAAAGCGGCATCGGCGGATGCCAAGAAATAAATTGCCCGGGCAATATCTTCCGGTGTACCTAAACGGCTGAGCGGAGTTTCCTCTGCAAGGCCGTTTAACGTTTCTTGGGAGAGGATCCCGTTCATATCCGTATCAATCACACCGGGGGCTACACAGTTTACGGTAATGCCGGAAGGGCCGACTTCTTTGGCAAGGGCTTTGGTAAGTCCGATCACCGCCGCTTTAGAAGCGCTGTAATGCACTTCGCACGAAGCGCCGGATACGCCCCACATGGAAGAAACGTTTACAATGGCGCCTTTCTTTACGTGAATCATAGCGGGCAGCACCGCTTTGCAGCAGGAGAATACGCCGCCTGCATTGGTATTCATCATGGTTTGGTATTCTTCCCACGTAATGTCGGTGAAAAGTTTTTGTTGGGCAATCCCGGCGTTGTTGACCAGTACCGAAGGGGTGCCCCACACCACCATAGCGGAACGAATAAAAGTTTCTGCTTCTTTGGGATTGGACACGTCCGCCTGCATGGGCAGTACTTGTACGTGGTATTCTTTTCGTAAAAATGCTGCCAAATCCTCCGCTTTTTGTTGGGAGTGGCAATAATTGAGTACAATATCATAACCTTTTTGCGCAAAAACTTTTGCAGTGGCGGCACCGATTCCCCGGGACGCGCCGGTAATAATCACATAGGGCATAGGAAAAGCCTCCTTTATTTCAGTATAACACGAAAAGGGGAGGTTTTGCAATTTGAAGACTTGTATTTCCTTCCCATTTTGTTTACAATAGCATAAGGAGGCGATTGCCTGTGGCGACCACAAGTAACCGGAACGCATTGCCGGAGCGAAATGAAATCGAAGATTTATATAAATGGAAATTAGAGGATCTGTTTGAAACGGATGCCCTTTGGGAGCGTGCTTTTAATCAGGTAGAGAAAGACCTGAAGAAAATACCGGCTTTCCAAGGTAAACTTATGCAGGGAAAGGGCGAGCATTTGCTCAAAGCTCTGGAATTTCAACATGCCCTCAGCCTTGCCTTTGAGCGGGTGTACGTGTATGCCCGCATGCGAAGGGACGAAGACAACGGGAATGCATTTTACCAGAACTTGGCAGCAAGAAGCGAAATGCTGGGCACCAAACTGATGACTGCCTGGTCTTTCTTTGAACCGGAAGTACTTTCCGGGGCGGAGAAACTAGATGATTTCATCCGAGCCACACCGGAACTGGAAGCGTACCGTTTCTTATTGGAAGATTTACGAAGACAGAAAGAACACGTGCTTTCTGACAAAGAGGAAGCGCTGCTCTCCGGAGCGGCGGATGCCTTGCAAACGGGAGATAACGTATTTACGATGTTTGACAATGCGGACGTGCGTTTTCCCGCTATTAAAGACGAAGAAGGGAACAAGACGGAGTTGACCATTGGACGTTTTACCCGCTTCCTCCACAGCTATGACCGAAACGTACGCCGGCGTGCCTTCAAGGCTCTTTACGCCACCTACGGAACGTATCGCAATACGCTGGCGGCTTGCTATGGCGGCAACGTGCAGACCGATTGGTTCTATGCCCGCACCCGAAAGTACCCCTCTTGCTTGGAGGCAAAACTGTCCGGAGGCAATATTCCCACGTCGGTCTATACCAATTTAATTGATACGGTCCATGATGGCTTGCCCACGTTGAACCGATATTTAGAAATCCGCAAGAAAGCCCTGAATCTGCCCACCCTTCACATGTACGATTTGTACGTGCCCATGGTGCAGGTACCCCACAAGACCTACACCTTCCAAGAGGGTAAAGAAATTGTGCTGAAAGCATTGGCACCTCTGGGCGCCCAATATATTGAAGACTTGTCCAAAGCCTTCCAAGAGGGTTGGATTGACGTGTATGAGAATCGGGGGAAGACCACCGGTGCGTATTCCTGGGGCTGTTACGGGACGCACCCTTACGTGCTGCTCAACTGGCAGGGACGTTTGGAGGATTTGTTTACTTTGGCCCACGAGCTGGGACACGCCATGCATTCGTACTACAGCAACCGCACCCAGCCCTATCAGTATGCGTCTTATAAGATTTTCGTAGCGGAAGTAGCCTCTACGGTGAATGAGAATTTGCTCATGGCGTACTTGCTGGAGCATTGCGACGACCAAGCCACGCGCACGTATTTAATCAATCACTATTTAGAAGAATTCCGTACCACCGTGTACCGTCAGACCATGTTTGCGGAATTTGAGCAGATTGCCCACAAGGACTGTGAGAAGGGCGTGCCGCTTACAGCGGAGCATCTTTGCAAGCAATATCTTAAATTAAACCGCAAATATTACGGGGCTTCCGTGAAGGTGGACAAAGAAATCGGGTTGGAATGGGCGAGAATTCCTCATTTCTATTCGGCATTCTACGTGTACCAGTATGCAACGGGCTTCTCGTCGGCAGCGCTGATTGCAAAAGGTATTCAAGAGGGTCGGGACGGGGCAGTAGACCGCTACTTGCAATTTTTGTCTTCCGGCGGCAGCGATTATCCCATTGAATTACTCAAGATTGCCGGGGTGGATTTATCCACGCCGAAACCGGTGGAAGCCGCTTTGGGGATTTTCCAAGAATATGTAAAGCAACTGGAGGAGGCTTTCCGTGAATAACAGTTTTAACGGCCTTGTCATTGAAGATCAGCATACCGCTACGCAACCTTTGCATCTGCAGAATTTGCAAGTGACGGGGGAGTGCTATTTTATGGAAACGGTGGAAGCGGATCGCATTGAAATTACAGGCGGGGCGATTTTCCGGGAGTTTGCTACTTGTGACCGTTTGTGGATTTCGGGAGAGGCCCGTTTTATGCAGAACTTGCTGGCGGAAACCATTCAGGTGCCGGGCATTTTGACGGTGCTTGGCCGCTGCTGGGCGGACGTTGCAGTGTTTGAAAAGCAGGGAAACGTACAGGGCACTTTTTCCACCGGCCGTCTGCTGGTAAAGAGCGCCGCTACTTTGGAGGCCACCCAGAAACTGAAAGGAGACCGGATTACGGTACAGGGACAATTGCTTGCTAATGAGCAGGTGAATTGCCGGGAGCTGGAAGTGCTGTCCTGTTTTCCGTCCCGTGTACATGAGGTGAACAGTGATCACGTGAAGGTGCGTTACGTGACCCCTGCTGGCCAGTTGGAAATGACGTGTGCGGCGCCGATTCTGACCGTTTCTTTTATGGACGTGACGGAGGCGGATTTGGAATATACCCACGTGGAAGAATTATTCTGTGATTCGGCTGTAATTGGAAGAGGATGTCATATCCAGGAACTGATTTACCGGAAAGGCGTGGAAATCGACAGCGGTGCTGTTGTAGAAAGGTTATTAAAGGCATGAGGAAGGGTACTTGGATTCGTAAAATGTTTTTGTGCTGTCTTTTGGTGCTGCTGGTGTTTGCTACCGGTTGCGCAGGAGAGAAAGCCGAAGAGAAAGTGCTGGGAAGTTGGGATTTTAACAAGGGCATCGGCGTATTTCATTCGCAAGCTTATTCCTCCGAACTTTCCGAGTTTACGTGGGACAAAGAGGGGGGCATCGACGGCAGCGGCTGCGTGCGCATTGTCAATACGCAGGACAATGACGCCCGGTACGTGCTGCGCTTAGACGTGCGTCCGAATACTTATTACAAAATCAGCGGTTGGGTGAAGACGCAGGGCGTTGTGCAAAGCGGTTCTGCAGTAGGCGCCAATCTTTCCGTGCTGAATACGTTTGAATATGGCGGCGGTTTATTTGGAGACCAGGACTGGACCTACGTGGAACTCTACGGCTGCACCGGAGAAGATCAAAAAGAAATGACGCTTTGCCTGCGACTTGGTTTCTACAGCGGTATTTGTACCGGAACGGCCTGGTTTGACAATGTAGAAGTACAGCAACTTTCCGGCAAACCTGCCGGCGCAGAAGTGCTTTCTTTCAAAAACGCTATGGGCGGTTCTTCTGCTTCCAATTATGAAGAGGAAAATTTGTATTGGGATGCCATGAAGATCGGCGCAGCCCTTACCGTGCTTTCTGCCATTGTGTTTATTGTGATGTATCGGTACTGCCGCCGGGCACCCTTGGAGGTGATCGTGCCGACGGAACGATCCGCGCGCAACCGTCAATTACTGGCATGGGTGTTGACGATCATCGGTGCGGGCCTTTTACTTCGCCTCGTCTTGTCCGTGACGGCGCCTCAGTGCAGTATTGACGTCAGTCTGTTCCGTTATTGGGGCGAAAAATGCGCCGACGACGGCATCTTGAATTTCTATAAAAATGCAGAACAGTACAACGTGGATTATCCGCCGCTGTATATTTATTTCTTGTGGTTTAATACCATTTTAGCAAGAGCCCTTCACATTACGGGCACCTTGGGCCACACGCTGCTTTTGAAACTGCCCTCTATGTTGGCGGACTGCGCAATTGGTTTCTTGCTCTACAAAATTTGTAATCCCCGCATGCCTCGAAAATGGGTATTGTTTATTGTATCTGCTTGGATGTTTAATCCGATGGTATTGTTGGATTCTGCTGCATGGGGTCAGGTGGACAGTTTGCAAGCCCTGCCTTTGTGCTTGATGTTGTACTTTATTATGAAAGACCGTTTGGTACCCGCTTCCGTATGCGTGGCGTTTGCGGTGATTTTGAAACCTCAGGGAATTTTCCTGATTCCCATTCTGGGCTTTGCTTGGCTCCGTCGATTGATCCGGAACCGAGAGATGTCCGTGGGCAAGAAAATCGGCAGCTTCTTCGGAATATTGGGCACTTTTGCGGGAACCCTCTCCCTGGTTGCCCTTCCCTTTGGCATCCACCGGGGTACCGGCTTCTTTAAGTGGATTGTGGAACTGTACATCGGCACGGCCAACGGTTACAAAGGCGCTACGGTAAACAGCTACAATTTCTATTATTTGTTCGGTGCCAACTGGACCAACGACAGCACCAAGTGGCTCTTTGGTATGACTTATTTCCAGTGGGGCTTCCTGTTTATTGTACTGATTTGCTTGCTGATCGGCGGTCTCTATTTGTTCGGAAAGATGGAGGACGGAACGCCCTTCTTGCTGGCGTCTGCCCTGGTGCTGGGGGTTACTATGTTTGGACCGCGTATGCACGAGCGTTATTTCTTCCCGGCCATTGCGTTCTTGCTGATTGCAGCCCTTATTCTGAACAATAAAATATTGCTGTGGCTTTTCGGCGGCATTTCCGGTGTTAGTTTCCTGTCGGTGCTTTCGGTTATGATGGGCTTAGAAACCGGTGGCGCCTTGAAAGATGCCGGTGCAAATTCTACGGTATACGGCTGGTATTACTGGGCAGGAGAAGCGGTTCACCGAGATTTACTGGCAGCCGGAAATTTGATTTTGTGTATTCTTGTTATTGCGGTTACGGTGGCATACGTTGCCGGAAACCGACAGATTCGACATAAACGGTATGAAATTTGGACGTTGGAGGAAGAAGTCTATGAAGAAATTTCTTTGTTTGAATAAGAAAGTCTGGCTCCTGATTCTTGTAGTCTTGGTGTCCCTCACCACGCTGGTGGGTTGCAGCGGCAATCAGGATTTGCTGAATGGCAATTTTGAGAGCGGAAGCGGTTCCAAGATTGGCAATTGGAGTCAGTACAATTACCAAAAGAGTGCGGGGGATGCGGCCTGTACTACCATTTCTTTGGATGCGGCAGGGTATTCGGGAAAAGGTGTAAAAATCGAAAGCCGTTCTTCCAACGACGCCCGTATTTATCAGAAAATTGCGGTGAAGAAGAACAGCACCTACAAAGTTACGGTGATGGTCAAAATTGAGGGTACCCTCACCGGTGGTACGGGTTTCAACGTTTCCGGAATCAATACGTTCGGTCACTCGGAGGGTGTGTATACCACCGACGGAAAATGGCAACAGCAAACGGCCTATTTTAAGACCGGCGCGAAACAGACTTCTTTGGAACTGAGTTTGGGCCTTGGCGGATACAGCAATGAATCTTCCGGCATCGTATATATTGATGACGTCAAAGTAGAGAAGATGGTAAGTGTTCCCGCCGGACTGGAAGCGTTCTCCGTGGAATCTTACGAAACGCAGCAAGAAGAGACGGGAAGCGATACGCCTTGGTATTTCCAAGCCCTGTTCCTTGCTTTGGTTGTGGGGCTTGTGATGTACGTGATGGCCACCATTATGCGCCACGACGATCATAAAGTTGCCTTGGGTCAGTCTCTTTCGGAGCCTCGGGCCCGTATGGGGAAACAGGATTACATTTTACTGGCAGTGCTCACGGTGGTGTGCGCATTTACCTCTTTCTATAAATTGGGGAACGCAGAAGGCGTTAGTTCTCACTGGAAGCCGGCTGCTTCCGGGGAATACGTTACCGTTGAATTCCCGGAGAAGACCACCATTTCCCGTGTGACCTTTAATCCCAACGTTCCCAATACCAGCAATGCGGCATATACCGTTTCCTACGAAAATGACGCAGGAGAATACCAGACTGCATTTTCCTTTGACCGGGACGACATTGCTTTCTTTGAATGGCATTTGCAAAACGTTACTTTTACGGCGAAGAAAGTACGCGTAAAGGTGGACGTACGCGGTTTGGGATTGAACGAAATGGCATTCTGGGAGAAAGATGCAGACGGCACCTATACCCTTGTGCCGGTAACTGTGGTCGAAACCCACAGTACGGACAAAACCAATCCCCACACCCCGGAGAAACTCTTCGACGAGCAGGAATTGGCGCAAGTTTACCGGACTTTTGAAAACGGTACCTACTTTGATGAGATTTACTTCCCCAGAACGGCCTACGAGCATATCCACGGCTTGCCCATTTACGAAGTCACCCATCCGCCTCTTGGAAAAACCATTATTTCCATTGGTATTTCCATCTTTGGTATGAATCCCTTTGGCTGGCGTTTTATGGGTACGCTGATGGGCGTTTGCTTGGTGCCCATTATGTACCTGCTTGCATTTAAGTTGTTTAAGAAGCGGGGTTACGCTTTTGTTGCGGCATTCCTGATGATGACGGACTTTATGCGTACCACCCAGACCCGTTTGGCCACCATTGATACCTATTCCGTGTTCTTTATTTTGCTGATGTACTATTTTATGTACGATTATTTCTCACAGCGTTCTTACGAGCAGCCTTTCTGGAAAGGGATGGTTTCCCTGGGACTTTCCGGTTTGTGCTTCGGATTGGGCGCCGCGGCAAAATGGACCAGTATCTATGCGGGTGTAGGTCTTGCGGTGTTGTTCTTTATGGCAAAGATTGCAGAGGGCATGGATGTTTCCTCCGGTCGCTACAAAGTGCCGGAAGGGAAGAAGTCCTGGTTTGTGGGGAACTTTGTTCCGACCTGCCTAATGTGCGTGGTATTCTTTATTGTGATCCCGCTGACCATTTACGTATTGTCCTATATTCCGTATATGCCTTCCAATCCGGATAAATCCTTGATTGAAGTTGTACTGGATAATCAGGAATATATGTACAGTTACCATGCGAATCTGAATGCCACCCACTCTTACCAGTCTTCCTGGTATTCCTGGATTATCGATGGCAGACCGATTTACTATTATTCCAGCGCCTCCGCAGGCCTTCCTGCAGGCATTCGGGCTTCCGTGGTTTCCATGGGTAATCCCGCCATCTGGTGGACCGGCCTTGCTTGCATCGTACCTGCTTTGTACTTTGCTTGGAAGCGGAAAGAAAAAATGATGCTGGTGGCCTTCATTGGCTATGCGTGCCAGTTATTCCCCTGGATTCTGGTAACGCGGTGTACGTTTATTTACCACTATTTTACCGCCGTTCCCTTCCTGATTTTGATGATTGTGTACGTGATCAAGTGTCTGTACGAAGATAAGATCATCAATCGTTGGGTGATCGGGGTATACCTGGGGATCACGCTATTGCTCTATATCCTGTTCTACCCGGTTATGGTGGGTATTCCTGTGAAAGAAGCGTATATCGACGCCCTTCGCTGGTTCTCCACCTGGTCCTTCTGATTGGCGAGGGACGTTATGAAACGTAAGATTCTTCTTGCTTGCACGTTGATTGTGCCAACCCTGGCCTTGATTCTCTTCCTGTGGCTTTCGGGAGGATTCAAGGCTATGGGTTCTTTGGAAGAATTTCGCGCTTACGTATCCGGCTACGGTGGCTGGGCCCACGTGGTTTACTGGCTGGCCCAATTTCTTGCCGTGGTACTTGCCCCGATTCCGGGAAACGTGATTACTTTAGCCGGCGGGGTGATGTTCGGCACTTTTACCAGCATCTTGCTCAGTCTTACCGCAAATTATGCGGCCTCCTTTCTGGTCTTCGGCCTGTGCCGGCTGCTGGGCAAGTCTTTTGCACAGAAATTTATGGGAAAACACAGTACCAATAAGTACTACGAACTTTTCACCCGGAAGCGAGACAGCTTTTTGTTTTTAACCATTTTGTTTCCATTCTTCCCGGATGACATTATTTGCATGCTGGCGGGATTGACCACCATTTCTTTTGGCCGCTTTGCCTGTATTTTGGTGGTGGCAAAGCCCTGGGGCCTGATCGCTGCCAGTATCTTAGGGGACGTGGGCTTGACGCTTCCTCTTCCTTGGCTGATTGTACTGGGGGTGTTGGCGGTGGCGATTTTCGTGCTGGGACTTCGGTACGGCGATCGCGTTGAATCTTTTTTGAGACGTAAATTTAGAAAGGTGGATGGGATTTGATGAAGAAAATTGCAGTGATTACCGGTGCTTCCAGTGGTATGGGACGTCATTTTGCGGAAACTTTGTCTAAATCGGGAAAAGATTTGGATGAAGTATGGGTGATTGCCAGAAGGAAAGATCGGTTGGAAACGGTAAAAACTATTTTACCTGCGCGTCCGATTCCCCTTGACTTAACCGACAGCGCTGATCTGGCGCGGTACGCAGCCCTTTTGGCGGCAGAACAGCCCCAAGTCTTGCTTCTGATCAATGCCAGCGGTTTTGGCAAATTCCAAGCGACGGTAGATCTTCCCCTGGAGGAAAATTTCGGCATGGTGGACTTAAATTGCAAAGCTTTGATGGCCATGTGCCAAATGACCATTCCCTATATGACGGCAGGGTCCAATATTATCAATATTGCCTCCGTGGCGGCGTTCCAGCCGGTGCCGTATATTAACGTGTATGCGGCCACCAAGGCTTTTGTGCTCAGTTACAGCCGCGGCTTATACTGCGAACTTCGGCCGAAAGGGATTACCGTAACAGCGGTGTGTCCGTTCTGGACCAAAACGGAATTTTTCAATCGGGCGGTGGCTGCTGACCAAGATGCCGTTGTGAAGAAATACACGGCTATGTACTTGCCGGAGCAGATTGTAAGTCGTGCATGGCGGGATATGAAGAGAGGCCGTCAGGTGAGTAAGTTCGGCTTCGTGGCCCGCTTTCAGGCGATGCTGGCTAAAATGCTCCCACACCGATTCGTGATGTGGTTCTGGATGAAACAACAAAAGTTATAATTTTTTGTGAATTTCCATATTTATGTATTGACAATTGGCGAGAAAAAGTTTATTCTAACAAAAGTTAGCGATGGCTAACTTAATTTTACGGAAATTGAGTGATCGTCTATGACGTTGTTGCAGGCAGAGGAAGGTAAAGAATATATCATCCGCGAGATGCATACAGAGGATGAAGAGGTAGATGCGTTCCTGTTTTCGCTGGGATGTTACGCAGGGGAGCCGATTACGGTGATTGCACGCCGGAAAGGGACTTGTGTTGTATCTATTAAAGATGGTCGGTATAGCATTGATAACCAATTGGCGGAAGTTATTATAGTTGAATAAAGGCAATCGCAACAAAGTGCCTTTTTATTTTTAAACAGTAGTTAGCGGCGACTAACTAGTTACATACGAAGGAGAGCAGCAGATGAGAATTGCATTAACGGGAAACCCAAACAGCGGTAAGACAACTATGTATAATGCTTTGACCGGACGGAACGAGAAAGTAGGAAACTGGGCGGGCGTTACGGTGGAGAAGAAAGAAAGTGCGATTAAGAAGGGTTATTATGACGGTGAAGAGACGTTGACTGTCGTGGATCTTCCCGGTGCGTATTCTATGTCTCCTTTTACTTCGGAAGAGAGCATTACCAGCGACTACGTAAAGACGGAGAAACCGGATTGTATTATTAATATTGTGGATGCCACGAATTTGAGCCGAAGCCTTTTCTTTACGACCCAGTTGCTGGAACTGGGGATTCCTACGGTGGTGGCTTTAAATAAGTCGGATGTGAATGCCAAGAAAGAAACCCAAATTGATACAGTGAAGTTGTCTAAGAAATTAGGCTGTCCCGTATTGGAAACGGTTTCCACTTCCCATGAGGGCCTCAAAGCAGTTGTGGAGAAGGCTGTTTCTTTAAAGGGTAAAGCACAAAAGGCGCCTTACGTGCAAGGAAATATCGATCTATCCAATAAGGCTATTGTTGTGGAAGCGGACAAGAAACGATTTGCTTTTGTAAATGCCATTGTAAAGGAAGTTGAAACCAGAAAAGTTTTGACAAAGGAACACAATTTCCAAGATAAGATTGACAATATTTTGACGAATAAATGGGCGGGAATTCCTATTTTTGCCGTGGTTATGTTCTTGGTGTTTTGGATTTCCCAAGTGGGCCCCGGCGTTTGGATCGCAGATTGGCTTACGGCGCGGTTGGAAGATTTCCAAGGCTGGGTGGGCGGATTCTTTGAAAACGCGAATCCGCTAATTTCCGCTTTGCTGGTAGACGGCGTGATCGGCGGTGTTGTTGCCGTTATCGGCTTCTTGCCTTTGGTGATGGTTATGTATTTCTTAATCGCCTTGCTGGAAGATTGCGGCTATATGGCTCGTGTATCAGTGGTACTGGATCCTATTTTCAAGAAAGTCGGTCTTTCCGGTAAATCGGTCATTGCTTTTGTTATCGGAACCGGTTGCGCTGTCCCTGGTGTTATGGCCTGCAGAACGATTCGAAACGAACGGGAGCGCAGAGCAACGGCATTACTGGCGCCTTTTATGCCTTGCGGTGCAAAACTGCCGATTATTGCCTTGATTGCAGGTTCTTTCTTTAAAGAAGCTTCCTGGGTGGGTCCTTTGATGTATCTTGCCGGAATTGTAATTATTTTCTTCTGTGCCTTGCTGATTAACAAAATTACCGGTTATAAGGTGAAGAAATCCTATTTTATTATTGAACTTCCGGAGTATAAAGTTCCCGGTCTTTGGAACGCAGTAAAGTCAATGTGCAGCCGCGGTTGGGCGTTTATTGTGAAAGCGGCTACGGTAATTTTGCTGTGTAATACAGTGGTGCATTTGATGCAGACTTTTACCTGGCGCTTTTCTGTGGCAGAAACAGCGGATACCTCTATCTTGGCCTCTGTTGCGCAACCTTTTGCCTATTTGCTGATACCGGTTTTCGGGGTGCTTTCGTGGCAATTGACGGCGGCTTGTATTACCGGATTTATTGCCAAGGAGAATGTGGTGGGCACGCTGGCTGTTTGCTTTGCAGTTGCTGAACTGGATGCTTCCGTTTTGGGTGTTGGCAAAGTGGCAGCCCTGGCGTTCCTGATGTTCAACTTGTTTACACCGCCTTGTTTTGCCGCCATCGGTGCTATGCGCGCTGAATTAAAGAGCAGCCGTTGGCTTTTGGGTGGCATCGGACTTCAACTGGGTGTTGGTTTCACCGTGGGTTATTTGGTCTATACGATTGGTACTTTAATCACTGCACCGGCGAGTCTTGCGCTTGTTCCCGCAATTTGCGGTTTGGTTGCAGTTTTGATTATGGTTGGCATTGCAGTTGGTCTTTGCATGCGTAGTGCGCGGAAGTCTATTGGGGTGAAGTGATTATGTGGGAAACTTTAGCAGTCATTGGCATTGTGCTTCTAATTATAGGGGGAGCGTTGGCTTACGTGATTCGTTCTAAGCGGCGCGGGGTAAAATGTATCGGCTGTCCCCACAGTAAAGAATGTGGTTCTTGTAACTGCTGCTCCCACAAGGCAGACGAATGATTTTGGATTTTTTGCTTACGAAAATGGGTGGCTTCCACCCATTTTTGTGGCTTAAAAATCCAAACTGCCAAGACAGTAAGATTTTTTTTGAAAAAGTAGTTGACAAATGTGCCGAGATAGGATAGAATTGTCAAGCGTTCTTGCCAGATGCTTCAAGCTTGGTACGTTTGGTGAGATTCTGTGGCGGTATAGCTCAGTTGGCCAGAGCGTCCGGTTCATACCCGGCAGGTCGTAGGTTCAAATCCCACTACCGCTACCATAAGGCCCCTTGGTCAAGAGGTTAAGACATCGCCCTTTCACGGCGGCGACACGAGTTCGATTCTCGTAGGGGTCACCAATATGAAGAAGAATCCGATGAAAGTCGGATTCTTTTTTTGTATTTTCATGTCTCACGAGAATAACTTTCCCTTTCTAATACAATATCAACCAATATTCAACATGCATTTCGTTGACTTCTTTTGCCCATTTCTTCTATAATTGTGACAGAACATCGATGGGGGCATACCTATGAACGATTATAATTTTGGCAATTTTATTTGTATGTTGCGTGAGCGCAAGGGACTGACGCAGCAAGACGTTGCGGATATATTAGGCGTTACACCGGCAGCCGTTTCCAAATGGGAGAATGGCAGTTCCAAACCCCGGGTAGAAATGTTATTTAGATTGGCAAAGCTGCTGGGCGTTCGCACCGAGGAATTGTTGGCAGGTGAATTTTTACCGGAAGAGGGCATCAGCGACGAATCTGCTCGGCGCATTAACGAACGGTATGAATATTTAACTAAGGTGGAGGCGTATGCTTCTACAAAAGTAAAATTAAAACGTCTGGTATCCGCTTTCATTGACCTTTCTAGTGCCGGTGTACTTGTGTACCTGGTTATGTTTCTTGCACAGAAAATCGTCATTCTTGCCGGTGGAGATGAGGGGACAGAAGCGGCATGCTGTGTCTTAAGTGGTCTGTTTGCATTTTTCGTGTTTTTTGGATTGCATGATATCATTGGGTTTGGCAGGAGTCTGGGTAAGAGAATAATGGGTTTAATTATTTTGGATAAGAAGACGGGAGAAGATGCCGGAAAGAAGCAAATTTTTTCAAGAAACATAACCACCTTTGGCGCTACGATGGTTTCTGGGGTTCTTCTTGCGGTGAATGGATTTGTTATGCTTTTCAGTGGCCAAGCTATTGGCGATCGAACAGCGAATACGGTGGTGGTGGAGAAAACACCGCGTAAAAAAGAAATTCATACAGTACAAAACACAGAGGTTGACCTTCAAAAAATCAATGCCTACAAGCCTTCCACGGCGCCCAGCAAAAGACTTGTCATCGTACTGATCAGTATTATTGCTGCAATTGTGACAGCGGGTATGGGCTTAGTTGTGTATTTTTTTGAGGGAGATTACAGCGAAGAAATCATTGATACAGATATTACAAAATACGAAGAGCATTGTGCTGTGACTTATTGCAATGTATCTGATTTTATGCCTTCGTTAGAAACACTCACGGACTACACGGATATTTCTTATGCTTACAAAACCATGATTTATTCAAAACATATGGGATTTAAGAGCGAAGGTTGGATTTTATTTGTGGAATATGACTCAACGGTTTATGCGGAGAAAAAGACGGAGATTTTAAATAACACTACTTTTTTGGAAGAGCCGGTTGTCATTGCTAATTATTATAGGCTTCCTGTCACCGCGTTTTCTTATAAAAATTATCAGATGAAAATTGTTCCGGACACCAGATATAGACCTTATTCTTGCGATTCTTTTGGTTTAATTGGTTTTGGTGACGCAAACAATTGTATTGTGTACTGTTACCACTACAGTTATGACTACGATTACATTGCAGAGCAAGGTGACGATTTGGAAGCCGAAATGATTGAATTCATGGATGACGTGTTTGTTTGGAAAGAAGATATTGTGGCACAGCCAACGAGTAGAAATAAAATACTTGAATAAAGTTTTGAAATAGCATATAATATTCTTACGGAACATCGTAGTTTCGTGTTATTTGTTTAACACCCCTTGATAGTAAGGTTCCCACCCATAAGGGATATCTGAAACCAAGGGGTCTTTTTTTAGGGGGAGAGTATTATGAAAACAGCGATTTTAGTAGACGGTGGGTTCTACCGTAAACGTGCGGCAGCCCTGTGGGGTGTAAGAAGTGCGAAAGAACGAGCAAAAGAATTGATCGCATACTGTCAGGCCCATATTAAGAATCAAGGTGCTGAATTGTATAGGGTTTTCTATTATGACTGTGCGCCATTCGATGGTCATGTGTATCATCCGTTCAAACAAAAAAATATTAATCTGAAGAAAACAGAGACATATACATGGTCCAATCAATTTCTTGATGAATTGCGTAAGGCACGGAAATTTGCAGTTCGTTTGGGTTCTTTATCTGAAATTTCGGCAGGATATAATTTGAAGGGAGACACTACCAAAAAATTATTTTCCGAGAAGATTACGATAGATGATATCACAGAGAATGATTTTTCCATTACGATTGAACAAAAAGGTGTGGATATGAAATTAGGAATTGATATTTCTTCCATGGCTTATAAAAAGCAAGTGGACCAAATTATTTTGATTTCGGGAGACAGTGATTTTGTTCCTGCGGCTAAACTGGCAAGACGAGAAGGGATTGATTTTATTTTAGATCCTATGTGGGCACCTATTAAAAACAATCTATCCGAGCATGTGGATGGCATCCATTCCTGTTGGAACAAGAAAAACGGCTTGGGCACAAAAGCGGCCGGGTAATTGCCCTGTGCTCCAATATCTGCTATAATCCTACCTGTATGGAACGTTTTAAAGAAGAATTATCCAAAGTTCCGGAGAAACCCGGCGTATATATTATGCGAGACGAGGAAGACGGTGTCCTTTACGTAGGCAAAGCCGTAGTCCTCAAGAATCGCTTGCGCTCTTATTTCCAGAATATTCCTCATAGCCAAAGAATCACGGTGATGATCTCTAAAATTCACCGGTTTGAATACATTCTCTGCGACAGCGAATACGAAGCCCTGCTCCTGGAGAACAATCTCATTAAGAAATATAAACCCAAATACAACGTGCTTCTCAAAGACGACAAAGGCTTTCCGTATATTAAAGTAACGGTGAACGAGCGTTTCCCCAGAGTGATGCTGGCAAGAAAGATTGAGAAAGATGGGGCGAAATACTTTGGCCCTTATTTCAGCGGGTGGACCGTGGAGCAGACGTTAGAAGCCATTAAGAATATTTTACCCTTGCGCCCCTGCAAGAAGAAAATTACAGAGAAAACCCACGACCGGCCGTGCCTCAACTATCACATCGGGCTGTGCCGCGGGGCTTGCTGCGGTAAGATTTCGGAGCAAGAATACCAAATCTTGGTGGATCAAGTGCTGGATTTCCTTTCCGGTAAGCAAGACGCAGTGGCAGGAAAACTTCGTGAGATGATGGAGGCGGCAGCAAGTAAACTGGAATTTGAATTGGCGGCCGCTTATCGGCAGCGGCTGAAAGCCTTGGAGCGCCTGCAAGAGAAACAGAAAATTTCGCTTCTGTCGGAAGACGACTTCGACGCCGTGGCGGTGGCCCGGAATCAGGTGGATGCCTGCGTGCAGATCTTCTTTATCCGCGGGGGAAAAGTCCTGGGCAGAGAATATTTTATCTTCGAAGGCGCCGGGGAAGAAGCCCCGGGGGAGGTTTTGACCGCCTTTATTCAGCAATTTTACAATGAACATCAGTACGTGCCCCCGAAAGTATATGTAGGAGATGCCCTGGAAGGGGAGACCCTTTCCGGCTGGCTCACGGAGCTTCGGGGCCGCAAGTGCGAAATCCTTCAGCCGCAGCGAGGGGACAAGCGAAAGATTTGCGATCTTGTCCGGGAAAATGCCGCCCTCGCCCTGCTCAATCGGGAGAAATCCATGATGACGGGAACCGGCGGCGAGGCGGAATATAAAACCCTTTCCCGGTTGCAGGAAATTTACGATCTGCCCGTACTTCCGGAGCGGATTGAATCCTACGATATCTCTAACTTGGGGGACAGCGAAATCAACGCCTCCATGGTGGTGTTCGTAGGGGGCAAGCCCGCCAAAAGCGAGTATCGGTTATTTAAGATGAAACAAGTCAAGCAGCAGAGCGACACGGACTCCATGGAAGAGACGCTCACAAGGCGTTTTACCCGGTATCAGGAAGGGAGCAAGGGCTTTGAGGTGCTGCCGGATTTGCTGCTCATTGACGGCGGAATTGGGCAAGTAGGCGCCGTTCGGGGTGTGTTGGGTAAAATGTCCATCCATATCCCCGTAATCGGTATGGTGAAAGACGACCGCCACCGCTCGCGGGCGCTGCTGGGCGAAGTGGACGGACAATACCGGGAATTTAATTTGAAAGATGATCCGGGCATCTGGCGCCTTGTCACGGCGGTGCAAAATGAAACCCACCGGGTAGCGGTGTCTTACAACCGCAAACTCACTGAAAAACGGTATCGCCGAACGGCTTTGGATGAAATTAAAGGCCTGGGCGATAAAAGAAAACTGGAGTTATTGCGTTACTTTGGCAGCATTGCCAAAATTCGGGAGGCTTCAGTAGAAGCGCTAATGCAGGTACCGGGCTTTGGACGGAAAATTGCGGAATTGATTTATAACCATTTTCATAAGGAGTAAATCGTGAAAAATCAATTAAACAGCATTACGCAAAAGGGTATTACCGTGGGTTGGTCTGTGTTTGCAGGCTTGATTTTGTTTATCTTGATTTGTTTCTCTCAAAGCGTTTCATACAATGGAAAGAAAGTATTTGCCCTGCCTTATTGGGCGTTGCTTTTGATCGGCATTGCTGCGGTATCGGTAGGTATTGCCCTGTATTGTAGATGGCAAGGGGCAGTGGACCGTTTTACCGCCGGACTGCCTCGATATACCATTTTGATTCTTACGGGCGCACTGTTTTTGGTGCAACTCGTTGTATTCTACAATATCTTTTTCGAAACCGGGTGGGATTCCGGGTACGTGGTGTCTATCGCTCGGCGAATTGGTGCAGGGGAATCCGGTTTTGCCACAGACTACTTTGGCCGCTATCCCAATAATATTTTTCTGGTGTGGTTCTATGGCGTGATTTTTCGCGTGCTGTCTTGGTTGGGACTGGGTGCCTGGGACGCGCTGGCTATTATGGTTCTCCAAAGCGCTTTGGCCTGCTTGTGCGGCTATTTGCTGTTTCAAATCATGAAAGATATAACCAAACCCACGGTTGCCTGGGTGGCTTGGTTGGTATACGTGGTGCACGTAGGTTTGCACCCATGGTTGATGATTTTGTACACAGATCCTTTGGCACTGTGTTTCCCCATGATCGTACTGCGTTTGTATCAACTGACGGTAAATGGCAAGCGGGTGTGGGTAAAATGGTGCGGCATCGCCTTTTTCTCGTATTTCGGGTACAAGGTGAAACCCCAAGTGATTATCGTGCTCATTGCCATTGGGCTGATTGAAATTGTGTGTTTTCTTTCCAACGTCAACAGGGAAACGGTTCGCACTTTTGCGAAGAAGGTTTGTGTCTGCGGGGGAAGCGGAATTGCAGCGCTGCTGCTTTTTACCCAGATCGTACTGCCCACCATGCCCTTCACCTATCGCACCGAAGCAGAATTTACGCTGTACCACTATTTTATGATGGGATTAAACACGCAGTACCAAGGCGGCTACGCCCCGGATGACGTGAATTTCTCTAATTCCTACTATACGGTGGAAAGCCGGAGCGATGCCAATAAACGTGTGATTCGAGAACGCCTGCGAGAAATGGGCGTTCCCGGCGTGACCAAACAGTATGCCCGGAAAGTGCTGATTAATTTTGGGGACGGCTCTTATGCCTGGAGCGGAGAGGGCACTTTCTACAATACTACTTTTGAAGACCGAAACCATACGCTATCGCCCTTTTTGAAAGATATTTATTACAGAGACGGGCAGTATCATACCTATTTCTTGCATCTGCAACAACTGATTTGGCTGATTTTGCTGATGGGATCGGTGGGGGTTGGATTGTATTTTACAAAACGCAAGAATTCTGCGCCTGTGTTGGCGGTTCCCCTTGCGCTCATCGGTGTGACTATGTTTGTAACTTTATTTGAAGCACGGGCACGCTATTTGTTTGCTTTCAGCCCGTTCTTTATCATTGCCGGTATACTGGGATGGATGGGAATCGCGCAAACGGTAAGGCGCCTTATCGCGCTTCGATGTCGATCTTTGTAACGTTTTCCAGCGGGTGCCCCAGGAAAACGCTCCCCAATTCGGAGAACTTCTCCACGCTGTCGCTGGTAAAGAAAGAAACGCTGCCTGTACTGTCAGAGCCGGTAGCGATGTTTCGCTCCGTAAGCACTGCCTGTACTTCCCGTGCAACTTCCAATGCGGAATTCACCAGGGTCACGCCCTCACCCATTTCTTTCTGAATGGCAGACTGTAATAAGGGATAATGGGTACAGCCCAGCACTACCGTATCTACGTCGGCTTCCTGCAAAGGCTTCATATATTCCCGTACGGTGAGCGCAGTTACTTCGCGGTCCCACCAGCCCTCTTCCACCAAAGGCACAAACAGGGGACAGGCTTTACCCAAATAGGTGGCCGGTTGGTCCGGCGTCAGTCTCGCCGCCGCTGCTTGAATAGCCCGCTCATATACGCCGGAGGCGACGGTGGCAGGCGTGCCGATCACGCCGATGCGTCCCGTGTTGGACGTGCGAACCGCAGCCCGGGAACCCGGTCCTACCACTTCCACAATGGGAAGGGTATATTGCTTCAAAACTGCATCTAAACTGCAGGCGCTGGCGGTGTTGCAGGCAATGACGATCATCTTTACGTCGTGTTCCAAAAGGAAGTTGATATCCTGGAAGGTATATTTCAAAACGGTTTCCGGAGACTTGGTACCGTAAGGCGTCCGTCCACTGTCACCGAAATACACCAAAGACTCGTTAGGGAGGAGTTCCTGCACGGCTTTGAGTACCGTGAGACCGCCTAAACCGGAGTCGAAAATACCAATGGGTCTGTTGTCACTCATGGCAGCACCTCTCGTGTTCTTCTTTCCGCCGAAAAGCAAGGTCAATCAAACGGTCCAGCAAATCTGAATAGGAAAGGCCGCTGGCTTTCCAAAGTTTGGCATACATACTGATATCCGTAAAGCCGGGGAGTGTGTT